>CAYNGH010000095.1:0-12483 GCA_964396845.1 uncultured bacterium | reverse complement strand
GTTAATTAAGTTTAATCTTGAGCTTGGTAAACGAAAACAAAACCTGACAACGCCTGACAACGCCTGACAACGCCCACTGTCACATAACCAACGGCCCGAGGGTTATATCCCACCGATCATGACAATCCCGACTCATATTCCCCGATTCTAAATCGGGCACTTCCAAAGTGCCCCACGGCCCGAGGGTTATGTTCCAACGATCATGACAATCCCGACTCTATTTGGGCACTTCCAAAGTGCCGGTGGGTGGTTATTTTTGTTCACATTCCGCAATCTTCTCAATGACTGCTGTCATGTCGGCTCATAAAACCTGTCAACCGCAAGACGGTTCATCCTTGTACCATTTGCGGCCCTTGACATCGTGTCAAGGGGACTGGTTTTATGGCCTCCCTGCCAGGTCATTGAAGGGATTGCTCCACAGTTCACATTCAACAACCACCCTTCCGGCGACAGCTTTCAATCAACCGGAAGATGAATTAATAAGAAAACAAAATCCGAAAACGCCTACCGACACATTAACAACGGCCCGATTGTTTTGGCCTTCCGATCATGACAATCCCGACTCATATTCCCCGATTCTAAATCGGGCACTTCCAAAGTGCCCTCATTTTAAATGGGTGGTATCAGGATTTGTCTTGGTTTGGAGCCGTCGGCGGGGCCTACGATGCCCATTTGTTCTAATTGATCCATAATCCGTCCTGCCCTGGCGTATCCTATTTTCATTTTTCTCTGAAGGTTTGAAACGCTGGCTTGTCCTGTGGTGCGGATAACATCGATGGCATCGTCAATGAGGGCGTCTTTGTCATTTTCGTTGATGCTGTTTCTGGTATTTCCTTCTTCTTCTTCAATTTCGATGGGGATGATATTTTCTGGTGGCGGTTGTTGTTTCCAGAATTCCACGGTGTTAATTATCTCATCGCCGGAAACAAATGCGCCCTGTAGTCGCAGTGGATCACTGGCATCCACGGGCATATACAGCATATCCCCTTTTCCCAGGAGTTTTTCTGCGCCCACCCGGTCCAGGATAGTCCTGGAATCCACCTGGGATGAAACGGCAAAGGCGATACGGGATGGGATATTTGCCTTGATAAGGCCGGTGATGACATTCACCGAAGGACGCTGGGTAGCCAGGATCATATGGATGCCCGAGGCTCTTCCCAGCTGGGCAATACGGCAGATGTATTGTTCCACTGTGGAGGATGAAACCATCATCAGGTCTGCCAGTTCATCAATCACCACCACGATATACGGTATGGGCACTTCTGCCTTGGCGTTATATTCTTTTATATTGCGGACTTTCAATGCCACAAAATCCTCGTAGCGCTGATCCATGATTTCACTGACGGTTTTCAGGGCCAGAGTTGCGGTTTTGGGGTTAGTGATGATATTATTGCCCGAGGGCGACTGGACATCCACCAGGTGTGGGATACCCTCGAAAAGAGAAAGCTCCACCCGCTTGGGGTCCACCATCACCATCTGGACATCGTTGGGGGTTGCCTTGTAGAGGATACTGACAATGACGCAGTTGATGCAGACGGATTTTCCCGATCCTGTGGCGCCGGCAATGAGTAAATGCGGCATTTTCAGGAGATCCGCGGTCACCGCCCGTCCTGTGATGTCCATTCCCAGGGCCAGGGATAGGGCCGGCAGTTTCTTATAATTGGCCTTGTATAGAATATCCCGCAGGAACACCGGGTCAATCCGATGATTGGGGACCTCGATGCCGATGGCAGACTTGCCGGGGATCGGCGCTTCGATGCGGATTGAATATGCCGCCAGGGCCAGGGCAATATCATTGGCAAGGCTGGTGACCTTCTTGACTTTAACACCCTTGGCGGGCTGAAGCTCATACCTGGTGACCGTGGGCCCCCGGACTTTGTTGACCACCTTCACTTCAACACCGAAGTTTGCCAGGGTTTCTTCCAGAAGCTGTGAATAATCCCGGGCTGACTTTTCCGAGTCGCCTTTTTCTGCTTTTTTCAGAAGGGATAGCGGTGGCAGTTCATATTGATATGAGCCTGCGCCGGGAAGTTCATCGTCTTCATTCTGGGGCTGAAGCTGTTCGTAACCTGTGGGTTTTCCGTTGGCAGTGCCCACCAGAGGCGTTGCAATGGGGGCTGTTCCATCCTCCAGAGCTGATGTTTCCACGGTATCCCTGGCCTTGGGAAGAGCCACCTCGCCAGAGTCGGGATCCAGATTCTGAAGGATCATTTCCGGCTTTCGAGGTGGTATTATTTCCACAGATTCGTCATGGCCATCCTCGTCATCAGAAATATCCTCATCCTGTTCACTGTCATCTTCGTCTTCGTCCTCGTCATCAAGGTCATCACTCCCGGTGGCGGTTTCCGGTTCTGTTTCTTCCAGGGGTGACAAATCGGGAATACTCTCCAGGGGAGCATTGGTGAGCTTTTCATTTTCATCGGATTCCTGCCGGAAGGTGAGGAAGTTGTATATGCCCCGGAAGCCCCGGCGGGCCAGCTTTGCAATAAAAATGAATCCCGGCTTGAGGTAGCTATAAATATCCCCCAGGGACAGTCCTGTGAGGATCATCACCGCAATGAAGGCCACTCCCACCGACAGCAACCCCTTGCCCACAGACCCGATGGGCTGGAGGGCCACATCCCCCATCCATTTGCCGACGGCCCCGCCCTCCAAGCCGAATTGGTGCAGGAAAAGGGATGCGTCAAACTGGATGATAAGGCACAGGAGAATCACCCAGTGGGTTCCCAGGGATGTGAGCCGGAAGATGGAGTGTAGCACCACATATATGGCCAGCAGGGGCAACAGATATGCCCCCAGGCCGAAGGAATATACAAAAAGTTCGTTGATCCACTCTCCCGTGGCTCCCGTCGAGTGAGGATAAAGGATGCTGATAAATATAAATATGAAGACCAGACCCACAATTACCCAGAGAATATCTCCCATAAGTTTGCTTCGACGGGCCTTCTCCTGAGGGGTCAGCTCTTTGCCGGCAGGAGCTTTGTCTTTCTTTTTCTTGATATCTTTGCGGGAAGGCTTTTTCGAGCCTTCACCGGAATCGATTTTTTTTGTCGCCATAAGCCTTAAACCTCTCCTAATCAAGGGTATATTTACCACATTAACCCTTACCCCTTTTGAAAAAAGATCTTTTCATGCCATGGGGGGGTAAAGTCCTTTGGAGCCTTTGATTTTGAACCGGGGCATCTTTATAATTTACTGATAATTTACCGCAGTTATAATATGCAATGCTTTCAACTATCAGGCATTCTCAGACAAGCTTGTCGGGTGGTTGTCCGGCTTTTGCCCTTCCGGGAGAGGAATCTTCCGAGGGATCTCTCATTTGGGAGGTGAGCCGGCACCAGTTGAGAGGATAAGCCCAGGATCAGCGACGCCCCGGGAGTGATAAACCGACTTTGAAATCAGGATCTAATTTTTTTGGAAAATTTACATATGTGATGTGTAATGTTTTATGCCGACAAATATAAAAGACAAAAAAAACACCCCCCTTTGGCGGGGGGTGATTGTGTATCTTGGTTAATTATTAGCTGGTTTTAAAAGTCCAGCTTGTAATCAAACAGAACGCTGTGGGCAGTCCAGTCCCGGCCTGTCACCAGCTTGTTCTTGTAGTTGTAGTAACGATAGGTCAGGCCAGCTCGGATATTCTTGGCGATTTTGGTTTCCGCAGTGATTGATGGTATGTGCTGACGGAAGCCCTGGTTTGCAAGCCCTGTGTGCCCCTTGTAATCGATGTAATAGTAGTTGCCGTAAAGGTCAACATTGGGGCTGAGCTTGTAAGCCAGGTTGAGATATGCCATGTCTTCCTTCAGATCGATATCATCAACAGCCACGGTATTTCGGCGCTGGTTGTAGTTGAAGTAACCGATTCTGCCCGAGAACTTGTCGTTGAACTTGTGGGAAAGCCTGATTCCCCAGTCGGTGACACTGCCCTTGGTGGTGTTGCCTGCCGTCTGAAGATAAGGGAATAGAGGCTCAATGGTTCCCACGGTGGTGAACTGGTTCAAGGTTGATGCCTTCACCTGCTGGAGGTAGCCGAAATCAGCCTCGGCCCGGGTCCTGTCGGTGAAGTCGTAACCTAACTTCAGTTTGACTCCATGACGGTTGTTGGGATAATTGATATAATCATGGAGCTGGTAGTAATTAACATAGTATGTGGAGTAAGGCAGGAATACTGGTATTCCTGAGCCAGCCCCTGGATACTGAAGGATCATGGGATCATAAGCCTCGGAAACATGCTGGTATGTCAGCCGTCCGTCAAACTTGTCCAGCTTTACCTTCACACCAGCAAAAAACGCACTACCGCTGGCAGTGGCATCGTAAGTGGTGTTGGTGGTGTCGGGATCGTAGCTGGAAAAAGCGGCTTTTCCGAACAATTCCCACTGATCGTTAATCCGGTAGTTCAAGTCAAGACCGCCCACAATGTAGTTCTGGGGGCCCAGCCGGGGATTGTTGATGGCGCCGGCCCGGTTTCTCCAGTAAACTGCCACATTGCCCGGTGCAACCGGGTATGCAGGCAGAATGGGAGCATTTACAGAACCCGGATCATACTTGACCCCGTCGCCGAAACGGCGGTTGTAGGCCCGCATGAAGTGGATTCCTCCATCCCATTTACTGTCCTTGATTTTATTGTAGCGGATAGTTCCGGCCCACATCTGGGTGGTCATGAATGAAGCCTGGGGAAGACGGGAGTAATTCACCTCGTAATCCCATTTGTTGTCCTGATGCCTGCTCATCCTGCCCTTGAGGGAAAGCCCGTAGAAGGGGAGAATCTCCGGGGCATGGATGTTGGGGTTGCGCTGTCCCTTCAGAATGATGTCATCGGTCCTCTCGTTCTGAAATGCGCCGAAGGTCAGGGTGGTATCGGTGGGTTTGTGACGATACCAGAAACGATCCAGAGTGACCTTGGTCCAGGGAACGTTATTCTTGGCCTGCACATTGGGGGTTGCGCTTCCCTGCTGAGTGTAGGGATTGGAAAGAACCGGCGGTGTCAGGCCCCAGTAGCTGTTTAATACATCGTCGCCCCGGGCATCAAACCCGACCAACTCCATACCAAAGAAGGAATCCTTGTTTACCCTTACTATGGTGCCGAGTTTCGCCAAAGTTGTCAACCCGTTGCCGCTGACTAAAAGCCTTCCATTGGTCCAGTCCACTACGGGCATTGAAGGGGAGCCCATGTCGGGGAAAGAAGAATTTACACTGATAAAGGGGGCTGAGCCCTGAACATATCCGTAAAATCTTATCCTCTCCAGTTCCGTAACCCTTTTGTTTATTGCGGAGGTCTGTTCCTCCAGGTTTTTAACCCTTACTCCGATGGCGTTAAGCTCATCCTTGTACTGGTTGGCGAGAGCCCGGATTGCCTCCAGGTCCGCCTTGGTTGCAAAGCGGGCATGTGCCTGTTCCATGCCGGCCATGAAACGTTGCAGCATCATTGCCATTTCCCAGCGACTTGCCGCCCTGTCACCCTTGAAGGTCCCATCGGGATAACCCTCCAGAATGCCTTTGGCGGAAAGGTCGGCTACTGCATCCCTGGCCCAGTGCTGATCCGGCACATCGGGAAACAGGGGAGCGGCCATTGCCGGGGCGATGACGGCAACAGTCATTGCCAGTAATAAAAACAGGCATAAAATCTGTTTTTTCATCACACCCTCCCTTTCGTAGTATTTTTCTGTATATATACAGAAATCTCCCACAACCCCTTGGAATTGCGGGGAGATCCTTTTCCCGGAGGAAACAGGATCCGAATGGATCTGTATTCTCCCAACAGTTAGAATTTCCTTCGTGCATGTCAACATGTTATTTATACTTTTTTGGAATTTCAAAATATTCCCGGAATTTTAAAAATTTTGTTGACGCCGGGGTTTTTTGATAATATAATACCGTTAATGCGTCCGTAGCTCAATTGGATAGAGCATCAGACTTCGGATCTGAGGGTTGTGGGTTCAAGTCCTACCGGGCGCGTTTTATTTTGGGCAGGTTTTAAGCCTTCCTCATAAGAATATATCTTGATTAATTGACAGGAAGGTAATGAAAGTGAAGCTGAAAATCGGAGTAATGGGATCCGCATCGGGAGATATGACCGAGAACAAAATGTTTCTGGAAAAGAGCCGTCAGGTGGGACGGTGTGTTGCCCGCCGGGACTGCATACTGGTCAATGGAGCTTGTCCTGGTCTTCCCCACGCCGCAGCGGAGGGCGCAAAGGAAGAAGGCGGTTTTATTCTCGGGGTTTCTCCGGCTTTTTCCCGGCATGAACATGTCCACGAATACAAGTCCCCCATCGGGGTGTACGACATCATACTTTACACAGGTATGGGGTTCATGGAAAGGGATATCGTGAACATTCGATCCAGCGACGGGATAATTATTCTGGGGGGTGGCATCGGCACATTGAATGAATTCACCATCGCCTATGAAGAAGGAAAACCTGTGGGGGTCCTGCTCAACTCCGGCGGAATATCCAATTATCTGAAGGACATCGTCAAGTGGTGCGGACGGGATATTCACGAAAACATGGTGTTCACCGAGGACCCGGAAGAACTGGTGCAAAGATTAATTTATCTTATTCACGAATACCCTTCTCCCATCCATGAGGACGGGCGGGTCAAGGATGTAAAATTCGGAAAGCATCGGGGATAAAGCCAGGGAACGGCCTGCATTGACGGCCGTTCCCGCCGATCAGGCTATACGGCTCTTACTTCAGCGTCATAATACACTTTGAGTACCCGTGAAGTTTGGATGAGCTGGAGAATCCCCTCGGTGGGAATATCCGCGGAAAAGGCATTGATGATGTAAAGATCATCTTTAATCTTCCCCCCCACCTTGTTAACCCGACTGCGATCATCGTCCTTCAGTCCGTCGGGAGTCTGCACAATAACAGGAACTGTGGCAGAGTTCATGACAATATCCTGAAGCAGGGGATCCAGCTTGTTTTTCATATGCTTCTTGATGTCACTGGTAATCTCGATCCCTCCGGGGCCTGTAGTTTCTTCTGTGGTATTTTTGCTCATGCTTATCTTCTGGGCGGGCAATCCGGCGGAAGCACACCGGTGACTTTTGCCCGCCGGCCTCCTTTCAATCCCGGCTGATTATACTTCACTGTTTCATTACATTTAGCCAAAAACCCCAATCTCCCTTCCCGTTTGGCCAAAATCTGCATAACTGCCGATATTTTGATTCAATAGGATTCCCGGCAGATTCTCAGATGGCCTGTCTGCGAAGAGTCCCCAGAAGGTGACTGTGTTTCTCGAATTGCTGAATGTTCCGGGCAATCTCATCGGTGGTTACCATCCCCACTACAACCGCATTCACATAAGGCAGGGCAAAGGGGAAAGCCTCCCGGGGATCCAGATTTCCGCAGGCCAGGATCTTCATGCCTATCACCTGCCGGGGAGTGTTTTTGACAGCTTCAATGACCGAGGATGCCGATGGATGAAGGTGGGCTCCGGAGGCATTGACAGGACAAAGATATGCTTCTGCATCAATGCCCGCGCCATCTATGGCCGGGATGACATCTCCTCCCCGGTGGGTGGCAAACCCCGGCACCGTGCCTTCCCTGCGACAACGGGCAGAAAACTCCCCCAGGAGGGAAATATTTAGGGTGTCGGTTTCGCCGGCGTGGAGAAAAACCCCGGCGGTTTTTAACCGTCGGAGCCAACGCCACTGGCTTTCTTTGTCCTGGGGTAGCAGAGTCGCTATGATGGGAAACTTTTCTCCTGTCTGCCGGTATGCCTCCAACACTGCTTCTCCCATGGGATCCAGGGGCAGGATATGGGCTGAGGGGTATCCCCGGCGGTAAATATCCACCAGGAGTTCTGTCATATTTGATGGATTTCCAAAAAAACGCCGGCGGTATCTATCGGCTTTTTCTCCGAACTGGCGGGATCCGCAGAAGGGGGAGGACCCTATCATCAGTCCCGGCAGGGTGTATCTGCCCAGCTTTACCCCGCAGTTCACGGAAGGATCACCACCGGGCCTTCGAGATCCTCAGGGCCAACAAAATCTTCCCGGGGAGAAGGGGGATCCACTCCCGCCGGGGAGGTGGGGGATTCCACAGGAACCGTTGACAAAGAAGGGGCCGGGGAGGGTTTTTCTCCGGCAGGGCCGGGAGAATCAAGAAGAGGGATGGCAGGCCGGACAGTGGCTCCTTCCATAAAGACATTATTCACCGTGGATTCGGGTTTTATGGGGTTGTCGGCATTGGGCAATCCTTCGATACTCCAGATTTGCTGGATGACTTTCATGTCGCCTGTCATTTTTTCCCCGGAAATGGCCTGGGCTTCCTCCAGGGAATAAAGACGGGTTTCTGCCAGCATAGCATCCACCTGGTCTATGGATTTGCCGGATCTCGAAGAGATCAGTTTCCGGGCCAGTCCGGGATTTGTTTTCACAAAGTCAGCCAGCTGGTAATAACCGTTGACTGCCAGCTGGAGATCTCCAGGACGCTGAGCCATGACATGTTCTCCTGCCACCAGGAGTTCCGGCACAGGCAAAAAGGTGTCGGTGGAAATCAGCAGGCGGTGATTTTTCCTGGCCCTTTGGAAAGGCTCTCCCCACAGAACCACGGCATCGGTTTCATCTGACCAGAGAAAATATTCAAGGGCGGTTTCATTGTCGGGAGATGGGATAAACTCCACTTCACCGGTGGATCTGCCCCGGCTGTTTAAAACCTGCACCAGAAAATAATGCCCGGCGCTTCCCGGCACTGCGCAGATTTTCCTGCCCAGAAGCCCGTCGGGGTTCGTCAAGGGAATCTTTGTGACTATGCCATCTGCTCCGGTGGAGGAGGATATGAAAGCCACTGCCTTTCCAGGACTGTGGCGGGCAATGCCCAGAACAAATTCCGGCAGGGTGGAGAAAGCAAGATCCAGTTCTCCGGCGGACATCATCATCCACCGGCGGTTGGGATCCTCGATGATCACAGGGCGCAGTTGAAAACGATCCGGGGGGATATAATGATTGACCGCGTAAAACAACATGGATGCAGGCCGGGAATCAACCCCGACGGTTAATATTTTTGGGTCGTAATCCTCGGGCAGGTTTGGCTCCGGGGTGGGGATTGTTGATGTGGCGGGGATCTTTATGACCCGGTATATACCCGTGGCCAGGGATGCTGTTATAATCAACAGGAGAATTATAAACAAGGCGCTTCTTGATTTAGTTTTTTTCGGCATCAAGACATTCCCTCCCCTGTTGGGAAGCCTGGTTGATAACACCGGTGATGATCAATTCAAGACAGCCGATCCATTCTTCAACATGTTCCAGTATCTCCCGGCGCAGTAGGGCTCTTTCATCAGAATCACCGGCTTCTTCCATCAGGCGGTTTTTCTCTTCGATGAGCTTCACTATTCCTGTGAAACGTTCGAGGATTTCTTGATCCCTGGAGAGGCTGATGAACTTATCTACAATCATTGCCTGTTCTGCAAGACCCATGGCCACCTGCCGGCGAAATTTCTTTGTGGATGCTTCTTCACTTCTGCTCCCTGAGAACCGGTTTATGGAAGCAGAAATTTTCCTGAGGCGGGCCAGGCTCTTTTCCAGTTCTTTTTTGGTGGGGACATCTTTTTGCAAAAAACCTCCGGCGCCGTCATTCCCGGCGGATTATACATCCTGCCCCAGTACTCGGGCAGTTTCTTTGTGATAACTGTGCTTTTCATCATCGCCCATCAACTGATAATAAAGGGCAAGCCCCTTGTGGGCAGTGCCGTTGTTGGGCTGGCTTTTTATCACCTTCAGGAAAATTTCCCCGGCCAGATCAAACCTCTCCATATTGCCGTAGGCAATGGCCAGACCTGTTAGAATATCCATATCCCCGGGGTTCAGCTCATGGGCTTTCTCATAGGCCACCGCGGTATCTTTATATCTTTCCAGGGCGTTGAATATCTGGGCAAGGGTGGTGAAGGTGAGGGGATTGTCCGGATCCAGGGAAATATTTTTATCCGCAGCTTGAAGGGCTTTCTCATAATCACCGCGGTTGTAATAATACAGGGCCTCCAGGCGATACGGCACCGGGGACAGGGATCGGAGCTTTTTCATCTCTTCGATGTAACTTATGGTCTTCTCCCATTCTCCCATTTTAAACAGGGTCATGGTGAGGTTGTTCAGGACAGGATAGAAACCGGGGTTGTCCCTCAGGATCCCTTCAAAGGTTTCCACGGCTTTTGACCATTCTTCCATGGCCATGTAAAGATTTCCAAGATTGAGCCGGAAACGCCGGGAACCGGGTTTCTGACGGCAGGCTTCCCTGAGCAGAGCCTCTGCCCTGGAATAATCCCCCTGGCTGGTGGCGATGTAACCTTTCAGATCCAGGACCCGGGGGGTTTCCCCTTCCATTTTTTCCAGTCGCCCCAGCTGGGTCAGGACGGTATCCATCCAACCCTTTTCGATTTCCCTGCTGATGGTAAAATACAGCTTGTCGGCCTTTTCCTCTTCCGGGATTTTTTTGTCCAATAAACTCACTCCCCTCTGCCTGTCAATAATTCTCTCCCTGGGGTTCATACCCTTCACACCATTATTTACAGGGGAATCCACTGCAATCGGGATTTATGGATGTAGCCCTTCTGGCCTCCGGGGGATAAAACCGGCGCCCATGGCCCCACAGGATGGGTGAATTTATCTGGTATGATCAGGTAAACCACCGAATTGTTTTTTATGGCAGTCACCACCGGCGATGAGGTGGACGGGGATCGGCGAAGATTGACGAACCCGTCGGGATCCCGCACCACGGCTGCCCCCCATACTCCCTGGTTAAAATATCTGTCAGAGTCGATCCGGGATTCATGCATATAGCCCTTTCTTCCGCAGGGAGTCAGGATCTGCCACCAGGGGGTCTTTGAATTTAGTATCACAAAGGGAGTGTTCTCATTAATCCTGGTAAGAATATCATGCCCGGTGCCAGGCCCGGTGCGGACATTAGTATATCCGTCGGGATCCCTTATCACCCCGATACCCATGACACCTCCGCCAAATTCATCGGAATCGGCCACTGGAACAACGAAGCGGGAATTGGCCCTGACAAAACAGACAACATCACCTCCCTGGTCATTGGTGTCGATGGCTCCAATTTCCACCTTCAGCCAGGGAAGCCCCCGGCTGTCCTTCACCATGGCCCCTGCCATCTTGGTGTTGGCGGTGAGGATGGTTCCCGTCCTGAATCGTCGGATAACCGGCCAGTTGAGAATATCCATGGAGGGCCATGGGGATTCCCGGTGATCAAAGGTGAGGGGGAAATCCGGAGAAAGCCTGCCGTTGAGTCCTCCGGGGTCAGGATCTGTCACTTTCCACAGCATGTGGTAGGTGGGGTTGACATAATCTCCCTTGTCATCTGGAACCGGAAGAGCCTGACCCAGGGCCGGCCCCCACAACACAACCACGGACAGAAGTATCATAAATACTGTTCTTGCTGCCATATTTTTTTTCATAATCATCCTCTTTTCACAGGGGTTCCGGCATCTGCCGAACCCGGCGGATACCAGTTTCGTCATCCGGGGCTTACCTCAGCAGATCTTCTTCTATGTCGTTGGCATCCATCTCTTTATCGCCGGGGCTGTCATTCTTTTCCTGGTTTTCCTCGTCATCTTCTTTATCATCTTCATCCTGGCCGTCACCGTCGCCGTCGCCGGCGGGGATCTCCTGGGGAATATCGGTTTTTACCTTTAAAATAAGATTCTGCTTTGAAAAAGATAGACGCAGAGGACTCTCCAGCCCTGACAGCCTTATGGAGGTGACTCCCTGAATCTCGTCGGGATGAAGACTCACCTGGGCTCCTCTGGTCAGATATACCCTTACAACATCCTCGAAGAGGTTAATCTTGTTGCGACTGCTCCCCTCATATACTTCGTAGGAATTCTTGCTGTTGAATTTCAGCTCTGCCCAGTATGTCCCCTTGCTCATCACCGGCAGGATTTCCAGCCGGTTGTTGACATCGGTTATCTCAAACCGGCTTTTGCCGGGATCCAGCCGTCGGCCGTTGAGCCGGAAGAAATTCAGGGGATCTGTTTCTTCCTGCTTCACAAGAAATGACTGCCCGGTTTCAATCAGGTCCGGATTGGTCTTTTCTTCTTCTGCGGGGTATTTCGCCGGGGGGGCAAAAAGATTCTGGAAAAGCCTGTTGGCATGCTTGACGCCGATGTGGGTGCCAGCAGCGATTGCCCCCAGCAACAACAGGATTGACAGGAAGTATATGATATTGCAGCCCAGTCCCCTTCGGGATTTTTTTTTCTCCACGGGGATCTCCTCGTCAAATACCTGCTCTTCTTTTTGCTCCTGTCCCGCCTCCAGGGTAAAAGACAGAATTGTGGCGTTGTCGGAAAGGCCTCGTTCTCTGGCCAGGGATACCAGCCTCTGGCAGGATTCATCCAGGGAAGGGGTGGAGTTGAATATGATGGCTACCTCGGAGTTGGGAATAAACTCACCGATGCCGTCGGTGAATACTGCGATGCTCTCGCCGGTACCAATCTGTTTTTTTATGAGCTGACATTCAACCCGGCTGTC
>CAYNGH010000094.1:0-12668 GCA_964396845.1 uncultured bacterium | reverse complement strand
GGCTGGTATGGAGAAGCCCTGTCAATCAGAATATGCCGGGAATGATGGCAGATGTGACCGGCGACGGCAACCTTGAGCTGGTGACCTTTGATATGGACATCTCGGTTGTTGACGGCTCCACCGGCAGAATGAAATGGACCGAGCCATCCCGCAACATCACCGGCCTCGGGGCAGTGGGCAATTATGGTTCCCAGGGAATTCTTCTTTTCTTTGGAGATCAGAACGGTTATCTTTCGGCACATTCGGGAGCCGACGGCAGGGTTGTCTGGAGCAGAAAAGTCGGCACGACAAGGCTGGATGACACAGGCCCGGTGGTGTTCCCCTTCAGGGATAAAAACTCCCCGGATCTTATTGTTTTCAATGGATCAGCCTTTGAGGTGATTTCCGATTCCACCACAGTCGGAGTCACTGCCCCTCTGGACTGCAGTCCTTATGCCCCGCCTGCCGTGGGGGATCTCACCGGGGACGGCAGCTATGAATACTGCATTGCTGATCGCCTGGGAAACCTGTCGGTTTATAAATATCCCGGGAAGCAAATATGGAAATTTCAAGCCCGGACTGCCGGGGATCTTGAAATATCCCCGGTTATTGGGGATCTTGACGGTGACGGTGCCCAGGATGTGATCCTGTCGGGGGACACTACTCTGGCTGTTTCTGTTAAGAAGCAGAAGATTCTGTGGAAGAGTCCATACGGGACCGAATGTTCCCTGGCCCTGGCGGACTTTAACCGCGATGGTGTGCCTGATGTTGTCCTGATGACCTCTGAGGTTGTCAGGGTTTTGGACGGTGTAACGGGAAAGCCCCTGATGACGGTGAATCTGCCTGATGAAGGTGGAATAAGAGTTTTCGACAGACTCTCGGGTGGGCCGGTTTGCGCGGATTTAAACGGCGACGGTCATATTGACATACTGGTTCGGGTTTCCTCCAGTGCCGACAGGCCTGATGTGCATTTCTTCAACCAGAGTTACCTTCTCATCAGTGGCAGGACTGAGAGTGTCGCCGGCAGATTCACCACCAGGTCCCTGACCTTTGCTCCACCCCTTTTGGGGGACATGGATGGTGATGGAAACATCGATATGGCAGTCAGCCTCATTGACCCTGTTTCCGGGGAATCCCGGTCAGTGCTCTTAAGCTTCGGCGGTGGTGGGAAGCTGGAATGGCCCCGATCCACGGGAGATCCCGGCAATACCCGCAACTATATGTTTGCCAGAGAATATGCCGACAGGCTGTCCAGGGTTTCTGCAAATAAAAAACAAGTTGTGTCTGGGGATTATCCCGGGGTGATTGAAGGGGACAGGATTCTGGACAAGGCCCGGGATATGAAGGATGCCGGGGACTTTGCCGGCGCTGAAAAATTGATTAAAACTGCCCGGGAGCAATACCGCAGGGCATCATATCCCCGGGGGGAAATTCTTTGCAGGCTTCTGGGGGGAGAGATCTTGTTCCTGTCAGGTTCCCTGTCTAAGGGAGAAGAAGAACTTAAGGCGGTCCGGGAAGATGCAGAATCCATAGGGTGTGGTTCCTCGGTGCAGTCGGCCCTTCTGCTTCTGGCCCGGATTAACGGGGCCCGGGGCGATTTCAGAGATGCTGTTAAGAATCTTGCCATGCTGGAGAAAATGCCCCGTTCAAAGTTTGGTGTAGATGAGATCAATGCCGGGATATTCAGCCTCCGGGGAGGGCTTTATTTCCAGATGGGGGATTATGGGCAGGCCCTGGATAATTTACACAAAAGCATAGAATACAGCCGTTCTCTTGAGTCCCAGGCCGAGGCCATTAACAGAACCGGTGTTTACCTGGGCAGGATGGGCCGTCATACCGGCTCTGCAGAAAATCTCTTGCGAAGTGTGAATCTTTATAACCAGATGAAGATGTCCCACATGGTTGCCCGGGTATTCCTGGAGATGGCCCGGGTTTACCGGCAGGTGGGAGGATATTCCCAGAGCCTCCGCCTGCAGGAGAGAAGCCTTGAGCTTTCCGGCGGAGGGATGAGCAGTCTGGCACCCAGCATCTTCACCGGGATGGGATTTAATCTGCTAAATGAGAAAAAGCCCCGGGAGGCCCTGGTGAAGTTTCAGGAGGCCTTGAAGTATATCAACACCATGGGCGGGGAGAATCCCCTTGATTCCTGGCAGGCGGACTTCGGCGCCGCCAAAGCTCTTGAGGCTGTAGGTGATGATGATAATGCTCTGAAGCATTACCGATCATCGGTTGAAGGCATCGAAAAACTTCGCCGGGAGATCAGCGCCCCTGAATCCCGTTCCACTTTCTTTGAAGACAAACTGCCGGTTTATGAGGGTTTGATTCGCCTGCTTCTCCGGAAGAATCTTGGCGCTGAGGCTTTTAATTATTCCGAGGCAGCCCGGGCCAGGGCCTTTGCAGAGATGCTGGGGAGTCCCCGTTTTGAGCAGGTGCTGGAAAAAGATGGAGAGAACTGGAGCAATCTGCAGAAAATAAGGATGGAAATTGCAAGCCTGCGAAACAGAATTGCCCGGGAAGACGGCGATACCCGAGGACTGATTCGTCAGCTGGAACAGGCCCGGGAAAGGCTGGTTCAATACACCGTCAGGATCCGCACAGAGAATCCCCGGCTGGCTGTTTTGTCCGGGGATGTGAAACCTGTTACTGCAGGGGAGGCATCAAGACTGGTCCGGGACAAAGACACCGCCATAGTGGAGTATTTCTGCGGAGAAGATTTTCTGGCGGTATGGATAATCAATCACCGGGGAATGATGGATCCCATTATCATCGATACTTCCCGGCAGGCACTCTCCCGGCGGATAGCCCGGCTTCGAAGGCCCATTACCGATATGGAACAGCTCTCGGGAGGGAGTCTTCAGAGGCAGGTAGCAGTTCTGGAGCGGTTCAATCTTCGGGAGGCTCATTCCCTCTACAGGCTGGTATTTGAGGAAGTTCATCGGGAAATCTCCGCCACTCCCGGCATCAGCAGATTGATAATCATCCCCGACGGCCCTCTTCATTTTTATCCCTTTGAAGCCCTGGTGACCTCGGTGGATGGGGGAGATGACAAGGGCAGGGGAGATTATCTGACGGAATTTGGCCGGGCTTCTTATCTGCTTCAGGAATACAGCATCATATACAGCCCTTCAGTTACTCTGCTTGATTCCACCCTGCGTCGAAAAGGTGATGAAGCCCCAACAGGACTGGTAGCTCTGGGCGATCCTGTCTATACCCGGGAGGATCTTGCCCGTCACCAGGAGGAGGGATTCACCCTGGCCTCTGGGGATATGCGAAGTCATACTTTCCTGCCTCTTCCCAATTCTCTCAGGGAAATAGAATCCATAGCCGGGCTTTTTTCTGCTGTCCCCGGGGAAGCCCAGGTATATTCAGGCCCCCTGGCCAGGGAAGACAAGGCCCGGGAAAATATTGGGGCGGGCCGGTTCATACATTTTTCCTGTCACGGGATATTGAACCAGCAGTCCCCCATGTTTTCAGGGCTGGTGCTTTCCCAGCCATCGGCCCTGGGGGTGGATTCCGATGACGACGGTTTTCTGGAGGTTTATGAAATATTCAGCCTGAGCTTGAATGCCCGGCTGGTGGTTCTTTCCGCCTGCCAGACAGGGCTGGGGCGGTATGTATCAGGAGAAGGGATAATGGGCCTTTCCCGGGCCTTCATGTATGCCGGGGCAGATCAGGTGGTGGTGAGTCTTTGGGCGGTGGCCGATGAATCCACCAGCCGTCTGATGAGTGATTTTTACCGGGAGATGATCCGGGATGGCCAGCCTGTGGATGAAGCTCTCCGACAGGCCCGGATCAAGCTGATGAAGACTTCAAGCTCATCGGGGGTTTCTTATTCCCATCCTTTCTTCTGGGCGCCATTTGTCATAATGGGCCGGGGAGGAAAAACCATAGATGCCCGGGGATTCGGTGTTGTTTCCGGCGCCGGGGGGAGTGTCGGGGGCATGATTATGGCCCCCAAATTAGGGGGAACATTATCCCTGGTGTTGAAATAGTTTCCCGGTGAAGAGTATCGCAGACTTTTTATTTAACATCAGGCTGTTTTTCGCAAAGGTTATTGCCAGGATCCTGGGCCGGGAGTTTGTCCGGGTCGGAAGGTGCAACCAGTGCGGTTCCTGCTGTCAGAGGGTCAGCCTGTTTGTTGACGGTCGCCAGTTGAAAACCCTGAAGGAATTTGAAGAGGTCTGCCAGGTTTTCCCTGAGTACAGACGTTTTTATGTGGTTGATGACAGCGATCCCGAAGAACTGCTCTTCACATGCGGTTTTCTTGGCGAGGGAAACATTTGCCGTGACTATAGAAACCGGCCCCTCATATGTCGCCGTTATCCATCCCCGGGAATCCTGAAAAAAGGCGGATACCTGATGCCCGGATGCGGATATCGGTTTGTGGAGGTCCGGGGATTCAGGACAATACTGGAGAGGGCCATTGATGCAGGCCCGTTGCTTGACAATGAAGCCTGTGACGGGGAGGAATGGAGCGATGAGGATGCTGGTGGGAGAAAAAGTGAGTCTGCGCCCGGTTAGGGCTGATGATATTGACCGTTGGATGGTTTGGATGAATGACCCTGAAATCATCTGCAACCTTTATTCCCGGTCCATTTATGGTTTTACCCGAAAGCATGAGGAAGAATTCTTCCAGCTTGCCCAGAAGATTGATACCCAGGTGATTTTTTCCATTGACACCCTTACCGGGGATCATGTCGGAACCATCGGGCTTCATTCCATAAACCGGGAGTGGGCCAACGCGGAGCTGGGAATTATGATTGGCGACAAGAGCCAGTGGGGGAAGGGTCTTTGCACCGATGCCATAAATATCATGACAGGTTTTGCCTTTGATTATATGAACCTTCACCGGGTTTATCTTTATGTCAACAGCGACAACATCGGCGGAATCCGTTGCTATGAGAAAGCAGGCTTTGTCCGGGAAGGGGTTCTGCGGGATCATCGTTACTGGAACGGGGAATATGGGGATATAGTTTTAATGGGGATCCTTAAAACCGCCAGGTCATGACTTGTTCGATAACGGCAGGGGTTATATCTTCATAAATTTGTGAACTGCTTCATCCCACAGGGTGGTCTTTGCCAGCTTGATATCCCGGTAGCTGAAGGAATCGGAAGTGTCCCGATAATCTTCGGTGATTACATCTTCGATTAAAATCGCCACACCGTTGGCATTGGCATGGGTTTCGTCAAAACGGCGGTTGGCGATGACCAGTTCTTCCCGGATGGTTTTCATCAGTGCTCTGGCAGAATCTTTTACTTTTATATCTTTGATCTCTTCGCTTTCCGATACCAACTGTGCGAAGTGGTAATGATCCTTCATGTGGCTATCGTCAAAATGCTGAGTTCTGTCGGCAATACTCCTGAATATGCTGTCGGGGGTATCGGTGTCCAGTATGGTCTGGGCAAATTTGTTGAGGGCTTTTTTGTATGCCGGTAATTTCTCAAGATTCATCACCGACAGGGCAGGAATATTTCTCTTGTCGATATCGGCGGTATCCACGATAATCTTTGCCAGACTTTCTCCTGTGAGGTTTTCTCCGGCTTTCATGGCCTCCTGAGCTGAATTTATAAAAGAAGCATATGCCCAGCCGGTACCTCCAAGAACTTCCTGGGATGCTACCATATATTTTGCAGAATCCGCCAGTTCAAAAGCGATTTCTGCAGCTCCCATCTGGCAGGCATCAAAACCCACCAGGTCAACTTTCTTCCCCAGTTCTTTTTTGATTGATTTAAAAGCCTTTCCCATTACCGGCGAGGACATCTGTTCAAAACCGTCGTCGATGGCCCCTTCCCAGCCGGAGCCATGACTGCTGATGAGGATGGCATAACGTTTTGCAGGGAATTTTTTTGCCATATCAGCTACAAAATCTACGAACACCTTGGGATCTGTCAGGTCAGTTTCTCCCATGTCCCTGACTATGGGCGATGTGATATCCCGGGGGCCGTATTCCCGCCAGGTTTCGAACCGTTCTTTTTCAAGGCTGTGTATTTTGCTGGCCAGTGACAGTCTTTCCAGCAGGTCGTCGATGCCTTTGGATTCTCCGGGCTGATTTTTCCCCAGGCCCTTGTCAATTTCATCTCTCTTTTCTTTCAGTTCCTTCAGTTGCCGATCAAGGTTCTGGATTTTCTGTTTTTCTGGCGCCCAGGAGTCAAATTTGTCTTTATCCTGCTTTATGTAATAAACCTTGCAGTTATCACCGTCCCTGTCAAACATGGTGACAATGTGCATGTTGTCGTTGGAGCCGATTCTCTCGGTGTTGTTTACATCGTTTTGTAAAAATTCTTCCAGGTCGTTGTTTGCGGAAACATAATGGAATATGGCCCACTCTTTCTCTTTTCCCACTTCATCGGCAAAGCAGTTTTTTTCAAATGTATCAACGGCTTCTTTGGAAGGAGGTTCTTTTTTTTGAATTTTTATGCCGGATTCCCTGATCTGAGGGTTCTGCAGGGAGTTGACATCAATTCTGATGGGTTGCATAATAATTTCCTCCAAATATATTATAGCAGAATCGAGTCAAAATAGATGTAAAAATTATGTAAAATTATGGCAGTACCGGGATTTGAGAGATAAATGAAACCAGAATAACACGGGACGAAGGGTTGTTGCTGTTGTTGAAGAAATGTAATATCCCTGATATGAAAAGAGCCATTGTCAACTGCAGGGATGTGGCATTGCCCGGAGTTCTCCGGGAAGAATTCATGTTATATTGCCACAATTAACCGGGAGGTGTGGGATAGTGAAAAAATCAGCCGTCTTTTCCAGAGTATTAAGTGGGATTTTACCAGCAGTTCTGATCCTGATGATGAGCCTGACTGGGGTTGATGCCAAGAACCTGACCAATGCAGACATCAACCGGCTGCAAAGCCAGCAAAATAAAGGAGTGCCCACATACAAGGGCAAGGATGCCCACAGTTCGTCCAGTGTTCCCGGTATCCCGCCGGCATCGGGGGTTCCTGCCATACCTCCCCCGTCGGGAACTCCCGGAGTGCCTGTTGTGCCCGGTGTGTCCGGTGTGCCGACAGTTCCCGGGGTTGCCTCCGGGGCGGTTCAGGGAGCTGTAGTGGTAAAAAAGCATCTGCCTATGGAACAATGGCAGGATCAATACCGAGGATATTTCCAGAAGCACTATCGGGATGACCGGCTGGAAATGACTCCCAGGCTGATTGTGATGCACTATTCCGGCACTGAGGATTTTGCCCGGCTTTGGTGGACCTTTGTCAACGGCGGGGCAGAGGGGAATCTGTCGGTTCATTTTGTGGTTGACAAGGACGGCACCATATATGAGCTTGTCCCGCCGGAAGTCCGGGCCAGGGGAACTTACGGGGTGAACCATGTTGCCATATCTGTGGATCTTATCGGCAGGAATGAGAATGAAATCCTCAAGAATGAACGTCAGCTCAAGGTCAGCTTTGCCCTGGTCAGATTTCTGATGGGCAGATACAATATTCCCAAAGAAAAAGTCCTTGGGCATTATGAAGTGGCAAAGGGCAAGGATCTTGTCCCCGAATATCTTGATTTTGCCGATGCCCGCTATCCCGACCGTTATCCTCCCGGTTCCACGGGCCGAGGCCCCGGCAGGGCTTACATGTTCAAGCTCCGTTATTATTTGAACGAATAATCAATTAATCAGTTCATAAAAGTATATTTCCAGGCCAGGGGTAAACCGGTTTGGGAAACAAAAAAATAGGCCGATTTTCCCAGTCGGTCTGTTCTTTTAAAGGAAGTCCAGAAGATCCGAAGAATCTACTGGCCCATAATCCAAGGAGGTTACCGTCAGGATGGGACGTTTCGGGCGAAGGGAATTTATCGGCGGGATTCTGGCCCTGGGAGGATCCATACTCCTTCCGGGTCTATCGGGATGTTCCTCAAGGGGCAGTCGGGACCGGGTCATGAATTTCTACAATTATTCCAACTATATTTCTCCCCAGACCATACCTGACTTTGAACGGGATTACAACAGCCGGATAAATGTTGACTATTATTCCAATTCCGAGATACTCTTTGCCAAGATAAAAATCGGCGTTACCGGTTATGATCTGATAATCGCCACCGACAATATCCTGCGCCGGTTTCTTCGTCACAATCTTATCCTGCCCCTGATGCCCGATAAAATTCCCAACATGGACGGCCTGATGGATATTTTCAAGTCCCCTCCATACGATCCGGGGCATGACTGGTCTGCTCCATATCTTTGGGGTACCACAGTTATTGCATATAACAAGAGATATGTTGCCGAGCCGGTGGATTCCTGGGAGATTTTATGGAACCCCAAATACAAAGGCAAGATAACCATGCTGGATGAAAAGCGGGATTTAATCGGGTGCACTCTCAAGATGCTGGGTTACTCCGGCAACGACACCAACCATGCTCATCTTGAAGAAGCCAAGAAAAAACTTCTGGAGCAACGGCCCCTTCTGAAGAAATATACTTCCGACACATACCAGGATGAACTGATGGCCAACGAAACCTGGCTTTGTCAGGGCTGGAGCGGTGATGTTTATCAGGCCATGCGGGAGAATCCCGATATTGATTATGTTGTGCCCCGGGAGGGTTCGTTTATATGGGTTGACAACTGCTGTATTCCCGCGGGGGCAGTGAATCCCGAACTGGCCAGGGAGTTTATCAATTATCTTATGGATCCCCAGGTGGGCATGAGAAATGCCTCCCATACCGGTTATCCCACACCACTGAAGACTTCCTACCGGCTGTTGGAGAAGGTCAACCCTGTTGTTGCCGGGGACAGAAGGATTTATCCATGTGAGGAAACAATGAAGAAGCTGGAATTTTATGATGATATCGGTGAGGAAGAAAAATATTGGAACATCCTGATGGAAGACATAAAACTGGGGAGAAAATAAAAGCCATGAAATCTGCCGGCCTTCACTGGAAACAGAATCCCCGGCTGAGGGCTTACCTTATGCTGTCGCCGTTTATTCTGGTGGCGGTGTTTCTCCTGATTATTCCGATGCTCACCGTGGCAGAGAAGAGCTTTCATCCACTGGGAGAGAATTTTGAGATCCTGCCTCAATTCACGTGGGAGAACTATATCCGGGTGTTTTCTCCCCACTATCTCCCGGTGTTTCTTCGAACCTTGACGTATGCCCTTGTCACAACAATACTTTGCCTGCTTATGGGGTATCCCATCGCCTATTATATTGCAGCTTTTGGTGGGAAACGCAAGAATATCTATATCCTGCTGATTATGCTCCCCTTCTGGACATCATACCTTATCAGAACCTATGCGTGGATTGTTCTTCTTCGAAGTGAAGGAGTCATCAACACGATTTTTCTGAGCCTCAGAATCATCTCGGAGCCGATTATTTTTCTCAACACTCCCTTTGCAGTGATTCTGGGGCTTACCTATGGATTTCTCCCCTTTATGACCCTGCCCATATATGTTTCCCTGGAAAAGCTGGATAAATCCCTGGTGGAGGCTTCCATGGATCTGGGGGCTTCCCCGGTGCGGGCTTTTTTCAAGGTTATTTTCCCCTTGAGTCTGCCGGGGGTTGTGGCAGGATCTCTGCTGACATTCATCCCCTGCGTGGGGGATTTTGTAACTTCTGATGTTTTAGGCGGGCCGGAAACTACCATGATTGGCAATGTCATCCAGGCCCAGTTTCTGGAATCCTTCAACTGGCCTTTCGGGTCGGCCCTGTCTTTTATGCTGATGGCTTTCATGCTCATTTCGATTTTTGTCTATTCCAGGGTTGTTGGCAGGGAAAATACCTGACCAGAGAGAGGTTCAGTTTTTGTGAGATGGCAGGATTTTTTCTCATACCTGGCGAAGGGATGTTGTTCCATAAGATATTTATTAATCAGCATAAAAAAGTTTTACATTTTAGTATGATACAGGTGAGATTCCAGATGAAGAACTGCAAAAAGCATATCAGTCCTGTGGTGTCACAATTTATTCTTCTTTTAATCATAGTTTTTGCGGTCTATATTATCGCAGAGCCGGCCTGGGGGTCCACCCTTGAGCAGAAGCGCCATCAGCTGAACGAAGTCCGGAAGAATCTTCGCACTGTCAAGGGAAGGCTGGAGTTTTCCAATGTCCAGCAAAGGGACCTTTCTCATCAGCTCAACAGGACCCAGAACCAGATTAAAACCCTCCAGGGGGATATTGCCAGCCTCAACAAATCCATCGAAACTTCACAGCAGGACATAAAGCGTCTGCGTTCGGAACTGGCCCGGATACAGAAACGTTATGATGAACGCCAGGGCCAGTTGCAGAAACGTCTTCGGGAGATTTATCTCAATGATGACAATAACAGCATGATGGTATTGCTGGGGAGCAGTAATTTTTCTGATTTTGTCAACCATTCTAATTATTTGAGCCTGATTTGCCAGTCGGATCAGAATCTGGTGAAGACTTTGCGGATGGAACAGGAAGCCATCAAGTATAAACAAAACGAGATCCACGATAAATATCGTCGGATGTTGTCCCACCGAGGACAGCTGACCCAGAAACGGAACAGCCTGGAATCAATTGAAAAAACCCGGGAACAACTGCTGGAGCGGGTTGAGCAGGAGAGAAACTATTACCAGCAACGCCGGGTTGAACTGGAAGGACATACCCAGGAGCTGGAAAATGAAATCCAGGCCATGATCCGCCAATACCAGAGGAGCCGCAGGCAGTCCCAGGGACGTTCCTATGCTCCGGCCCAGAGTACCGGAAGCTATGTCTGGCCTTGTCCCGGCCCCATCACTTCCGACTATGGCTACCGCCGTCACCCCATATTCGGCACATGGCGGATGCATACAGGCATCGACATTGGAGCTGGTTATGGGACATCCATCAAGGCTGTTGATGGCGGGACAGTAATTCTGTCGGGCTGGTGCGGTGGCTATGGCAACACGGTAATTATCGATCATGGCAAGGGAGTAAGCACCCTGTATGCCCATGCATCCCGGCTTTATGTTTCAAAAGGCGAAACAGTCAGCAAGGGACAGGTTGTTGCCGCGGTAGGAAGCACTGGTTATTCCACCGGCCCTCATCTTCACTTTGAATTCCGTCAGAATGGTGTACCTGTCAATCCTTGGGGTTTTCTGCGGTAGGATTCAGCTTTCATCCGGCCAGGGTGACCTGTAATGGCAGGATTTCCGGGAGGGTTTTATCAGTTTCTGATTGAATAAGCAATTCTTAATATTAACTTGTTATTTGAGGTAGTAAATGCCCCCGGACAAGGAGTCATACAGGGATATTTCCCGGATCAAGCTGGCAGCGGAATATTTTCGCCAGCTTTCTTCAAGAAATCCAGAAGATTCTGTCAATTATCTTCAGAGGGGCTTTTTTCTTTATGCTGCAGGGGATTTTGAAGGGGCTCACCAGGAGATGGAACGTTTTTTGGAGATGGATCCCCGCAGTACAGTCGGATATTGTCTTCGAGGACTTATCCAGTGCAAGATGGGTAATGTGCTAAAATCAGTCCAGGACTTTAACCGAGCTATTCAGATTGATCCGGGTTTTCACATGGCTTATGTGGGCCGGGCGCTTCTTGAAGGAAACCGGGGCAAGTATGCCCGGGCTGTAAACGATCTGAAAAAAGCCCTGGAAATGTGCCCGGAAAACCTCAGGATTCATCTTTATCTCGGAGATTTATATTCAAGGAAAGAAGAATTTACAAGAGCTATTGGTGAGTTTGACAAGGTTCTTGAGATGTCACTGGAAATGTCAGATCATGTTCATCGGCAGATCAGGCTGACTTGTCTTAAGGGGGGGTTTTATCATGCCGACCGGGGAGAATATCTGGAAGCCATTGAGTTTTACAATCGTTATCTTGAGGAGAATCCCCAGGGAGCCAATGCATATTTTTACCTGGGCGAAGCCTATATGAACCTGGAAAATTATGAAGCTGCCAGGGAGAATCTGTTAAAATCTCTGGAGTTGTCCCCTGGGGGAAAGATGGAAGAAGATGTAAGGGAGCTTCTGGTAATCCTTGATGAGCTGGCCAGTATCGAAGAATCTGGTGATCTGGATGAGAGTGACGAGGCAGATGAAGAGGTTGAGGTTGAGGTTGAGGTTGTTGAGGATGCTGGGGATCTGGAGGATCTGGATGAACTGGAGGATCTGGAGGATCTGGATTGAAGGCAATTAATTGTAAAAATTATCTTCAATCCCATATTGCAGTATTCTTGAAAACATGATATAATAACGCCGCTGTAGGGGTATAGCTCAGCTGGTAGAGCAACGGTCTCCAAAACCGTAGGTCGCGGGTTCAAATCCTGCTGCCCCTGTTTAAAAAACCTGTAGGAATCGATTATTCCTTCAGGAGCCTGAATACATACTCCAGCTCATCAATCCGGCAGAGAAGATTAGCATTGATGCCCCGTAGCTCTTTGTTATCTTCACGAACTGCCACAAGCTCTTTGCCTAGGTGCTTCAATTGGATTTTTTCTTCACGAAGCTTCTCAAGCCCGTTCCTCAATTGCTGGCAATGCTGACATTTTCCATGCCGGAACAATACTCCATCGATAAAAAATGTCATGCAACAGAAGTTACTCAAAGTTGAGCTTGCGAAATTAGTGTTTTTAGCAAATCCAAATATCATCGAAAAAACATCCGATAAAGAACAAACAGGAAGAAGGCGCGTTCAAAAAAAAGAATCAGGAGTTACTCAAAGTAGAAAGTTAATTGAAATGTGTTTTAGGAAAACTCAAATATCATCAAAAAAACATCCAATAAAGAACA
>CAYNGH010000093.1:0-13359 GCA_964396845.1 uncultured bacterium | reverse complement strand
AACATTACAGGGAAAAATTTCTCGGTATCAGGGAATTAAATCGGAAATTTGAAGTTTGTTTCCTTCCTGGAGGGTTATGAACTGATAACGCCAAAGTTCCATATAAGAAAAGTTGTCCAAGCTCAAGGAGGCTGACCTTTATGAAAAAATCCTTTGAAAATGTATATAAGTTCAAGATTACCCTCAAGGGGATGAGGCCGAAGATATGGAGGCGGATACTGGTGCCGGAGAATATGACCTTCGGCAAATTCAGCGATGCTATCCTGAAATTTATGGGATGGAAAAATCGTCATCTCCATTCTTTTTATGTGAATGACCCTGAAACCGGAAGAAAGATTGAAATCACCAACCCTGACACATGGGAACCCTGTGATACAACCGAAACAATAACCAGTGAGAAGAAATGCAGGCTTAATGAGATATTTTCCAAAAAGAACAAGAAGGCAGTTTACCTTTACGATTACGGCGACAACTGGGAACATGAACTTCTGCTGGAAAAGATTTTGCCCAGAGATGATGATGTGAAGTATCCCATATGCATTGATGGTCAGCTGGCCTGTCCTCCCGAGGATGTTGGCGGGGTTCTGGGATATTTGGACTTTCTTGATGCAATAACGGAACCCAAACACCCTGAAAGCGAAGAAATGCTGGAATGGGTGGGAGGCAGTTTTGATCCCGACCACTTTGAAGTCAAACCCGCAAAGAAAAAGAAAACTAAAAAGAAAACCCCCAAAGAACCCGAGAAACTCTCCCCAGAGATGAATGAAAACATTAAAGGGATTGACCCGGAAGCTGTCCTTGTTATGGTTGCCAACTATTTGCCGATGGTTCCAGACCATTTTGAAAGTATTATCGAACAGGTGGGAGAGTTCGCAGGAAAGGTTAAAAAACGCCCAAGTAAAAAATTCGAGGAAAAGATTCTTGTTGAGCTTCTTGCCCTGGATGCCGTTATTCTAAGAATCACATCGGTCAGACTTGACCAGAAGTATCCCGCGGAAATCGACTACCTGGATCGGGCTGTTAAAATGGCTATGCTCAAGGAGATGACATATTACGGGATTGACCCTGTCGCTCTGCTGGAGCCTTTGACCGATAGGGTCCTAAGTTATCTTTCCATTGCAGAAGACCTTAAAACTCCTGATCCGGCAATAATCTTTGATGAGATTCTCTCCCGATTTACAAAGAACATTGCCGGCAAGAAGCCTTCTGAAGAGTTCACGGACTTGGTCAAAGAATGGGTAAATCATTATTTTCTTTCACAAGTTTCCCTGTTTGAAGTGATAAAAGATGAACTTGAAGATGTCCTGCCCCTCAATGGTGATAACCATGAAACTGCAGATTTAATTAAAGAAATCCTGAACCAGGTTCCGATTCCAGTTGTGGCCACCGCTGAGTTGACCAGGGAGCTTAAAAAACATGGATTCAACTTCAAACAGATGAACGGCTTGAAGATAATCGATGCTTCTTTTTCCGGTGAAGCCGGTGGAATAGTGTGTGTATTGACAAACCTGGACAGAACCCGCTTCATGGCTTCATTGACCCATCTCAAGATCAAGGACGGCCACCCCCTGGAGGATAGGATAACCAAATATCAGGAGGACAGAATGCAGCAGTTGGGAAGGTGAAATAAGATTCCAGGCACCTTAACGGGATATACAGGAAACCGGCTTCTTGAATACCGATGAGGCCTCATAAATTAGCCAAACTTCCATGATAGTCCCGAGAACACGGCTTGCATATCAGCTTCTACTCTGTTATCTTGTGATTCTCACCGGCTGGATGAATCTTTTGTTGGCCCTTACAAAACAGTATCTATCCCGGCTTATCTGGATCATCAGCCAGGGTTTGCCGTTGTGGTCTTTCAGGGAAATTGCTCCTCGATTCCCCCAGGATGCATTCAAAACCGTCCCGGGGAAAAACCTGGCAACCACAGGCCACGTGGCAACATTGGACTGAGGCCATTTAACGTTAATATGCTCCCAGTCGGCGGGCCACTCCGGTGTGAGCCTTCCGTTCAAGCCGTTATCCCAGTCGGGATCAACAACCATCCAGTATTTTCCGTTGCTGGGAACCATATAATCCCCGTTGGCATCGGGAGTGGGAAGGGGATGGTTGCTGTATCGGGTGATAACATCCATATCCTGGGCCTGGGTTTGTGAAAAAACAGCCAGAGCCATCATCACAAGAACACACAAACAAAACAGCCTTGATTTCATAATTGCCTCCTGATTTGTATCAATTTTATCTTTGCCAATCAATAATTTGTTTCCTTTTTCGTAATTAATATAGGGGGGTAAACATTTATGGTTATTGGCGAACTTATTTTAATGATTTTGATTGTCTTCTGGTTTTTGGAGTGGTGGCCCTTTCACCCCCGATACACTGATGATAATTATTATGCCCTTTGGTCCCCATTAAGGCATAATGATGTTTCAAAAGTTTGGTGGGCGGTTTTTTGCGGAGTGACAGTGAAAGCAAAAGACAGCGAGGGAATTTTCCCTTTGGAGTTTGCAGTAAGAGAAGGCTATTCACAGATGTTGAGCCTGTTGTTGGATCTTGGGGCTGATCCCAATGAGTCGAGCAGTGATGACATCGCCCCGGTCATTGATATTGCCATTGCCCGCAATCATGGGGAAATACTGAAAAAGCTGATAGAAGCCGGGGCCGATGTAAATATTAAATATGGGGAAGATGAAACAACCCCCTTGCGTTATGCCATAGATTATGACAGATATGAGTTTGTAGAGTTGCTGTTGAAGGCAGGGGCCGGGATAACCGAGGAAATAGAAGCCCGAATAGATTACCTTAAAACAAAAGATAAAAACAGCAAATATTTTAAATTAATCGAGATCTATAAAATTAGGGCTTAAAATACCGTTCCCTCAAATAATCCAAGTATTCCTTGTGTTCATCTGTCGTTCCGCATGCCTTCTCTAATTTGGCAAATAATTCTTGATATGTCATTATTTTGAAGTCAATGCCGTCTTCTTTTATATACCTTTGAAACTCGTCCATTTCTTCTTTAATTTTTTCGTTTTCTTCTGCATCTTTATGTTTATACCACAGTAAGATAAGCTTGAATTCTATATTATCATCTTTATATTTCGTCTTCAGGTAAAGTATATGTTTTAAAATTTGAGGAGCATCAAAATGTTTAAAAACAACCTTTTTGTCAAGTATATCTTTTACCATCTCAAAACATTTGTTATATGCTCCCCAAATTTCTTCTTAATTATATGCCGGTTTAATACTTTTTTCTTTCTTGTTATAAGTTTCTGTGAATTTTGATTCAATTGCGATAACAGGAGTATCTGTATTGCCTTTTTCATTGATAAGAACATCAATATTGGGACGGTTTCCATCAATGCCCTCTGGCTTTTTTGGTTTTTGTTCGAATTTAATATTATCATAACGTTCTGGGCTATCAATACCTAAGGCTTTCATCAAGATAGATAACTTCTCGTTGTTTCTTTTCCAATACTGGAAAACATTAACTGCCAATGCAGTGGATGAATGGAGAGCCTTAAATTTTGCTTTTGTATCTTTTAGTTCATTGCCATCTCCTTTTGTGATCTCATCAATTGAATCTGGCCCCAAACCTTTAAATATATTTCTATTTATTTCCTTTAAGTCTCTTTCCACCTTTTTCGCCCTTAAATCGAGTAGCTCAATATAATCATCTTTATCAATAGGAATGCCTTTTTCGTCTGCCCAATCATGTTGTTTTCTTTTAATAATATCAACTGTTGCCATTTAAAAATATTCCTCCTTAATAATATCCTCATTACTATAATATATTTGTTCAAGGCCGGAATATGATTGTCCTGTCCGTATAAAACAAGACAACAAAACTATCCTGACAAAAAATTAAACAAATTTTCACGAGGTAGCATTTATTGCTACCTCGAATTGTTTATAATGGAAATATTGATAGAGGAGGATTGGATTATGTTCCAGGAGGAGATTAAAAGAAGCCAGGGAGTGTTACTGCTTTTTCTGGAGATTTTGAAGAACCCCGACAGATCAACCATCGAGGTTATGAAATCCCTTGATATCAAGAAGTACAGATATTACCGCTATTTTGACGATCTCACCGGTGTTGTGCCGGTTTGTTATGACAAAAAGGAGAAGCGTTATCGCTTTGAACCGGTGCCGGGGGTAAAAAAGTTCGGCGAGAAGCCCGATGAGCTGTATTCTCTGTTGGTTGCTCTCAGCGCCACCCTTAAAAGCAATGCCGGGAAGCCTTCGGGGATAGCGGACAGCATCGGGCAGATTCCAATGTTTTCAGTTGACATCGATATGCTGTCAAAATATGTTGTTTTCTTGAAAACGGGAAATATCGACCCGAATCTTCCCAAAAAGATTTTCAAAATAAACGATGCAATAAATGACAGCAAAATGGTGGTTTTCTCATATAATCTCGGGGACAGGATTATTCCGGAAATCAAGGTGGCTCCTTATAAGCTTGTGTTTGACAATGCCTGGTATCTCTATGGGGACTGCATCCACGAGGATTACCGCGGATGCAAGAATTACAAGGTCTGCAGAATTGTTGAGATCAAAAAGACTGATGAGAGCTTTGAAATCCCGCCGGCATCGGACATACAAATAGATACAATAAGTGTTCCGTGGGATTTTCCTGCATCTGATTATGACGAACCCATCGAAGTTGTTGTGAAATTTGGCGGTTTTTTCGTTAGATATATTAAGGAGAAAAATTATCATCATACCCAGATGATAAGGGACCTTGGGGACGGAAAGATTGAATTCAGGGTCAAGGTGAAGAATCCCAAAAATATGGTTAACTGGCTGATGTCCTATGGAAGAAATGCCGTGGTTGTCGAGCCTGAGTTCTTGAAAGAGGCACTGGCAGAAGAAATGAAAGAAACCCTCAAAAACTATGGATGCTTAACATCAAAGGATGCCAAGGGGGATTATTCTGGGAGGAAAGAGGGCTGATGGTTATGTTGCTTATGGCAGAAGACAGCTTTAGTTACCGGGGCCATGACATAAATATTGCCTTGAAGTTTGACCCTGCAAACGAAGTGTTTATTGCAAATGCAAAAGTTAAAATGTTTTCCGATGATATGGGGCATTACAATTTCAGCTCTACGTTGACATCCCGGGACAATCAGGATGCTATAAGCAAAACCATCAATATCGTTCATGCTGTAATCGACAGCCATATTTGCGAACATTGCACTCAATTCTCGGAACCCCGGTCATGTTCTTATAAAAATGTCAAAATTGACAGACTCCCGGGGTTTCCCTGGGATTGTTTTAACCTTGATGATTATAGCTTGCAATCTTTTATGTCAAGATGTCAGAACTTTTTGCAATAAAGGGGCAAAAAGCAGTTGTTATGATAAAAAAAACTTATTTCAGGAGGATGTGGCAATGTCAAAAATCTATATCCCGGCGAAAAATGCAGAAGAATGGAAAAATCTCCTTAGTGAGCCAGAAAAGCACTGGAGAACGGGCTTCTCTGCAAAATCCCTGGCCTATTGCTGGCAGGACAAAAATGATTTTCCAGATAGCGTGACAGATGTCTTTTCACAGTATGGGAAACCCTTTTGTGATTGCAAAAGCTTGCTGATCTTCCCGGAGCACAAGGTTCCTCTCAAGGGCGGAAACAGGCCATCTCAGAATGATTTGTGGATATTGGCAAAATCAGCTGATGACCTTGTATCGATAACTGTTGAGGGAAAAGTGAATGAAACTTTCGGTGAAACACTCGGGGAATGGATGCCGGAAGATGCAAGATCCAACAAGCTGGAAAGGCTTGACTTTCTCAAGGAAACACTTGGTTTGGACAATCTGCCCGGGGAGTCCATTCGCTACCAGCTGATTCACAGAACAGCTTCCTCACTGATTGAAGCAAAACGGTTTAATGCAGAGCACGCCTTGATGCTGGTGCATTCCTTCAGCCAGGAAGACAATCATTTCAACGATTATGCCGAGTTTGTTTCTTTGTTCAATGCAAAAGACAAAGCATCTGTGAATGGGATTGTATCCGGGGGAATTGTTGACAGCGTTTCTCTATATTTAGGATGGGTGAGAGGTGAACAAGAGTACCTAACCAGATAAACTAAACTCAGGATGTGGCAACAAGTCTTGAGGACAGGCCCCAAGTCTGTATTATCCTTAACTTTGAAAGGGTTAAGGATTTTTTTTCAACGTTTTCCAACAACGGGGGGATCTTGGATAGTATTTCAAGGAAAAGTTAAAACAAAGGGGGATGAGATGGACAATCATCAGGATGACAACTTAATCCCTGCCCTGGGCATTCCGATTATGTGGGAGAACCTGAACGGCGTAATATCAGAGGTGACCCCGACGAATCCTTATCGGCGGGAAGCAGTGAGGCGGTTCTTCCAGGTTAACCCCAATGGCGACCCGAAGGGACAAAAGGTTAATTATACCCATGACTTTGACAGGGCCAGGAGGCTGTTTCAAGAAGAGCTGGGGCTGGGGTGTGTTTCTCTCAACAAGAGAAAACCTGAGCGTTTATGGTCTGAGTTTTTGTTGACAACATTGATCATTTAATAAAGGATAATTTCCAAGTAAATCAAACCTGTAAAGTCCAATTTAAAAGTGCCCACTTATTCCGGTTGAAAAGTGGGCACTTTTCGGCAGGAATTTACAGATGGTAACACAATGGGAGGCGCTTATCTGATACCCTCAAGGTTAGCAGTGCTTCTCAGGTCCAAAATATATATCGGCAAGATCGACTTCAAAAAAGAAAACCTCACATATGAAGGTAAACACAAGGGGATAGTTCCCCAGGAACTATTCCAAAAGGTCCAGGATATCCTGGACAGGAACCAGCAGAACCATTGCCAGAAGTATGAGAAGAATTCTTTCCCTCTATCGGAAAAACTGTTTGACTCCCTGGGGAATCCTTTGAAAAACCATAAGGGGACCAGGAATCAGACAAAAAAGTATCGCTACTACGGTGTCAGGGGGGATTACATCCCTGCAGGGGACATAGAAGAGATCACCATAAAGACCCTGAGGGATTTTCTCAACTCACCCCTTGATGAGTTTGTTGAACCTGGGAGCATCCTGGATTTCAAGGCCGTCGATTTTGATGACCTGTCAATAGAATAGCAAACTGAACTTATCAGGACCATAATCGAGAAGATAATCATTCACAAGGACGATTCTCCCAGGAAGCTGACATTTTTCATAAGTGTAAACGAAAATTCCCACAACCTTGTCAGGGCCATTGCCTTCGGCTGGCGTTTTGAAAAGATGGTCCACAAGGGGATGACCCTCAAGGAGGTAGCCAGGTCGGAAAACAAGACCGAGAGAACTATTTATCGTTACCTGAACCTGAACTATCTTTCCCCTGACATTGTGAACTCCATCATGGAGGGCAGAGTGCCATCTCACATTGATCTTCAGAAACTCTTTCACATCGCCTCCCAGAATCCTGACTTCAAGGACCAGGAGAGATTTTATTACCGGGGGCAGTGATCTTATTTTCAATTATTATGTAATGTAATGATTGGGGGATTTCTTGGAGGGACCTTTCTTGAAAGAAAGGTCCCTCCAAACCTCCTCCAAAGAACTTTATGAGGGCTTCGCCAGTTTTGGAATAGATTGTTTCGTCGTTTTCGCACCTCGCAATGATAAGGTTCCGGCACTTGAGATAAAAGCTATGACATACCATTACAAATGTTTTTCATTGCGTGACATAAATCTTTTTTGAAGGTGTCGAGGAAGCCCAAAACTGAGAGCTTCAATCAAGATCAAACATGAATCGGTTTGATGACGGGAAAGATCAACGAGTTCAATCCCAAATGGTTTTCCTCGGCTTTGCACCGATCATTTGAATACGATAATTCTCACCGATACATAATCCACGGCCCGGGAAGTTTGGCCTGCCGATCATGTATCCTCGGCTTTGCACCTAACATTTGAATACGATAACTCTCACCGATACATAATCCACGGGCCGGGAAGTTTTGCCTGCCGATCATGATCATCCCGACATATTTTGGGCACTTCCAAAGTGCTCCCTTTTCTAAAAAGGGGTGACTTGCCGAAATTGGCCATTGTATAGAAACAGGTATTTTCCCCGATTCTGACCTCAACAAAAGGGCTTACCCAAGTCAGTCCAAAAGGGTGGGGGAGGTGAACCCCGCACTGTGGCGGGGCTTGGGCATCAAAAAACCCAGTAACACTTATGATTACTGGGTTTGCGGTTACTTGGTAGCGGGGGCAGGACTTGAACCTGCGACCTCCGGGTTATGAGCCCGACGAGCTACCTGCTGCTCCACCCCGCGGTATCGGCCTTTTGCGACCCGCCATAATATTAGACCATGTGATGAATTTTGTCAAGGGGTAACAAAAAACTTTTTGTTGATACCCTATATAGATTGATAATCAGACCTTGCACATCCCCTCTTTGGCCTTTCTCCGTTCTTTCACCTGGGACACAAAAGCCGACAGCCTCTGGTCCCGGGCATTGTCCTGAAAACCGTCAAAATCAAGGTTCAGGAAAGGAATCTTGTTGTGATTGGATCGCAACTCCCGGGACAGGGCAGATACAATCATCCCCGGCATGCAGTTGAACGGGCCCACGGAAACCACTCCGTCAATATCTCTCCTGGCGAAGTCTTCGGATTTACCCAGGCTCAAAATAGCTTCACCGCCAAAGAATGGTGTGATATAGCGGGTTCCCAGTTCTACCACTTTGCGAGGATCCTCATCAACCATATGCCCCACATAAGGGGAAATTGCTTCAAAAAGGACATGCTCGTGGCGGGCTGCAAGGCCCGTCAGAACCTTTCGCAACTGGACTTCTTTGAAGGCGTCAAGGCTACCATCGTCCTTCCAGCGATCTTCCGCATGAACACCGGTAATATAGTTGGAATACCCCAGGAATTCTGTTCCCGGCGCAAGCCAAGCCTCACAGCCGAGATTCTCCAGGGTGCGAGCAAGATCACCGTTAGAAGGAGTATGCTGGCGAACAAAAAACTCTCCGACAATCCCCACCACCGGACGATTCTTCCTGCAGACAGAAATCTGTTGGAATTCCTCCATAGCGGACTTGAGAATATTTGTTAAATACTCAAGGCTCCCGCCGGCGACCATCCCCGCCAGCTGGATGATATTCCCCGGCTTGTTTTTAGGATCTTCCATTGCTTCTTCCAGCATATCCACGTATTTTTCAAACACCTTGTCTGAATCTCCAGGGTTAATCTCGTAGGGCCGGGTATGATGAAGCATTTTTAATAGCATGTCATGGGTCACAAGGCCATCCCACAGCATAATTAAAAATGAATTGCCAAGACCGCCATCGGTGTTCTTGTTTCCTGCGGTCACCATAGGCACCGGCCTCCCCGCCAGCTCACTGATGAGGAGCTTTTCTATCATAAAGTACATTCCATAACGACAGGGGCCACCGGATTTCCCCTGGAAGAAGGATTCCCGGTCAGGATCAAAATCCGGCTGAACTACCCTTTCTAACATATCCTGAGTAGTATAAAGCATTGGAACGCATACATCCCCGGAGATTCGATCCCTGGCCAGTGTCAGGGCGGTATCTTTGGACTGGGGCAAGGCGCGGGCGTTTATACCGTGTGCTCTCAAGGCTGCCGCCATCACCCGAACTGAATCGTTCATATTGGGAAGCCATACCAGACGATCTCCCACCTGACCAAGGGGAAGAGAATCATAAGCCATGGCTTCTTTTTTCTCCATATCGCGACAGGATCCCACCGAGGACAGATATGCCTGAATCCGGGTCAAAATCCCCGTGTCGGAAGTGTGTTCGTCAATCTGGATGGTGAGATACTGGCGGTTCAACTCCTCGTAGAACATCTGATCCATAAAGGCATCAGGGCCACATCCAAAATAAGTCACCACCAAGGCATGAAGATTGGGGCGATTTTTAATATAACGTGCCGCTGAGAGCTTTTTTTGTCCCTGAACCGGGTATATATTGGTCCAAGTATCAGAAACATCGTTGTCGGGGTGAGAAAGGGGAAGCATATCCATGGGGATGGCCAGGTAACCTTCATCCCGGACTTTTTTTGCAACATTCATATTGATGCCACCATCATGAAGGGCGTAAGGCCGGGCAATAATCACAAATGCAACCTGGTCCTCGGCAAGGCTTTCCATGACTTGCCGTCCCTTCTCCTGCAGTTTACTGCGGAAATCTTCCAGAGCGGACAGGGCCTTTTTCAAGGCAACCTTCGCATTGCCCGCGGAAATACCCATTTGTTTTGCCACATCAACCATCTTCCGTTCAATGTGCCGTGGCCCTCGATCCAGAAAAAGAACGGGGTTTATGAGCTTTATCGGGGAATCATCCAATCCCAGGGATCCCCTGAAAACATCCGGGGCACTCTGGATATAAGGACAGGTAACCGCCAGGTCAAATTTGCCACAGGGCTTTTCGACACTCATTATCGAAGGAACAAACAGGTAATCAACACCTTCTTCTACCAGCATAGCGGCATGGCCATGGGCAACCTTGATGGGGAAGCATGGCTCCGCTACGGTTTTTTCAATACCCCGGCGGATAATTTGTTTGTCGGTGGGGCCGGTGCTCTTTACATTAAAACCCAGTCCCCGGAAAAAAGTATTGAACATGGGATAATATTCATTGAACAGAAGTCCCCGGGGAATTCCCACTGTCCCCCTGTGGGTGGAATCAATGGAAGCTTGGCAGTTCATCAGAAGCTTTTCCCGCCAGGCGAAGAGATCCGGCAGATGTTCGCCAAGGCTTTTCTTGTGCTGTCCGCTGTAACGGTCACAACGATCCCCCTGATAAAATTTCTCACCGTCAACGGAGAAAAGAATCACAGAACATTCATTTCCGCATTGCTTGCAAATAAAACTGGAAAGCTCATACCGGGCTGAAATGACATGCTCAAAACCACGAAATCCTGACGGGGAAGGAGTTTTCTCCTGTTTCTCATACGCAGCCCTGGCACAGCCGATGGCCCCTGTCAGGTGAGGGTAGGGAGGTATGATGATGGGTTTGTCCAGCAGGGTTTCAAAGGCCCCCACCATCCCCCGGTTGAAGGCAACAGCACCCTGGAAGGCGATCTTCTCACCCAGCTGGCGGTTGCGGACTACCTTGATGATGTAATTCTTTGCCGATGCCAGACATGCCCCGGCGCACAGGTTTTCGATGTTAAGATTGTTCTGCTGGAAGTACATCAAGGCTGCTTCCGAGAATACTGCACAGGTGGAATTGATAATGGGGGGCTTATCACCGCCAAGGGCATAATCGCCAAATTCCGTGATGGGAATATCCATGTTCTTGGCATGCTTTTCAATCAAGGCCCCGGTTCCCGCAGCACATGCCCAGTTCATTTCAAAGTCGGTAATCACTCCATCTCTTAGCTTCAGAAATTTAGAATCCTGACCGCCAATCTCAATAACCGTGAGCTCAGGGTCATCAATAAAAGTGGTGACCCCTGCCGCCTGGGAGGTAATCTCATCACGGATCTGATCCGCACCAATGAAATAGCCTGTCAGGTAACGCCCGGAACCGGTGGTGGCTGCCAGCATTTTGTCAATCTGAATGTTTTTTTCTTTCAGTTGAGCCTGGATTTTGCTCATAACATCCTTGACTGCCTCAATGGGATTTCCTTCGGTACGGCGGTAGTGGGAGGCCAGCACCCGGTATTCATCGTCAATTTTGGTGATAACTGCAGCCTTGGTGGAAACAGAACCGATATCCACTCCCAGGGAAGCCATTGCCACTGAGATATCCTTCAAGTTCTCGTCTTTCGAATGATCCAAGAATATTGACTGATCAACCCTGATGGGATCAGTGTATTCATATTGAAAAGGAGTTGCAAGAACTTCATCAAGACGATCCAGAACCTGTTTCAGATCCACCGGAGATTCCGCGGACAGGGCCGCGCCGATGGCCGCCATATGCTGAGCCGACTCTGGCACTACAAACTGATCCTCGTCAAGCTCCAGCTCATTTGCCAGATGCCTGAGAACACATTTGTTTCTGGCAACACCACCCACCAGGGCAATCTTTCGTCGGGGGGAAGTTCCCTTGCCGATGAGGTTTTTGTAATTTCGGGCTACCGCCTGATGAATCCCCGCTACAATGCGATCTCTTGATGTGCCCTTCTGGTAGTGATGAACTATGTCACTCTCGGCAAACACCGCGCAACGCCCGGAAATGGATGCAGGGTCCTGCACCGAAAGGCCAGTTTCGATAAAATCATCAATGGAATCGTATTTCAGCCTTCTATACATATAATCCAGAAAAGACCCGGTCCCCCCGGCGCATTTCCCACCTGGGATCACATCCTCCAGAAGTTTCCCGCCGGTCTTCTTGTCCCGGAAAAATGAAAGATACTTCTGGGTTTCCGCTCCGATTTCAATTATATGATCCACATCCTCTTCCAACAGGTGAACCGATGCGGTCAGAGCCTCGATTTCCGGTAGGGCTTTAAGTCCCAGGGGTTGTGAAACCTTGGCTGCGCCGGATCCTGTCATGCCGAAGCATACATTGCCTGCCCCCTTGAGGTTGTTCTCCAGCAGGTCCCGCAGGACCCTTCGAAGCTGATCCACGGGCTTTCCTGACACCCGGACAGGATCCAGCCTCAGGATCTTTTCCTTTTCATCGCTGTCAATTATGACGGTCTTTATGGTATCAGAACCGATATCTATTCCAACCTTGATGCTCATCTTATCTTAAAGCCCGACGGATGACGGACTCTTCCAAATCCCCTTTCATAAGACAGCCCCCGGCAGGTATAATGTGTCAGGGGTTTCTGTCTGCATTAAACGGCCTTGTTTTCTTCAGCATCTGGGATAATCCTTCAAGAAAATCCAGCGGGAATACCCACAAGGTTTTTGAATCATAAAAAACATGTATCAGGCGTTACTAAGAGTTGAGCTTAGATAGATGAGTGTTTTTGCAAAACCAAATATCATCGAAAAAACATCTGATAAAGAATAAACAGGAAGAAGGTACGTTCTAAAAAAAGAATAACTGATCACACATTGATAAAAAGAAATGACAAGTATTTCAAATGCTTGTCATTACCTTAGTTGAAGCTTTTTCGAGAGGGTTTGGGGGAAGCCTGTAGTCGAGAGTTAGAGTAAGGATTATGAATGAATCGGCCCGATGATGAACATCATGATTCATATCGGGCACTTCTAAAGTGTCCCACAGCCCGAAGGCTATGTCCTGCCGATACATAAACAACGGCCCGAGAGCTATATCCCAAGAATCATGGACATCACGACTCATATTTTCCCCATCAGCCCGAGAGCTATGTCCTGCCGATACATAAACAACGGCCCGATGGTATATCCCGCCGATCATGATCATCTCGACTCATGTTCCCCCATTCCAAATGGGGT
>CAYNGH010000092.1:0-13528 GCA_964396845.1 uncultured bacterium | reverse complement strand
GGAGGTCCTGCCCGGGCAGGATTTTGTCCTTTGGCTTCATGGCCGGCCCTGTTTGGTTCTGCCATCAGGAACTGGTCAAAGGTTGAGTGTATCTCCTGCCGGTATTTATCTCTCATGGCTGATTTTTCTTTTTCCGGCAGAAATGCGGCATCCACACCGTTCATCACAAAGTTTTCCACATCATTTAGTGAAAAGCCAAACTGATTGATTACTTTCATGTAATCATCGGTGAGATCAATGTCGCTGATGCCGGGATCATCGGTATTGATGGTTACCTTCAGGCCCTCGTCGTAGAATTTTTTTATGGGATGGTTTGCCATGTCATCGGTGGCACCGGTCTGAACATTGGATGTGGGGCACATTTCCAGAGGTATGCCCTTTTCCCGGACCAAGTCCACCAGCTCGGGATCGTTGAAGATCCTGACACCATGGCCGATACGATCAGCTCCCAGATCCTCGATGGCGACTCTGGCATTATATGCTCCCGATGTGACAGCCTTGATGGTGGGATTATCCTGGTCGGCCTTAACCTTCCATCCCTTTTCCATCAGATCTCCTGCGGTGACGCTGGTTTTATAAGTTGACCCTTCTTCGGACTTTGCCAGAAGGCTCAGAGGCAGGTCTTCCAGTTTGCGGGGTGTTTCCGCTGCGTGGACTGTCACCTTGAGTCCTGCTTCTTTGGCTTCTTTAAAGACCTGGGCATATTCATCTGGAGGGAAGTTATATTCATCGTTGGCCAGGTCCAGGGCCACTACCCCCTGATCCTTGTATTGCTTTGCCATTTCAAGGACCTGTTGGCCATGTTCCTTCCCCATCTGCCGTTCCACAATCATTATAAGGCCAACCTGGGTGTCAAAATCTTTGCCGGCCTGCCGGACGCCGTCCAAGACTCCTTCCATCACATCCTCGTTGGACATGCCATACTGGGATGACATATATACCGGCGAAAACCGGAGTTCCATATATTTGACATTATCATCTGAACCGGCCCTGATGGATTCATAGGTCATCTCGGACACTGCTTCCCTGTCAGTAAAGACCTTTCCGATGGTGTCAAATTTGCTCAGGAAGTCCAGCAGGTTTTTGCATTCAGGCCCTACCTGAAGATGGGGTTTTAATTCTTCGGGTTCATAAGAGGGTAGCTGGATTCCTCGCCTTTTGCAGATGTTTATTACGGTTTCCGGCAGTTTCTTGCTTCCGCCGTCGCCTTCGAGATGCCGATGAAGATCCACCTTGGGGATTTCCCGCAGGAAACTCTTTAACTTGTCGGGATCAAGAACTTCATTCAAGGGCTGACTCTTGAGATCCACCATATCCCGGGGAGCCGGCGAGCTATCTGCTTTTTTCTTTTGAAGCCCCGGTTCTTTTGGCTGACGGGAATTTAAACCCGGTGTAGTACCCCGTATGCTGTCCATATTAAAATACCCTCCTGGCAAGACAAGGGGAAATTTAGTTTTCCCTGCTCATTATAACATTTTTTACCGTATGATAATGTTAACGGTTTGTTAAAATCTGTCAAACAAAAAAAGGGCATTTATGCCCTTCTTTTGTAAGGTAATCTTTTTTTATTCCGCAATGTTTCCCCGGGATCGGGCAGCATCCGGGGGTAATGTACTGCCGCCCTTTGAGGCCATGTCGCTAATGGATTTGCCGGTATATTTGACCGAGGTGACTTTGGTTTCCAGCCCGGTAATCTGACGGAATGTCTGCAGGTCAAAGGCATGGGCAAGACCAGTTTCCAGGGTTATGTAGCCTTGATCATAAAGCCTTTTGAGGGCTGCCTCCATGGTGCACATGCTTTCTTCGGAGCCGGTCATCAGAATATTGCGTATCATATGCACCCGACCTTCCCGGATCAGGTTTCGTATGGCGGGGATGACAATCATAACTTCGCTGGCCATCAGCTGTCCCTTGGATTTGTCCCGATGGGGCACCAACTGCTGAGAGAAGACTGCCTGAAGGGTTGCTGCCAGCTGAAAACGTACCTGAGCCTGATCCTCGCCGAAGAAGTCGAGAATCCGGTGAACCGAGTCAACGGCATTGTTGGTGTGAAGTGTTGAAAGCACAAGATGCCCTGTTTCTGCCGCCAGCAGGGCCGTTTCCACGGTTTCCTTGTCCCGCATCTCGCCCACCATTATAATGTCGGGATCCTGCCTGAGCACAGAACGCAGTGCTCCAGAAAAAGAATGGGTATGGGGGCCTACCTCCCGCTGGTGGATAAGGCATGTCCTGTTTTTAAAGGTATATTCGATGGGATCCTCGATGGTGACAATGTGGGCATTCCGGTTGTCGTTCATGTGTTCAATAGCTGCTGCAAGAGTGGTGGATTTGCCAGATCCCGAAGGCCCTGTCACCAGAATAAGGCCCTGACGTTTCATTGCCAGTTCCCGTAAGATTCCCGGCACACCCAGCTCCTGCATAGTCTTGGGTCTTGGAGGAATCATGCGGAAAGCCCCGGCCAGGGACTGGCGTTCCATAAAGACATTGCCCCGGAATCGAGCCCCGGGTATGGCATAGGAGAAGTCGATCTCCTTGTCCTCGACCAAGCGCTGGTTCTGGTTCTTGCTGAGGATCCCCGTCAGGATGCCTTCCACCATTTCCGGGGTAAGGGCCGGGTAGCCCTTGAGCCGGGTGAGTTTGCCGGATATTCTGATTATTGGAGGGTTGCCTGCGGACACATGAAGGTCGCTGGCATCGTATTCAACCATCTTTTTAAGAAGTTGATCCAGGGTCAGTTCCATGTTTACCACCCTTCAAAATAATATTATTCTGCCGTCATCATCAGAGTTTCCCTTGCCAGTTTTTGAGCGGAAAGATAATTGACAATCTCGTTTACCCGCTCCTGGAATTTTGCTTTGGCAGCTTTTTCCTCGGCTTCTTTTTGAAATTCCACATAATTTGACACTAATTTTTCCATGTCTTGGAATTTTAAAGTTTTCGAATAACTGGTGATGATTTCCTTTTTTTTCTGGATGTCGCAGGTGAAATATTCATCGGGAAAATCGAAATCCTCTATGACAGTCACTGCCTTGCGGGCCATGTTTTCGATGGATCTTCCCGACAGCTTGTTGTCGATGCAGAGCTGTCCGAATTTTTCCCACTCTTCAGCAGTTATATCCAGAAACTGCCCATGCCTGGACAGCTTTACATCCCTCAGGAGGGCGACATAATCCCGGGGGGTTTCCGGCCCCTTCACATAATATGGATCCTGGGTAATACGGCTGATGGTGGCCTTGTCCATATTCAGGAAGTTGGCGTCGGTCATCATAAACCACTGGCCGTTCTTGGGCAGGATGGAGCCGTCAAACAGGCCGAATACTGCTCCCAGAACGTTTTTCTCTTCGTTGCGGATTCCTGAATCACCCCTGGCAGCAAAGGCAGTATCGATGTCAGGCCAATAGACCCCCACCACTCCCTTGAAATCCAGAATGTTTCGCTTGAATATGTCGATGAGCTGTTTTGCCGAGGCGTTCTGATATGATGAAGCCCAGTCGGTTCGCCGGATGATGACAAAACGGGATCGGATTCCCCGAGCCTTGCAAAAGTCAAGAAAGAAATTCCCCACGGCATGGGCGGTGACGGTCTTGCCACAGCCTGGATTTCCCATGGCGAAGAGTACCGGGTTTATCTGCTTGGGATTCTGCCAGGTAGCAAAGTCGAAACCCGCCACATCTCTTGCAAGCCTCACCGCAGCCTTCAGGTATTCCTGATTGCCGATTATCTCTTCAACCCCCACAGGCATAAGCTGGCTGTTATCGGAAAAATCTTCCACCGAGTAGTGAAAACCCTCAAAAACCTTGCCCAGAATGGTAACCTTCACCGATTCGATGGATTCGCGGTAAGGTGCATAGGCGGAGTCTGCCAGGATCTTTTCCACAGAATTTTTCAAAAGCTTGAAGTAACCGATGGTACGTTCGATGACTTGTTCAATGTTTTCCACCTTCCGGGCGGGATTCTTGTGATCCCGGTAATACTGCAGGTATCCCTGATAATCTTTTATCAGCTTTCTGGCAAGAACCCCTGTATCAGTAAAGGCCAGATCTTTGACCTCGTTGATTTTAAAAGTCCCGGATACTTTGACCACCTTTTCCGATATGGAGGCACAGCCTTCGATGGCTTCCACCGAGGAAGTGAAAAGGCAGTACAGGTTAAGGAATCGAATGTCATCGGAGGAAAGATCCCGGATTCGGGCAAACCCGGCGCTGTCATCCCTGCCCATCAGGTTTGTAAGCTGTTTGGCAGTTTCCAGAAACACCGACAGTGTCACTTCCAATACCCCCAGAAGCTTTAAAGCCCCAAGAGTGCAACCGTAAACTCCCCGATCAATGGTGTTGAAGGTTTCAACAAGATTCGCATTCCTGATGATACCCCGGGCAATGGGGATCTCCTCGTTGATCTGCTCATTTTTTACTGTGATGCGTCCAACCTGCATTTTTTCTCTCCTTGGACTGAATGTATCCCCGATAACTTCAGCCTCCTCATCCCTTTTCCTCCAAGGTGATTCAAACTGTCCGTCACCAGAAAAAAATCGGAGTTTCCACAGGGTTTTATTCATTGCATACGAAAATGCTCTTGACGACACCCTTTTTGGAGGAGGCCGGCGACCCATGACTATCGCAAAGAAAGAGATGTTTCCATTTCCCATTATCCGCAAGCGGGACGGCAGGATGACCCGTTTTGACATTGACAAAATCGGCGATGCCATCCATCGGGCATTTTATGCCTGCGGAACCGAACAGGAGGAGAAGTGCCGGAATCTCGCCGGAATGGTGGTGGAAGACCTGCACAAGACCGTGGAGGGAAATGTCCCCCATGTTGAAGAGATTCAGGATTCTGTAGAAAGGATCCTTATAAGAGAAGGCCATGCCCGTGAAGCCAAGGCCTTTATTCTTTACAGAGCCAAACGGACTTCAATCCGGGAAGGCAAGTCCGAGCTGATGGACTCGGTGGACTCCATCCTGAGAGAAACCCACAGGACAACCTCCGGGGCATTGAATTCCCCCAGTGCTAAAATGCTAAAGATCGCCTCTGCCGCCAGCCGAAGCTTCTACCTGACCCGGCTCATCCCCAGTCAGTTTGCCGATGCCCACATCCGGGGAGATATCCACATTCACGACCTGGATTATTATGGCAAAACCCTCTCTTCACTGCAGATACCCTTGAAGCGGATCCTGGAAGGGGGATTCAATTCCGGCTGTGGATATATCCGCCCACCCCGGAGATATTCCAGCTTGATGGCCCTGGTGGCGATCATTATTCAAGCCTGCCAGAATGACCTCTACGGAGGCCAGTCCATACCGGAGTTTGATGCTCAGGTGGCCGGTTATGCCCGGGATCATCTTTCAGCCGAGGCCAGAGATAATATCCCTGAGCTTTTTCAGGCCACCGAAGGCCTTGTATATAACCTGAACATGATATATTCCCGGATGGGAGCCCAAGTCCCCACCAGCACCATAAACCTGGGACTGGATACAACCCCGGGAGGCCGACATGTTGCCATGGCCCTTCTTGAAGCAGTCAAAAGAGGAATGGGAAGGGGTGAAACTCCCCTGTACCCCTGGATTATATTCTGCCTCAAGGACGGGGTGAATATGAAACCCGGGGATCCCAACTTTGACCTTTATCAAAAAGCTGTTGATGTATCCCGCCGGAGGATGAATCCTTCCTTTGCCTTTATGGATGCTCCAATAAATCGGGATTGTGACAGTGTCGCATACTGGGGGGACGGCGCCAGGGTCACACAGGACATGTCCGGGGTTTACCGCTCCGAAGGCAACCTTGCCGATCAGCGGGAATGGGGTTGGGGGAATGTGGCCCACGTCACTGTCAATCTTCCCCGGATAGCCTTCAAGGTGGCCCACAAACGGAAGGATTTTCAGCTGGAATCCTTTCATAATGAACTTCGAAGAACTCTGGACCTGTGCGTCCGGCAACTGGTTCATCGCAGGGATGTTCTGGCTTCCCTGACTCCCATGGAACTGCCCTTTGTTATGGGAGGAAAGATTTACCGGGGTTCATCCACCCTGGCCGGGGATGAATCAATCATGCCGGTGCTAAAATACGGCATATTCAATATCGGCTTCGTGGGTCTTGCCGAAGCCATCTATATACTGCATGGCCGACATCACGGAGAAGATTCCCGGGAGTTGCAGTTTGCCGGGGATACTGTGGATTTCATGAATCAAACCCTGGAAAACCTTTCCCGGGAGTTTGAATGCAAATTTGTTCTTAGTGCCTCCTCATCGGGATATGCTTCCTTGCGTTTCCCTCAGCTGGACAGGATCGAATACGGCATTACCCCAAGGGTCAATGACAAGAAATATTATCATCAGGGTTTTTCCCTGCCAGGTTCAGATAATATTCCCTGGAAGGAAAGGCTCGAAATTGAGGGCAAATTGCACAGTCTTATTCCCGGCGGGCATTTTACATATCTTGAATCATCCCGGATGCCAACAGAAGAACAATATTTTGAGGTTCTGGATCATATGGCTCGATCCGGTATCGCTCTGGGGGGGATATCCTTTCCTCTTCATGAAAATCTGGATCAAACTGAAAGTGACGATGTAATGGATACTGACACAAGTGGTTCAGACAGGATTCGTTGCATACAGAGGGCTGCAGGGCTTATGCTTCCCCTGGATCGGATTAACGAGGCCCTGGGACAGGAAATTAAAAACAGAGTACCGGATCTTTGACAATACCAGTCAGGGTTAACGGCTTTTTCCCCGTCCTCTCTTGGAGTCGGTATTCCGCTTGAGGTCCAGCAGTCTTTCTTCGCTTTCCTTCATGAAACGGCCCATCATGTCTTCGAAGGATTTTCCCCTGGGTCTGCCACTGCCATGGCCCTTCCATGCGGGGCGATCTTCTTCAGACTGCCGGGGTTGGGCTTCCTGGGGTTCTTCCACCGGGGCAGTTTCAGAGGGAGTATCCGGCGCAAGCTGTTTTGCCTGCTTGAGGGACAAATCATATTTACCCTTGTTGTTGATACCAAGTACCTTAACCTGGACAGTATCCCTCTCTTTCAGATACTGCCGTATATCCTGCACATATTCCTCGGCAACCTCGGATATGTGGACAAGACCGGTGTTCCCGCCGGGAAGCCTGATAAAAGCCCCGTAACTGGTTATGCCGGTGACAACGCCTTCCAATATGCTTCCGATATCCAGGGACATCCCCATATCCTCCGTAAAGTTGATAAAAACCAGATTATTGGTCAGTTTTTTCCGGGTCGATTTCCTGTGATTCCCGGAGGATTTCTTCCGGGATAACTGTCGGCACCTCATCGGGGGAGGTTCTTTCTCCCGGCACCACAATAAAGGTGATTTCTCCGGGCCTGGTAAGACCAAGCTTATCCCTGGCCACTGATTCAACTCCCTGTCTGGTCTTTAAGAATGCTTCTCTTTCTTTTAACTGCTGGTTCTGTTCTTCGATTTTTTGAATCTCCTGAGTCAGGCGTTTTCTCTCGGCAACCTTTTCCATGTATGTCAGGCGTTTACCTAAATATTCGCCGTAAAGCCGGAAACCGAGAGGAGCAATCGCCATTACAACCAGCAATACGATAATCGGCCCCAGGTTTCTTTCCCTGGGAGTAGCAGGTTTTTGATTTTCTTCCCTGGATTTACTGTTCATATTATTCGTGACATCCTTCTTATTATTGGTCAACAGGGTGGATGTCAATAAAACAACCTGGCCATATTGTATAGTTCTATTGGTACCATTCGGGGAGATTCCTTCATAACCCTTTCCAGAGTTTCACTGGATGTCCGGTTTCCCTGAAAGGTAACCATACGGCCAAATTTTTTTTGTCTGATAAGCTCCACGGCTTCTACTCCCATTCGAGTGGCCAGAATCCGATCTCCTGCACAGGGAGGCCCTCCCCTCTGGAGATGCCCCAGCACTGTGACCCGGGCTTCAAAACCTGTGCTCTTTTCCAGTTCTCTTCCTAACAGGTGGCCCACATTCCGGCGATCCATCCTGATTCTGCCGAATTCATCTGCTTCCCGGATACTGACCAGAGGAACCTCCGGGAGTGTGGCTCCCTCGGCAATTACTATGATACTGAAATTTTTCCCTCGGTCAACCCTTTCCTGGAGGTGTTTTTTGAGATCCTGAAAATGAGGCTGGACCTCGGGGATGATAATCCAGTCGGCGCCACCGCCAAGACCTCCGTAAAGGGCTACCCAGCCGGTATCCCGCCCCATGACTTCCAGTACCATAACCCGGTGGTGGGCTGATGCGGTGGTATGCAGTCGGTCAACAGCCTCGGTGACAACTGAAACCGCTGACTGGAATCCAATGGAATAATCGGTCCGGGCAAGATCGTTGTCAACAGAACAGGGGATTCCCGTCACGGGGATATTTTCCCGATAAAGTCCCGCAGCAATCTTTTGAATATCCCTGCCACCTAAAACAACAAGGGCATCAATGGATTTATCCCGGAGAACTTCTCTGATTTTATCCAGACCCTGAGAATGGCGGATGGGGTTGGTGGCGGATGTCCCCAGAAGGGTTCCTCCCGAAGAGAGGACCCCCGATACATTTTCAGGCTGAAGGGGGATGAGCTGTCCTTCCAGAAGTCCCTTCCAGCCCCGCAGAAAACCGAAAGTTTCCCACTGAAATTGACCTCTGGCAGCCTTCACCACGGAACGGATGGCTGCATTGATTCCCTGACTGTCACTTCCCCCGGATAATATTGCAAGCCGCATAAAAAAACTCCGCCTGTTTTTCTTTCCATTCAACAAAACCTCCAACAATCCTGCACTTTTCACTGCTAAGAGTCGGCGAGTCCCATTTTTCTGAGAGCCCATTCATCAAGTTGTTTATAAACACACCTTCAAGAAAAGAATTCTCATGGCTCTGGAGGGATACTTATATCAGAGAGAAAATAAATTCAAGGGAAGATTATTCCTGTTGGGGCGATAAATATAAATAAGGTGCTATTATGAAAAGAAAACAGCTTGATACATCCACAATTATTGCCCTGATCCTTGTTTTTCTGGTGATGTCATCTTCTCTTGCATTTGCCGGCAGGGACGTAAACAGAGAAAGCCAGGGCCCCTTTGAGGATTTTGATTATCACAGCCTCCGGAAGGCAGACCAGGATAAGCTCCGGAGTTACTCAGGCCGGCAGGTTGTATGCCGGGGGACATATATGGAGCTACTTTGCAATGAGGCTTACTTTGAATACCGTTTCAAGCTGGACTCCGGAGATGAAATAAGGGTTCTTACCGGCAGAGGTTTAAAGCATGATACCGGTGATTACCTTGAGCTTCAGGGGTTTATCATGATCCGGGAAGGGCGGTTCTCTCACCTGGTGGTGACTGATGCGAAATCGGTTCCCCGGCGGGAAAAAATAGATGACAAACTGGACATCCCCGGCCTGATTCCTCTGACAGCTTCACAGGATGCCATTTACAACAGGATTTTTTCATGGATTCTTTATTACAACGGGGGGATCTCCCGGGATAATGCTCGTTTCATCGCAAACCGGATTGTTCATTACAGTCAGCTTTATCATATGGACCCTTTTCTTGTCACCGCCATGATTAGTGCCGAGTCCGCCTTCAACAACTATGCAATATCAGTGGCAGGAGCCGTCGGCCTGGGACAGCTGATGCCCGGCACTGCGGCATCCCTGGGGGTCAACCCATACAACCCCGAGGAGAATATCAACGGTTCTGTTCGCTACCTCAAGGCACAGCTGGTCCGGTGGGAGAACTCCAGCGCGCCAGTGGCCCTGGCCCTGGCCTCATATAATGCCGGGCCTGGCGCTGTGGAAAGATACCGGGGAATACCTCCCTTTCAGGAAACCATAAATTATGTCAACGTGGTGAGCAGTCTTTATCAGCAGATTCGCCGGGGTTTCCAGTAATCTCTGCCTAATTGAAACCATCACCGGTCAGTGTTCTGACCAATCTCCCGGCTGTCGATTTTGTTCAGCCATTCCTGGGCCATATCTGCTTCATTGCACTGGGGATACCTGTTGATTACCCATTCAAAATCCCTCCGGGCCAGAGTTTTGTTGTCCATTCTCAAATAAGCCACAGCCCGGTTGTATAATACATAGGATAAGGGCGAATCTCCTGTGGGCAGGTTTCTTTCGATGATGACTGTAAAATCGTCAATGGCCCTGGGATAGAATTCCACATAGGTGTAGATGATCCCCCGGTTCATATATGCCTCGCCATAGTCGGGTCGAAGCTTGATTGCCTGGGAATAATCCATGACTGCACTGCGGGGACGTTTGAGATTTAGATTTACACCGGCTCTTTCATTAAACAGCAGGGGATTGTCCGGGTTTAATGCAATAAGCTGGTTGTATATCTTCAGGGCTTCCCGGTAACGTCCTGAATTGTCAAGGGCCCCGGCTTTGAGTTTCAGGGCTTCAATGCTTCCGGGCTTTAATTTTAGAGCGTTTATACTGTCGGCCAGGGCAAGTTCCATATTGCCAAGACAAAAATGTGTCCTGCCCCGGGCAAGATGGGCAGAAAAAAATTGAGGATCCATTTCAATGGCTCTGTCATAGCTGACCAGAGCTTCGGGAATTTTTTCCTCTCTGGATTGCTTTTCCGCCAAATTATAATAATCCATGGGCCCTCTGGAGCACCCTGTTGCTGAGATAATTAATGCCATACATAATGCAAACAATGCTTTTTTCATTTTTTTCACCCCATAAGATTATGGGGGATGGATGAAATAATTATCAGCATCTGACAGATGAAAGGCTGTTATACCAAAGTTTAAATGATAAATATACCCATTGTCAGGATAAAACAAGTGCAACGGTATGAAATGCAGTTTTCGGGCTATTTTTTCAGTTCTTCATACAGCTTGACAAGATCAGGACTTCCCCGGACACCGGAATCGGTGATTTCATCAAGATAATCTCTGGCAGTTGTTTTATCCTGGGGACTTCCGGTATGACGCCATTTTCGATATAATATCATGGCCAGGTGATGCCGGATTCCGTCCTTCTGGAATTCACCCCTGCCCTGGGGAGCTTGTTTCAGGGCTTCCTCATAGGCTGTCACAGCATCGTCAAACTCTTCCAGACCTTCATGAGATCGGGCTTTTGCCACATATGCTTCGATCATTTGAGGATCGTCGATTATCACCTGGTTGAATCGATCAATGGCTTCATTGAACTTCTCCTGAGATGCCAGGCCTTTTCCTTCTTCCAGGAGAAGCTTGGTAATGGCTGGATCTTCATCGTCGGCAGGGGTTGCCGGAGATACCGGCACTTGAGTGGCCTTTGGGGATGCCTCGGGAGGTACTGTCATTTCCGGGGAGGAATCGACTGCCGGTGCCGGTTCGGGAATGGTCTTTCCCCGGGGAGAGCATCCCCATATTGCCAGAAGTATTAAAATAACAATCGAGAACTTGATAAAATTCATCTTGTATCTCCTCGTTTGGTTTTACCCATTGATTTTAGCTTTTCCAGAGTCAGTCGCCGGATTTCCGGGTCAGGATTAAGCTCCAGAACCTTTTCCAAATCCTGTCTTGCCAGGTTGTTTCTCCCCCGGTGCAGATACTCGGCCCCCCGACGGTAAAGAGCCTCGGCATTATTTTCATTCAGGATGATGGCTCTTGAATAATAATTGATGGCCTCTTCATCTTCGTTTCTGGAAAAAAGATTTCCCATGAACAACTGGGCATCGGCATTGTCAGGATTCAGGGAAAGGGCCTTTTCCAGATCCTGACGGGCCTTCTGGTAATCCTGCATCTCAAAATATACCCTTCCCCGCCAGGCGTGGGCCTTGTCCAACTGGGGGTTTTCTGTCAGGGCTTCATTGAAGCATTTCATAGCAACAGCATAGTTACCTTCCTTCAGGGCATCATGGCCCTTCTGAAACAGCTCCATGCCGGGTTTTAGGGTTTCTTTGGCATCATCTTCAGGTTCGGGGCTTTCCCAGGGCGGATCAGGGACTTCCGGGGAAGGCTCTGTCGGGGTTGGCTCCACAGTATCCGGCAGGGATGGCGTTGTCGGGGAGGATGGAGGCCCTGGATCCTGTGCCGGCCCGGGTCTTCCCGGAGAACATCCACAAAAAGCCATTATAAGAGCAATAAAAACAATAAAAATGCATAATTTGTGATTCACCATAAACCCCCATTGAACATTATCGTGCAAATATTTGCAATCTCTCAAGGAATTGCAACATCCGCCGGTAAAATAAATTATAGCAGATCAGCAGGAAATTACAACATGTCCGCCAGTATAAAAAAAACTCTATCCAATGGTTATGTCATCACACCGGTTTTAATTTTTATTGTTTTTCTTTCCCTGGCCCTGGCAGGGGCCAAGGTTCGCTCCCCGGAAGACACCCACAGCTCAACCCTGAAACTGGCAATAAAAAGCGATCCTGTAACCTTAAATCCTGTCCTGGCCTCCGATGGAGTTTCCATGTCGGTCTGTTCGTTTATTTTTAACACCCTTGTCCGCTATGATCACAATCTGGAAATTGTCCCGGACTTGGCAGAAAGCTGGGAAATAAGCCAGGGAGGACGGCGGGTTGTATTTCACCTGCGGCGGGGAGTCCTATGGCACGACGGCGGGGAGTTGACTGCCCATGACTGTGTGTTCACCTTTGAGATGACCGTAGCCCCTGATACCAATACTTTTAACGGCAGTCTTTTCAAAGTGGATGACAGGGCGATTCAGTTTCGGGCTTTGGACAGATATACCCTGGAGGCCACCATGGACAGGCCTTTTGCTCCCTTCCTCAACAACCTTACTCTGGTGGGGATAATCCCGAAACACCAGTTTTCCGGAGATGACATCAACAGGGCTCCTTTCAATCAGAATCCCGTGGGAACCGGGCCATTCAAGCTGACCCGGTGGAATACCTCCGATTACCTGATGCTGGAGGCAAATAAAGATTATTTCCGGGGTTCCCCAAAGCTCTCCCGGATCCGGTTCCAGGTAATACCATCAGGGCCGGGAACCCGTATTGCTCTGATGTCAGGACAGATCGACATGGCATCACTTGCCCCGGAAGACCTGTTCATAGTGGGAAATAACATCCCCCCCCACATAGAATTATTCCGCTGGGAGGATTTTACATACGCCTATCTCTCCTTTGACCTGACAAACCCTGTGTTTTCCGATCCTGTGGTTCGCCGGGCCGTCAATTATGCTGTAGATACTCCCACCATAACCAGGGCAGCTCTTCAGGGTGCGGGAAAGCCCATATACGGCCCGATACCTATTGCTTCCTGGGCTTATGAATCAGGGGTGGAACAGTATCCGTATGATCCCAGCCTGGCCCGGCAATTGCTGAAGGATGCCGGCTGGGAACCTGCAAGAAACGGTATCCTTCAGCGGGATGGAGTGCCTTTCCGTTTTGAGATTATTTACCCGTCGGGGAATGAGCCGGCCCTGGCGGCATGTATTTATATTCAGAGTTATCTTTCCGATGTGGGCATCAGCGCAAGCCTCAGGGCGCTTGATTTTGGCGCACTCATAAATTCCCTGTATCCCGGCAAGTATGAAGCCTGTGTCTTTAACTGGCTGGAGCCTTTTGACCCTGAT
>CAYNGH010000091.1:0-13590 GCA_964396845.1 uncultured bacterium | reverse complement strand
CATTACAACTATCATCTCCCCGGTTTTCCCAGAATGACGCAAATGATCTGCGGTGTAGTGGAGGAGTCCCCGGTGAATCCAGGTATATTCCCAGTCCAGGGCGCCATGGAGGAGATAGATGGTGCTGTAGTGGTCGTCAGACATGAAGTAACCCGGCGGCAGGTATATGACATATCCCCGGGTTTCATCAACTGCCGGGGAGTAAAAATCGAAATGATACACCATTCCCTTGTTCACCCGATGGGGCAGTATGGAGTTTTCTGCCCCCGAGGCATCACCCCTGGTCAGTACATTGTGGGGATCTGTTATCCAGTGGCCGTCAACAATGAACTTGTATCCGATTTCTCCCTGGGGGAAGTTGGGCACCTCACCCACAAATCCCCCCTCCACCCGGTGCAGGGGAAAACCAGGAGTTGCCCATTCGTTGAAATCCCCGGTTACAAAAACCTGGCCGGGCCTCAAGTCGGGATACATGAAAACTGCGGTGTTGTCAGGTTTGACATGGCTTATAAACAAACTTTACCTCCTCGAATAATAAATCTAAAATTAGTGTAAATATTGATTCTTGGCGGAGTAAAAAGATCCTGTCCCCGGCACAGGTGTAATCTTTGCTGATTGGGGCAGGTTAAATCCGGCATTGGATGAAAACCGATAATATCATACCTTCCGGAGGCAGTCTTGAACAGGATTCTCATATCCGGCCTTGTAAATCTGGAAACCACCCTCTTGACGGAGGGCTTCCCGGTTAATTACTGCCCTGTCCGCTATCCCTTTGGTGGAGTCAATACCGCGGTTTCCGGGGTTGGATTCAATGTAGCCTCGGCCATGACAGCCCTGGGGCGTCCAGTGAATTTTCTTTCTGCCATCGGCGATGATACTCCGGGATCAATAGCCCGGCGGGACCTTGTTGCCTTGGGGGTTGAGGATACTCACGTTCTGAATCTTGCTGATGCTACACCTCAGTCGGTAATTCTTTATGACAGCTGGGGACGGCGACAGGTTAATGTTGACCTGAAGGATGTGCAGGAGGTGGAGTATCCCCGGGAACGATTCCGGGAGGCGGCAAAAGACTGCAGTATGGCGGTTCTTTGTAATATCAACTTTTCCCGGCCCTTGCTGTTTGAAGCCCGCAGAAGGGGAATGGTCGTTGCCACTGATGTTCACGCCATATCCAGCTTGGAGGATGAATACAACGGTGATTTTATGGCTTCAGCAAATATTCTTTTTATGAGTGATGAGCTTATTCCCTGCCCGCCGGAGGAATGGATCCGTCAGGTGGGTGAACGTTTTGGCAACGATATTATTGTTATCGGTATGGGAGAAAAAGGGAGCCTGATGTATGTTGGCAAGCAACACAGAATTCATCATCAGCCCGCGGTTCAAACCCGGAGAGTGGTGAACACCGTGGGGGCCGGGGATGCTCTCTTTTCTGCCTTTATCCATTTTTATGAGTCCCGGGGAGATGCATTTTCTGCCTTGAAGATGGCATCATATTTTGCTTCCTACAAGGTGGGGGAAAAGGGCGCATCTTCCGGGTTTCTGTCGGAATCTCAGTTGTTGGGCCTAATCAGGGATTCAGAATCTCATCCACGGCCCTGAGCATGGCTTCCTGGATCTTCTGCCTTTCTGAGTCAGAACGAATTCCCGGGCCATGTTCCACCTCAACATTGAAATAAGGAATATTCCGGGTAAAAAAGAAGACCGATGCGGAGCCGTCGTTGTATTTCTCGTCGCCGGTAGCGGCATAAGGATCCAGAATCACCACATGTCCTCCTTTCCAGGGAGGTTCTGATTTTCTGAGGTAATGGAAGTCAGATTTCCGGGTGACCCAGAAGAGATCGTCGGGGTCTGCCCCTTCTCCCAGGTGGACTATGGGAGGCTCCATGTGCCGGTATTTATCCCCGGCCAGATCCCCGGATATATTCCCCTTTCCGTCTTTTCCGTCACCTTCATATCCGTCCCAGTTGTTGTGGACTGCTATGAAGGCCTTGATTCCGGAGAGATCCTGGCCTGTCATAAGTTTGATCAGTTTATTGGAGAAGTCAGAAACTACCGGGACAAGCTCTGCTTTTTCTGACTGGCTCAAGGAATTCAGGGTTTCAAGGGAATTGTCAATCCCTTTTTCTGTGAAGATCCGGTTGGGATCAATCCGGTAGTGTCTTTCCCGATAACGGAAGGTAAGGTTTCGCTCCGGGTTCATTATGATGAATCCTGTGCCCTTGTGGTTTTTCAGATGTGAAAGCAGGGCAAGCCGGGCAATCTCCTCGTTGCCGTGGGGGCGGAAATAGACCACCGGGCCTGGATTGTGGCATATCTGCCGGAGCTTCACCGGAGTATCCCCCAGGTGCAGAATATGCAGGGTATCCACAATGCCGGCGGGCTTCGTCGTATCACATATGCCCGGGGAAGTCAGAATAAGAAGGAAGATCAGAAGTAACATGGGCAGTAACAAAGAATTTTTCATAAATAACCTCCTCTGGAAATATACAACATAATATACCCCGGCCCCTTCGAAGGGTTATTGGATGATTTATCGTAACGGTATCTTGGCAGTTGTTCCATTTTTCGGTATTCGTATGGGAGGGCATTGAGCCGGGATGGAGAATTGCACAGCCACAAGAACTGTAACATACGGGACTATTTACACGAGGTATTTAATGAAGTCGCCACAGGAAAATATTCGCAATTTTTCAATTATCGCTCACATAGACCACGGCAAATCGACTCTTGCAGACCGACTGCTGGATATGACCCATTCCGTGGATGCCCGGCTCATGAAAGCCCAGATGCTGGACAACATGGACCTGGAACGGGAAAGGGGCATTACTATCAAGGCCTCGCCGGTCACCATCAAATATAAAGGGCGTGACGGCAAGGACTATATTTTTAATCTCATCGATACCCCCGGCCATGTGGATTTTACATACGAAGTTTCCCGCTCCCTGGCCGCTTGCGATGGTGCTCTTCTGATAGTGGACTCCACCCAGGGAGTTCAGGCCCAGACCATGGCCAATTTTCATCTGGCCCTGGAAAACAACCTGGAAGTTGTAGCCATAGTCAACAAGATTGATCTTCCCGCGGCAGATGTACAAAGGACCATCGACGAGATTGAAGAGGTACTCCTGCTTCCTGCAGACAATGCAGTGGCTGTTTCTGCCAAAAACGGAGAGAATTGCCAGGAAGTGCCAGAATCGGTGGTTAAGCATATTCCTCCTCCTCAGGGGGATCCCGACGGTCAACTGCGGGCTTTGATATTTGATTCTCATTATGACACATACCGGGGAGTGATCCCCTTCGTCCGGGTATTTGACGGCCGGGTAAAAAAAGGCGACCAGATTAAGATGTACTCCGCCGGGGCTGATTTCGAAGTGTCAGAAGTGGGGATATTCACACCGTCCCTGACTCCCGTGGAACAACTCAAAGCCGGCGATGTGGGATATATCACCGCCCAGATAAAAGAGATCCGCAATTGTCGGGTTGGCGACACTATAACCCTAAAAGAGGATCCCACTGATGAACCCCTGCCGGGATACCGGGAAGTTAAACCCATGGTATATGCGGGGCTTTATCCCATTGAACCCATGGACTACAACACTCTGCGGGATTCTCTGGAAAAACTGAAACTGAATGATGGCGCCCTGATCTTTGAGCCGGAAACTTCCGTAGCCCTGGGGTTTGGTTTCCGGTGTGGTTTTCTGGGGCTTCTCCACATGGAGATAGTCCAGGAACGGCTGGAGCGGGAATATGACCTGGATCTTATCGCCACTGCGCCCAGTGTCATATATAATGTGGTGATGAAAAACGGCAGGGAAATCAAGATTGACAACCCCGCCAACATGCCGGATCCGGGAGATATTGAACGGGTGGAGGAACCCTTCACCGAGGCGGTTATTATGACCCCGGAAGACACCGTGGGCAATGTGATGGACCTGGCCCAGGGGCGCCGGGGAGAGTTTGTGAACATGGAATATCCCTATCCGGGACTTGCCCTGATGACCTACAGCATACCCCTGGCAGAGATTATCACCGACTTTTTCGATACTCTCAAATCCCGCACCCGGGGTTATGCTTCCCTGGATTACCATGTTACCGGCTACCGTCCTTCCAATCTTCAGAAGATGGATATTATGGTCAACAAAGAAAAGGTGGATGCCCTGTCGGTGATTGTCCACCGGGATCATGCCGAGGAACGGGGCCGGCAGCTGGTGGACAGAATGAAGGATGTCATTCCCCGTCATCAGTTTGCCGTGCCGATACAGGCTGCCCTGGGAGCCAGAATCATCGCTCGATCCACAGTGAAAGCCCTGCGGAAGAATGTTCTGGCCAAGTGTTACGGCGGTGACGTGACCCGGAAGAGAAAACTGCTGGAAAAACAGAAAAAAGGCAAGAAACGGATGCGCCAGATTGGAAGCGTTGTTATCTCTCAGGATGCATTCCTGGCAGTTCTTCGCCGGGATGAGGAGTAACCCCGGCATTCCCGCCGGTATGTGAAGGAAATGCCTCGACAGGGTTTAAGTTTATTTTTATTTAAAGTGTCATTGTCTGAAGATGCTTCCAGTAAAGGAGAAACTTATGTCCCAGAAAGTTGCCATACTTGGTGGAAAACCGGCCTTTGAACAGGGGATCCCTTTTGCCCGACCGACTCTTCCCGACTATTCATCGGTGGAAGATGACTTGAGAAACATTTTTTCATCAGGTATGCTCACCAAGGGCAGTTACCTTGAGCAGTATGAGGGGGAAGTGGAAAAATTTCTGGAGATTCCCCATGCCTTGGCGGTTTCCAACTGTACCATGGGGATATATATGCTGTTGCGGGCCCTCGGTGTCAAGGGCCAGGTGATTGTGCCTTCTTTTTCCTTCATGGCGACCTTCGGCGCCGTGGTAAATGCAGGATTAACCCCGGTTTTTGTGGACTGCTGCCGGGACACCTTCACCATTGATCCCGCCTCGGTGGAGGAGGCCATCAATCCAGAAACTGGCGCCATCATCGGGGTGAGCATCTTCGGCAACCCGCCGGATATGGATCGCCTTTCCCATTTGGCCCAAAAACACAAAATTCCCTTTATAATGGACTCGGCTCATTCTTTTGGCACTTTGTATCATGGCCGGCCCATGGGAGGCCATGGCGACGGCGAGGTTTTTTCCACCTCTGCCACCAAGCTTCTGGCCACCGGAGAAGGGGGAATCATCACAACCTGCCGTGAAGAGGTGCATGAATATCTCAAGGTGTTCCGGGAATACGGCAATCCCGGCAATTACGACTGCGTGATGCCGGGAATGAATGCCCGCCTCAGCGAGTTTCATGCCCTCATCGGAAGCCGGATTATCCCAGATATCGAGGAATATGCCCGATCCCGCAACCGCATTGCCAGGGCATACCGGGAAAGCCTCACCAGCATTCCGGGGATAGGTTTTCAGAAGATCCGGGATGGGTGCCGTTCTTCCTATAAGGATTTTGCCATCACCGTTGATGAACACCAGTTCGGCCTTGGACGGGATCTCCTTGCTAAAGCTCTTCTGGCGGAGGGAATCCCCACCCGGGCATATTTCAATCCTCCGGGTCATCGGATGACGGCGTTCAGGCAGTATTACCGGGAAGAGATTGATTTGAAAAATACTGAATACCTGTCGGCCCACTGCCTGAACCTGCCCATATATTCCCACATGGACAGTGACACGGTGCAGATGATTGTGGACAGCCTGGAGCTGATTTACGACCAGAGGACGGAGATAGGAGCCCTGCAGGAGCATGTGGGGGTCACCTGATTTTTATGAAAATCAGAGATAAGATACTGTTATCAATCATAGATTTTGTTCTGGTACTTTTTGCCATTTACCTGGCAGTGGTTATCCGTTTCGAGGGAAAGCTGTCAGTCCGTTATTTTTATGGCTTCGAATGGCTTTTTATTGCTGTTGCCATCATGTGCGTAGGTTCATATTACGCTTTCGGGCTTTATAAAAAATTGTGGCGTTATGCCGGGGTTCAGGAGCTTCAGAATATCTTCTTTGCCAATGTGGTGGCCTTTACTCCCGTGACCCTGGCAACTCTTCTGACAGGGGGCAGGTATTATTCCCGATCCATCATTTTTATTGCGGCGTTGCTGACGTTTTTTCTCACCGGAGGGATTCGCTTTCTCCTGCGGATAGTTCACGAAAGGGCAACCATCAGCTGTGATGGCAAGCGGGTTTTAATCGTAGGGGCCAACGATCAGGGTGAAGCAGTCCTGCGGGAGCTGATGCGGGGACGTATGGGAGGTTACTGCCCTGTGGGGTTTGTGGATCAGGATCCCGCCAAGGCAGGGATACGAATCCACAATGTGCCGATTTTAGGTTCCCTGGAGGATATTCCAGACCTGACCAGAGATAAAGAGATAGAGGAGATTATTATTGCTCTGCCTTCCCCGTCGCTTATTCAGGAAGTCATAACCCTGTGCCAGAATATCCGGGTGGGGTTCAAGGTGGTGCCGGGCCTGTCGGATCTCATTGACGGGCGGGTATCGGTGAACAAACTGCGCAATGTCCAAATCGAGGATCTCCTGGAGCGGGATGAAGTGCCCATTGATACCAGGTCTGTGAAGCATTTTCTCGAAGGGCGGACAATTCTGGTCACCGGTGCCGGGGGATCCATCGGCTCGGAGCTGTGCCGGCAGGTTGTGGGCCACAACATAAAAAAACTTATTCTTCTGGGCCGGGGAGAAAACTCCATATATGAAATCACCCTGGAGCTGAAAAACCTCACAGGGATTCCTCTGGTGCAGTTTATCGGCGATGTGCGGGACCCGGCCCGGATGAAAGCCCTTATGGAAGAACACCGCCCTGATGTGGTTTTTCATACCGCTGCCCACAAACATGTCCCAATGATGGAATCCAACATCTCAGAAGCGGTGGCCAACAATGTGTTTGGCACCAGAAACCTTATCCGGCTGGCAGAGGAATACCAAGTGGAATCCTTCACCCTTCTTTCCACAGATAAGGCGGTGAACCCATCCAGCATTATGGGAGCCACTAAACGCCTCTCGGAGATGTATATGAAATCCTTCTCATCGTCGGGGGAGAGAAAATGCCGTTTTTCCGCAGTGAGGTTTGGCAATGTGCTGGATTCCAGGGGTTCCGTGGTGCCCACCTTCCGTCGGCAGGTTGCTATGGGAGGCCCTGTTACCGTCACTCATCCTGATATGACCCGATTTTTTATGACCATCCCTGAAGCAGTTCACCTGGTGATTCAGGCCTCGGCTCTGGGACGAAGGGGAGAGATTTTTATTCTGGATATGGGACGCCCGGTTAAAATAATCGACCTGGCCCGTAATGTGATCAGGCTTTCCGGCTTTGAACCGGACCGGGATATTCAAATAAAGATCCTCGGGGTTCGACCCGGGGAAAAACTGGAAGAAAAGCTGGTGAACGACCGGGAAAGCACAGAACCCACAGAAAACCGGAAAATCCTGCGGGTCATCACCAGCAACCCGGAGCTTGAAACCATGGAAGCACAGCTGAATAAACTCCGCCTGGGGGTTGAATCCAACAGCCAGGAGGAAATCCGGGAGCTTCTCAAAAAAATTGTCCCTGATTATCACCCGGTGAATTGACTGATTGAGAACTGTAAAAACAGGGATCTTAGAAATCTTCCACACAGCTTTAAGATTTTTTTTGATTTCGGAAGGGTTTTTTATACAAACATGTAACATAATACCCGTATATTTTTAAATTTTGTTGTTTCTTTTAAAAGAGAGGAATGTTGAGATGAACAGGTTTTATATATTACCGGGGGATAAAGAAACCAGGCAGGCGTGGATTGATCTGCCCCCAATCCGGGATTATGGGAATTATCGATAAATGTGAGATTCCTGGGGACAGGGAGTGACTTGAGCTTATTTCCCGCTGTTTCAAATTGACAGGATGGGTTTCATCAGAAGTTGTGCCGACGGTGTTCCACGATTTTCTTAATTAATGATGGAGCTGTGAGAATCCCGGTAATTATTAGAATCAGAAAAATTATGATTACAATAAAGCAGGTATTGCTGGGTCTTTCGATGGGTGCCGGTTCCGGCGTGGGCGATGGTTCCGGCGACGACATGGGAACTGGTCGGGCAGTGGGTGTGGGCGGTCTGAACCGGGGAGCCTGATCCGGTCGGTCCTTGGGGCCGAATTCTTCCAGGAGCTTTTTTTCCTCCTCGGACAGGGGCGGGGGAGCTTTCGGGAGTTTTTCCGGATCGTCCATGTAACGGCGCGCTCTGGGCTGGGGAACTGCCACTGCGCCATGGGCAGTCCGGGGCAGGATAATAATCAATGCCCACAGCATCGCCAGGGTTATTATCAGTATCCGGTTGCTTTTCAAATTGCCACCTCCGGGAAAATCCCCTTCCCCGTTATTATACAGCTTTTGCCGGGGTTTTATTCCGTCAGAACTTGCTCAGGATCGAATAAACCGGCATAAAGACCGCCACCAGCACGAATCCCACCAGTCCACCCATGAAAAAGATCATCAATGGCTCAATCATAGCTACAAAAGATTGCAGGGCAGTTTCAACTTCCTGGTCGAAATAGTCCGCCAGTTTCTCCAGAAGCAGGGGTAGGTTCCCGGTTTCTTCGCCGACGCTGATGAGCTGGGACACCATGGGAGGAAATAGCTCATACTGCTTGATGGGTTCGGAAAGCCGTTCACCACCCTTCAGGGACAGCTTCACTTCTTCGATGATGTCCCCGATAATTTCATTCCCCGACACCTTTCCCACCACATCCAGGGCATGAACCACAGGAACACCGCTTCCCAGCAGGGTTCCCAGGGTTCGGCAAAAGTATGAGAGGGATGCCTTCTTGTTGACGGTGCCCAGCACCGGGAATTCCAGGAGAAACCGGTCCAGCTGTCGCCTTCCCAGGGGAGTGGAAACATATTGTTTAAACAGAAACCCCCCCAGGATTAGAATTACTCCAAAAAATGATAGGACCACCCAGTTTTTAAGGGCGTTGGTTACATGAATCAGGATCAAGGTGGGCCAGGGCAGTTGCATATCCAGTCCTTCCAGCAGAGATACAAAGGACGGGAATATATATGTCACCAGAAAAATAGTAATGCCAAGGCAAATCATGAAGATAAAGGCGGGATAGGTCAGCGCCGACTTGACTTTGGCCCGCAGGCTGTAATTTCTCTCCATCATCACTGCAAGACGATCCAGGATCTCTCCCAGGGCTCCTGCCATTTCTCCTGCCCGGACAAGGGCGATATATACCGGGGAGAATATTCTCGGGTGTTTTTGCATGGCTCGGGTTAGGGAAAACCCGGCCCTGATGTCGTCGGCAACCTGACGCAGTACCAGGGTGAGCTGGGGGTTGATGGTCTGGCTGGCCAGGGCTTCCAACCCTCTCATCAGAGGAAGGCCTGCGTTGAAGATGGTGGCGAACTGCCTTGTAAAGATGGCCAGGGCATAATAGTTGATCCCCTGGGCCTTGTAGAAGGATTCCCGCATGGAGGAAAGGTAATCCCGTTTTTCATGAACATGAATTACGGTGTAGTGAATTGAACGAAGCTCTTCAATTACTGAATCGACGCTGGATGATTCCATTACACCTTCGATTACCTGCCCTTTTGGATCCAGCGCTTCATATGTGAATGTGGGCATACCTTCCTGTGCCTTCCCTTCTGATCTGGGCGGATAAAAACTGCCGGTGACAGCGGCCTTTCATGAATCTGTCGTCAAACCCCGGCAAGATTTTCCATGCCGGGATTTTTCAAGAAAAACCGTTGCAACAATTTAGTATTTCCTGTGAACAAGGGAAATTCCTCCTTGCGTTATACCAAAGGGCTGCTTCCAGCCTTCCCCGGAAGAGCTCGCAATATGATGATGACGGTCTGTGGATGGATCCATTGCCCACGTAGTGCTGAAAATGACAGCCACCTCCGCAATAAAAGCGGGCCCAACAGGAAGAGCATCCTTCTTTCTGGTACAGGGTTGAGTTTCTAAAATCAGTTGCTATGTTCCCGGCATTTACTCCCTGGAAAACATTTCCCAGCCGGAATTGAGGGAATTCTATGAACTGGTGGCAAGGATAGAGATCTCCCCGGGGATCCACTGCCATGTATTCCACTCCGGCACCACAGCCGGTTATCCGCCGGGTCAGGCAAAGGGGGTTGTCGGTTTCCAGGTTGAAGTGATAAAAGACCATTTCTCTGTCCAGCATCCATCGGGCTGTCTGGTGATATTTCTTCAAAATCTCTTCCAGGTGTTCTTTTCCCAGGGCCAGGGGAGATTCCTCGGGAGCAGAAACCGGCTCCAGGGAAACATTGTAAAAACCTTCTCTATCGTAATATTTCAGGGTTTCCAGTATATCTCTGCTCTTGGCGGTGAATGTCCCCCGGATATAATACTGCTGAGGCTCCAGCATAGATCTAACCATGCGTATGTTTTCGATTATTTTTTTGTAGCTTCCCGATCCGTCAGGATAACGCCGGCAGGCATCGTTGACTTCTCTGGGGCCGTCCAGGCTCAGTATCAGGCTGACTTCACTGTCCCGGAAGTATTTAATCTTTTCCCGGTCAAGGGCTGTGGCGTTGGTGGTGAGGGTGAAGAGGACTTTCTTTTGGAGGGCTTCTTCTTTTTTTCGAGCATACCGGACTCCCTCTTTTACCTGTTCAAAGGCCAGCATCGGTTCACCGCCAAAAAAATCCACCTGCAGACGACGGACATCCCCGGAGCTGGCAAAAAGAAAGTCAAAAGCCTGCCTGAGGACATCCCCGGTCATGGTGCGCCGATCCCCGGTGGTGAGTTTTTCTGCAAAACAATAAGAACAGGCCAGATTGCAACGATGGGTGATGTTCAGGCACAGTGCCCGCAGGTTTCTTGGGGGGCTGTGGTGGCGGTGATCCCTTGGCGGGTTTGATGTGGCTCTGTGGAATTGCTCCCAGGCCCTCTGGATGTCTTGAGAGGGATAATTCCGGCACAGCATGGCCACGGCTTCATTGACATCCCCGGCACTGCAACGGGCCACGGCAGCGCCCACCTCATCGAGAATAAAAACTTCCCCTGTGGGCAGGGCCATCAGGGTATCCCCGTTGACATCAAATATGTGAAACTCTCTTTTCATTCCAACTCCTCCGGCCTGTTCCTTACACTTTTCGGGTCTATCTCCTGCAGGGAAATATACCCTTTAGCCGTATTTCGTCAAAAAGGAGTATCTTACACCGGGACGAATCATTTTTTATGAGGGGAGGCTGAACGTTTTGTCGCTTTATGAAAAGAGCTCAGAGCTTATCAGGAAGGGAAAAAAGCTGATCAAGTCCGGCAGGGAAATGGCAGTGCGTAAATCAGAGCGGGTGCTGAAAATTGAACGTATCAAGATGGACATAAAGACCCTGAAAAAAGATAAAGAAGAGATACTCAAGGATCTTGCCAGGAAAGTTTATGAAATCTACACCCAGAACAACCTCACCAACCCGGAACTGGTCAGCATATGCCAGGATGTGAAAACCATTCAGTGGCAGATTGACGAGAAATGGACAGAGATAAACAATCTGAAGGCCCAGAGGGATTAAAATTTTGTCCGTGAGTATTTCTCCTGATGGACTGTTTTTTGTCACCTGTTTTTTGGGCTTCCCTGAAAAACCCTGCAGTTGAAAATCCCGGAATACCCCAGTAAGGCCGACCCTTCTCCGAGAAACCCATGAAAATACTTCTTGCAACCAACAACAGCCATAAGGTGGAGGAAATCCGGAAGATCCTGAAAGGTTTCCCCGGAGAGATTCTGGATCTTTCCAGTTTTAAACCAGTGCCTGAACCCGTGGAGGACGGCAGTACTTACCGGGACAATGCTCTGATAAAGGCTTTCTATTATCACAGGCTGACGGGACTGCCCACCCTGGCCGATGACTCGGGGATTGAGATAGATGCCTTTGACGGCGCTCCGGGGATATATTCAGCCCGGTTTATTGACCCGGAGTTTTCCTTTGAACAGCGCAACCGGGAAGTCCTGCGCCGAATGAAGGAACTCCCTGACTCCCGGCGGGGCGCATGTTTTCGATGTTGCTGTGTTCTGGTGATGAACCCCGACAGGATTATTACCGAATACGGCGTTCTTGAAGGCATGATAGCCCGTGAAATCCAGGGAGAATACGGCTTCGGGTATGATCCCATCTTTTATCTTCCCCACAGGAAAGCTCACCTGGCCCAGATACCCCCTCAAGAGAAAAATCGCATAAGTCACCGGGCAAAAGCCTTTGAAAAGATGAAAAAGCACTTGCTGGATCTTTTTGATGCGTCGGGGAAGATTCTTTCCCCAGGGACGACCCACTGATTATGAAGCCGATTCGCCTAACATATGCTCTTTTAGTTGTTCTGCTGTTGACAGGGCCGGTTTTTTGTCAGGATGATCCTCTGCTGAGGGATTACCGCAATCCTCCCGGAGAATTCAAGCAACAGGTGGTTGAGCTGGCCCGCCAGGGTGTGGAATTATACCTGAAACAAGGGGTTCACATGTCGCCTGCTGCCGATGTTCATCCCCTGCTTCGACGATCCATGGGAGCGTTTGTAACCATCACTCTGGACGGGAAAGTGAGGGGATGCATGGGGAGCCTTCATCCTGTGGAACAGGACGTTGCCGGGGAGATTATTCGTTCTGCCATAATGGCGGCTACGGTGGATCCCTGGAACAAACCCGTGACTCCCGCTGAACTGCCCCGGCTGAAATATACCGTCACCTTTGCAGGCACCCTCCAGCGGGTAGAATCGGAGATGGAAATAAATACCGGTCGGGAGGGGATCTTTGTCCGACGGGGCAGTCGGGGAGCACTGTTGTTGCCGGGGGAAGCCCTCACCAGCCAGTGGGCGCTTTTCCGGTGCCGGCAGAAGGCGGGAATACCTCAGGATATGCCTGTGGATATATTTAAGTTTCAGACAGCCACCTTTTCAGACAGATACAGGAGTTACTCAAATTAGAAAGTTGATAGAAGTGTGTTTTGAGAAAACTCAAATATCATCGAGAAAAAATCCGATGTTATACAAACGGGAAGAAGGCGCTTTTCATAAAAAATAACACATTAATAAAAAGCAATGACAAGTATTGCAAATGCTTGTCATTACGTGATTTAAAGCTTTTTGAAGGGGGTTCGGGGAACCCGGACTTGGCAGGTGACATTGAAACTTGATTTGAATCGGCCCGAGAAGTTTGTTTGCCGGGCTGGTTTGACAGTCTGCATCGGCCTTGATCCTTTCATCTAACATCGGCTCATCTGATAATATTTGATCACAACTTTTTCAAACTCCACCGGGACAAAAGTCCCGGCCTCAAACAAGAAAAAGTTCTGAATATTATCGATTCGCCTCTTTGATGAAGACGCCAAAAGATTTGTTACAAGCTGGAAAGTAGCCCCACGGCCCAGAGCTATGTCCTACCGATACATAACCCACGGCCCGATGGCCATGTCCCAAGAATCATGACAATCCCGACTCATATTTTCCCCATTTTCTAAAAATGGGTCACGACTCATGTTTCCCGGTTTTAAACCGGGCGACTCATGTTTTCCCCATTTTCCAAATGGGGGTTTCGATTCTTGGAGAACCTTTTTCTTGGAAGAAAAAAGGTTCTCCAAACCTCTCCAAA
>CAYNGH010000090.1:0-13615 GCA_964396845.1 uncultured bacterium | reverse complement strand
TGAGTTTTCCTAAAACACATTTCTATCAACTTTCTACTTTGAGTAACTCCTGTTTGTACTACATGATGAATACCCCTCATTATACTTTAGCATAAATTTAATGCAATGTTTTCAAAACAATCGAAAATCATCTTAATAGTAAAATCACCATGCCGATATAAACAATGACGGGGAAAACAAGCATTCAGATCTGCAGTGCCAGCATGCCGGGTCTGCGCCGGCGGATGAAGTCGATTCAGATCCCTTGCTAACAAGATTCAGGAGGTCCGAAATGAAAATGAAAAAATTCAAGGACTGGAAAATCATGTCTAAGATTATGACCATAACGGTAATCACCATGGTCCTGATTCTGTCCGGGACACTACTCTACCTGATGCCTTTCTTCAAGCAGAGGATGATGGATGAAAAACAGCACAAAGTTAAAAACCTTGTGGAGTCGGTTTACAGCATCGTCAGTGCTCAACATCAGTTAATCGGCGAAGGGGGCCTCACCGAGGCCCAGGCCCAGGAAAACGCTCTGAAACTAATCAGCGAAATCCGATATGACGGCAGGGAGTATTTCTGGATAAATGATTCCCACCCTAGGATGGTAATGCATCCCATCAGCCCAGAGTTGAACGGCACTGACCTCTCTGATAACAGAGATCCCAACGGCAAGGCATTGTTTGTGGAGATGAAGAATGTGGCGGAGCAAAACGGCGAAGGCTATGTGGATTACATGTGGCGGAAACCTGACACCCAGGTGGTTGCTCCCAAGGAGTCTTATGTAAAGCTGTTCCGACCCTGGGGATGGATCATCGGCACAGGCATATGGGTTGATGATGTGGATGCCCAGGCGGCAGCCCTGCAGGGGGCCATAATGGGAGTTCTGATGGTTATGGTGGTATTGGTCCTGCTGATGGCATACTTTATCGCCCGGCGCATATCGGATCCCCTGGAAGAGGCGGTGAGAGTATCCAACCGCCTTGCCGAGGGGGATCTGACCACCAACATTGAATCCCAGTCCCAGGATGAAACCGGCCAGTTGCAGGCGGCTATGAAAAATATGCTGGAGAAGCTCAAAGAAGTCTTCACAAATGTAAAGCAATCCACCGACAATGTCACCGCCGGCAGCTTGGAGCTTTCCCGGGCATCCCAGCAAATTTCCCAGGGAGCCACTGAGCAGGCAGCCTCGGCGGAAGAAGCATCCTCATCCATGGAAGAGATGGCATCAAATATCCGCCAGAATGCTGATAATGCCCTTCAGACCGAGAAGATTTCCATCAAGGCTGCAGAAGACGCACGGGATGGAGGCCAGGCAGTCCATGAAACTGTTCAGGCCATGAGAGATATTGCCGAGAAGATTAACATCATCGAAGAGATTTCCCGCCAGACCAATCTCCTGGCACTTAATGCAGCCATTGAGGCAGCCCGGGCCGGAGAAAATGGAAAGGGATTTGCCGTTGTTGCCTCGGAGGTACGCAAGCTGGCAGAACGAAGCCAGGTGGCGGCGGCGGAAATCAGCGGTCTGTCTTCCAGCTCCATCAAGGTAGCGGAAAAGGCAGGAGAACTCCTCAAGAAGATAGTTCCTGACATCCAGAAAACTGCAGAGCTGGTGGAAGAAATATCCACAGCTTCAAACGAGCAGACCACCGGCGCACAGCAAATCAACCAGGCCATTCAACAGCTGGATCAGGTAATTCAACAGAACGCCAGTGCTTCCGAAGAGCTTGCCTCCACCGCCGAGGAGATGTCAGGGCTTGCAGAGCATCTGCAGAGCGTCATATCCTTCTTCAAGCTGGGCAATGACAGTCACCGAAGTGTCATGAGAAATACCATCACCCAGTCAACCCCGACAATGCCAGCCAAGATTTCTTCTGGAGGGAACGGCTCCATGGGAAGAAAGGCATCTGCCTCCATGGTTGTCAAGGGGAGTGAGAACAGAGGCAATGGAAACGGGAAAGGCCTGAACATTGTCCTGTCCGAAGAAGAGGATGCCGAATTTATCGCCTTTTAGGTAACCCTATTCTCCCTGTCTTGGCCGGTTTCATACCGGCCTTTTTTTTATCTCTGTCCTGATGGCTTTTCTGATTGACAACCGACAAAAGCTGTGCTAAACTAACTTGGCATTTTTATGTTGAAAGGAGTGCACAACGTGTTTGCTGTTGTAAAAGCTGGAGGCAGTCAATATAAAGTTGAGCCGGATCAGATTATCAAAATCGAAAAGGTAGAAGGAAAACCCGGTGAAGAGGTGGTATTCACCAACATTATCGCCGTCGAAAAGATGGGTGATCTGAAAATCGGACAGCCCTATGTTAAGAAGGCCAAGGTGACAGGAGAGATTCTGGAGCAGGGCAAAGGGAAGAAAATCGAAGTATTCCGCTACAAGCCCAAGAAACGGGTTCGGGTGAAGACCGGCCACCGCCAGGCCTTCACAAAGGTCAAAGTCAAGGAGATTGTCGTTTCATAGAGGATGCTCAAGGTAAAGGTAAGCCTGAAAGATGACAGCATAATTTCTCTTGAAGCCGAAGGGCATACGGGGCTTTCGGCAAGGGGAAATGATGTTGCATGCGCCGGGGCATCTGCAGTTATTCTGGGAGCAGTGCTGGGATGCACCCGGCATTTGAATATTACCCCGGGAATTGAACAGGATGATGGATACCTCTATTTATGCATGCCCGATAATCTCAGTGAATCTGACAACCGCTGTGCTCAGGCTATTCTCGCCACTGCCATCCTGACCCTGGAGGAGATTGGCATTCAGCATCCCGGCCATATTTCTATTGTCAAGGAGAATCTTTAACAATATCCCCGGACCGGGCCGGGGATTATTACTTTTAATAGGAATCTACTGTCTGTTCATCGAATATCTTCATTACAATCCTTGTCAAGGAGGAATTATCATGGAAAAGAAAATCAACACAATTGAACCGTCAGCCCCGGAAAAAGCCGGTGTACGGGAAAATCCTTACACCACAAACAAGATATTAGGGGCAGCCCTTCTGGGAGCCCTTGCCGGGGTTTTTTTCTACTTTGTCTATAACCAGATGGGCGATGACACCCAGAAAGTGGTCAAGGAGGCAATGGTCACCGGGGTCAAGGCCCAGATGGCCCGGCTTGCGGTTTCTGCCATATCCGACTGACATCACCGCCAGTTGAGAAAGCCTTTCAGCAACCGGCCCGAAGGACCGGAATGATTTTATAATGATTTATTTTTTATCCGCCATCATCACTGTAGCTCTGGATCAACTGACAAAGTTATTCATAATCTCAAGGTTTTCCCAGGGAGAGCCTATCGAGATTATGGAAGGGTTTTTGAGAATTATCTATTCCACCAATACCGGCGGGGCTTTTGGCATCATGAAGGATCAGAGGGTCTTTTTGATGTTTACAGCTGCTCTTCTGACCATAGCCGGGCTGGCCCTTTCCCACAAGATCCTTGCTCTGAAAAGGTCTTACCAGCTGGGACTGGGGCTTATTCTTGGCGGAACCATGGGAAACCTCATCGACAGGATCCGTCTTGGATTTGTGGTGGATTTTATCGATTTTTCCTTCTGGCCCACCTTCAATGTAGCGGACATCGGCATAACCGTCGGAGCTGTCTTGATGATTATTCTTCTCTTGAAAGATGACAGCTTCAAGGATAATCCTGAACCTGCCTCCGGGGACAGGGACGCCTCCCTCAAATGCCCCTCTGACAAATCCGATAAGCCCCAGGATGATCCTTCCCAGACAATGGATAAGATGGGACTCCCCCGGGAAGGAGGGTCTGAGATTCCAGAAACATGAAAAAGAAGAAGCCGTTCAAGATTTTTATCCATGCCCTGTGTGACCCCCAGACACAGCAAGGATCCGCAGGCCTGATCATAAAGGACCCCAGAGGAAGAACCAGGGCCCGAATTTCCCGGCACCTTGGCCGTTGCAATGAATATCAGGCAGCCTTCAAAACCTTTATGGAAGCCCTGCGGGAGATTCGCCGTCGGAACATTGCCCCGGTGGAGATCCTCTCCCACGATGAGAACCTCATTCATCTGGCCCAGGGAATTTATAAGGTGATGGATCCCATAGTGAAGCAGTTAAAGAATGCTGTTGAAGATCGCTATCGTGGGCTGAAATATGAGCTGAAACTGATCCCGCCTCTGGACAATACCGGTGCCGAGGATCTTGCCCGGCAGGGATTATCCGAATACAAAAAAAGCATTCGGGAAAACCGGGAAACCCTCAAAATGCCTTCCCCGGGAGATGTTCTGATTGAGCCGGCCCCCGGTATAAAAGCCATTCAGGCACAACAGCATTCTGCAGGAGGAGTAGTTTATCGCAGGGAAGGCCAGCATTACAAAATATGCATCATTGCCAAGCGTGACAGGCAGGTATGGGCACTCCCCAAGGGAAGAGTGGATCAGGGAGAAACCCCTGAAGAAACAGCAATAAGAGAAGTGGCCGAGGAAACAGGTCACCTGGCCCGGGTTGAGATGCTTCTGGATCGGATTCAGTATTATTTTTACTGGAAGGAAAACAACACCTTTTATCACAAGTTTGTTCATTTTTTCCTGATGCCCTTAGAAGAAGAAAATAAATTCCAGAGGGATCAGGAAGCCGACGCAGTCCGATGGGTCAGCCCCGGCGAGGCATACAGTCAGGTGACGTACCTCAATGAAAAGGAGATTATCCGCAAGGCAATCCAAATTTTCAACGCCCTGGGTTAATTCTTATATTCCCCTGCTTCCGGCGGGCCGGGTATTCCCAGGGGTTTGAAAATTCCCAGGCTCACCTGTCCCGTCTGTTTTCCCTCCAGAAATGCCTTGAATATCAGGTGTCGGGGTTCTTCCGCATAAATCCCGTCTATATGACTGACCCCATGAAACAATGAATTTATATCTTCAAGAAAAAATGGCATGGGATCGATTTTACCCACCATTTCATCCCGTTCCCATACTTCAAAATGATGATGAAACTGCCCAACGGCACCGCCGTAAAGAGCAACAAGACAAATAGTGCCAAGATGGGCGGGAAATTTGTTTACCCTCAGCTCATTAAAAACATCAATGATGGAAATCACGCTGGGAGCACGGCTGTTGACCAGGACATCCCGACAGATGAGAAATGCCTGAAGGAAGGGTAAGCTGGAATCTTTTTCCATGTTATCACTCCTGAAATGCTTGTACTCTGATATTTGATGCACAGGCCCTGTGACCTTTATTATATCATGATAAACTGCCAGGTAATAAAATAATTGTCAACGACAAACAACCTGACATTAATTTCGCCATATGATGAAGGATGAGCGGGAGTGATGTTGAAAGTTATTTTAATAATTTCCGGCAGGGGGTTGGCAGGCCCGTTGCATTGAAACCATAGTTTTCACCCTTTGCCAATAACAAAAAGGAATGGTTGACTGATGGAAAGAGAAGCAGTAATCCTCGAAAAATCCAGGCTTGCTGACTGGGTTGAAGCCCTCAAGTCTGGTTATATGGTCTGTGGCCCTGTAAAGGGAAACAAAGAATATAACTTTCAGGAGATCAACGATGCCGGCGAACTTGCCCTGGAATATACCCGAACTGTCATCCCTCCAAAGAAATATATTCACCCTCCCAGAGAAGTGCTTCACAGCTATGACCGGGAAGAAGAAGAAACCGGTTGGGAATTGCCTGTCATCGATAAAAAAACAGTAGTTCTCGGGGTTCATCCATGTGATGCCAGGGCAATTGGTGTTTACGACAAGGTTTTCGGCGGGGACATTCCGGATCCATACTACTGGAACCGCAGAAAGAATGTCATAATTGTCGCCATCACCTGCACTGTGCCTGATGATAAGTGCTTCTGCCTGTCTTGGAACGAATGCGGGCCCACCATGGATCAGGACGGATATGATCTCCTGATGACTGACATCGGCGACAGTTATTTCATCCAGGTGGGAAGTCTTGAAGGGAGCCTCCTGGTTCAGCATGATTTCTTCTCCCCTGCCGATGAAGATCACCTGGAAAACAAGTATATGGCAGTGGCTGATTCCGGGGAAAAAGTCCAGAAGCTCATCAGTGATGCTCCACATCTGCCCCAGTTTCTCGAAGACAACTATAATCACGATGCTTGGGATGTGGAAACCAGTAAATGTGTTTCCTGCGGCACCTGCACTCTGGTCTGTCCCACCTGTTTCTGTTATCACGTGGAAGATTTCAACCGGTGGAATACCCGTGAGGGCCAGAGAATCCGGATGTGGGACTCCTGCCAGCTCATCGATTTTGCCGAGGTGGCCATGGGCGAGAATTTCCGCCAGGATCGGGGTGCCCGACTGAAATGGCGGATATATCACAAGTTGGCTTACTGGCAGGAACAATTTGGCACCAACGGGTGTACTGGATGTGGAAGATGTATGGAATACTGCATCGCCGACATCGATATGACCCGTGCAATTGCAACAATCAAGGGGGAAACCGACAATGAGTGACAGCACAAATCTTTATATGCCCCTGAAGGCCGTGGTGGAAGAAATTCAGGAGCAGACTCCCGATACCCGGACATACACCCTGAGCATGGCTGATGGCAAGCCTTTCAAGTTTTTGCCGGGACAGTTCAACATGGTTTCCATCATGGGGTTTGGCGAGGCCCCCATATCCATATCTTCATCGCCGGAAAACACCGACACCTTTGATCACACCATCCGGGCTGTGGGAAGCATCACCCGTTATCTGGAGGGACTGGCGAAAGGCAGTCACATGGGTATCCGGGGGCCTTACGGCAGGAGCTGGCCCGTGGAAGAAGCCCGGGGAAAGAATGTGCTGGTAGTGGCAGGAGGAATCGGCCTGGCCCCCCTTCGTCCATTCATAATGCATATGTTTGCCCGGCGGGAGGATTTTGGAAAAATTCAAATCCTTTACGGAGCCAGGGAAATGTCGGGGATGCTTTTCACCGACGAATTCGAAGACTGGAAGTCGCAGCCCGACACAGAGCTTCACCTGACGGTGGACAAGGTGGATGAAGGGCAGGAATGGCCTCACAACGTCGGAGTGGTCACCACTCTTTACGAGGTGGCCCGGCTGAACCCCGCCAACACTATTGTAGTCACGTGCGGGCCGGAAATCATGATGCGTTTTGCCTGCCGTGCTCTTTTAAAGAAAGGTTTTTATGCACCCCAGATATTCCTTTCCATGGAGCGGCGGATGAAGTGCGGTGTGGGCAAATGCGGTCACTGTCAGTTAGGGCCGAAGTTTGTATGCAAGCATGGCCCGGTGTTCGGTTATGACGAGGCTCTGAAACTGCGGGATACCCTCCTGTAAAATATTATTTAAAGGTGGAATAAGATGGCAATACCCAGAATTGCAGTTTACAAATTTTCATCCTGTGCCGGCTGTCAGCTTCAGTTCATCAATTTTGAATCGGAGCTTCTGGACATGCTGGGGCAGGTGCATATTTCCTACTTCAAGGAAGCAACCAAACTTGAAGAGGATCCTCCCTATGACATCGGTTTTGTGGAAGGCTCGGTGACATGTCCCCACGAGGAAGAGAAAATCAAGAAAGCCCGGCAGGATTGCGGTGTCATTGTGGCCCTGGGAGCCTGCGCCTGTGAGGGGTGCATCAACACTCTCAAGAATTACCGGCCTGTCCAGGAACAGATTAAACGGGTATATGAGCATCCCGAGTTTATCCATACCTTTGACAGGGCTTATGGAATTGACCAGTTCATCGATGTGGATCTTTACATCCACGGATGTCCTGTTGACCGGACTGAACTGCGGGAACTGGTCACCGCAACCCTGATGGGTAAAAAGCCATTCCTGCGGCCCCATGCGGTATGTGTTGAATGCAAGCTCAACGGAAACGAATGTCTTCTTTTAACCCAGAATGCTCTTTGCATGGGCTCCGTCACCAGGGGAGGATGCGGTGCCGTATGCACAACCCATGGAAGGGCCTGTTTTGGATGTAGAGGGCCCAATGTAGATGCCAATCCCCAGGGGTTGTGTGATATATTCAAGAACATGGGATATGACAGCGATGAAATAAGACGAAGATTCCAGTATTTCTCCGGGGAAACCCCGGACTTCCGGAAAGGGGCAGAATACATTGTCACAAACAGCAATTAATGATGGAGTAAACGTATATATCGACTATCTCTGCCGGTGCGAAGGGGAAACAGCCTTGGAACTCCGGGTTGACAACGATGGAAATGTCCGCAAGTGGGAAGTGAACCTTTTTGAGCCACCACGGTTTTTCGAAGGGTTTCTGGTGGGGCGCAAATGGTATGACGCATACGAAACCACCTCCCGGATATGCGGTATATGTTCAGTTCCTCATACCATATCGGGGATAAAGGCCACGGAGAAAGCTTTCGGCATCGAACCGGATCGCCAGTGCCGAGATATTCGAAAGCTGGCCAATATGTCCGAGCTGAACATGAACTGCATTGTCACCAACTTTATCCTGGGGGGGCCGGACTTCTTCAGGGCAAATTCCGTATTTGACCTGGCGGGGAATCCGGATCTCCTGCCGGTGGTGAAGCAGGCTCTCAAGTTCAAGCGTCTTGCCAATGATCTCACCGACTATGTGGGGGGCCGGGAAACCCATCCCATATCAATGGATGTAGGCCGGACAACCCACTTCCCGGATCCTGCCCGAATCCCGGAATTCATCTCCCGTTATGAAGAGGCCAGGAAATTTGCCTGGGAGATGGCAGAAGTGGTCAGCACATACAAACCGGTGGTTCCTTTCACCCGGAAGGCAGACCTGGTAGCCATCCATGATCCCGGGGAATATGCCCTCAACGACGGCATTATCAAATCCACCAGCGGGTTCGAGATTACTCCCGAGGATCACGACGAACAGATCCATAACAGACATATCGAATCCTCCAATGCGCTGTTTTATTACCTGGGAGATGACCCGAAGCACAGTTTCATGGTAGGCCCCATTGCCAGGGTTGTGATAAACTGGGCACAGCTGTCGGAGGACTCCCGGAAGATGGCGGAAAAATACTGGGGTGATGCTCAGTGGTTCCACGAGAACATGCCCTTCTCCGCTTATGGTGCCCACTGCGTGGAATATATGCACACATGCGACGAGATCATTGAGGTTTTAAAGAGGCTGGACACCGGGAAAAATTTCAAGGATCAAGCTAAACCCAAGGCGGGACAGGGATCCATCGACACTGAAGCGCCCCGGGGATTATTGCATTATTCCTTCAAATTTGACGAAAATGGCGATGTCACCTGGGCTGATATTGTCACCCCCACGGCCCATTGCATCCACAATCTTGAAGTGGATCTGGGAGAACTTGGCCCGAAACTGGTGGGTCTGTCTGATGAAGATGCAACCCTGATGGTGGAGCAGGTGGCTCATTGCTATGACCTGTGTTGTTCCTGCTCAGTGCATATGGTGGATATGCGCAAGGCCTGAACCCGATTAAATCTTTCAAACCGGGGAGAGTTAGCCTTTCCCCGGTTTTTTAATTCCAGTGAATCCATCAGATGAGGGATAGAGAATTTTCGTCGGGGTTATTTTTAACAACTTGAGTTGTGGTGAAATGAAAATATCTTTGAGTCAACTGTCATACTTTTTTATCAGCTTCAAAGAGCTTGAGGCTGTTGGTAATCTCGTCAAAGGATGAGATAATCTTTTCTGACAGCCTTTCAAACTGTTCTTCTGTATCCTGGGAATCGTATTTGAGGCCAAGGTATTCATTTAATCTCCGGCTCACCTCGGGAATTTCGTGGGATGGCAGGAGATCCATAGCCAGATCCCGCAAATCGTTCAAAAAGACAAAAGGTTCAACAACCCGGGCTGGCTGGCTTTCCTGAAGCACCTGTTCCATCCAGGCAAACAGGGTGTTTATGGGATTTCTGGCAGGAATGCCTGTGGCAATGTTCTCCCGATTCAGCTGAGCATTGAGAAAGTTCATATCCAGTCCCTGATTTATAAGGACATCAAACAGATTAATCTTCGGCCCCCGATGCCGGCCTTCCCATGAAACCTGCCGGGAGAGATAATATGCCAGGTCTTCTACTATGCCGGGGAATCTATACAGTCTTTTGCCGAGGTTTTTCAAGCACAGGTTGTCCATGTCAGATCTGACTTTCAGCAGTTTGTCCACAATAGAGCCTGGCGGTTCTTCCATATCAGCCCTTAAACGGTATAAAGCTCCATCGGGACGGTGATCCGACGGGATATTGTGAGAACGAAGATAATACTGCTCACCGGGGGGAAGCCGATCAATATCTCCCAGCCACATATACACAAGGCCGTTGGAATTAATTCCGAAGGGGACCCCGGGAGTGTCGGATCCCCCCAGAAGCCCGAAGCTTGAAGATTGAATATCCATGAAATACCCCGGATGCCGGGCGAAACGTTCCAAAACTCCGGGTTCAAAGAACACCGGGCAGAAAGCACCGTTGTTGGAGCTGTCCCAAAGGGTCGGGATGAAAAAATAATCCGCCTCATCATATATGAATTCAGGATCCCGGCAGAGATTAAACTCCCGGTGAGGTGGAATGCCGATTTTCAAGCGCAGGGAACTTCGTCCCTTTTTGCCGGCACTTTCGATGTTTTTCATCATCTCCCCGGCTATGATATGTGGCAGATAATCCCGGGAACAACTGGAGCATCGAAGCAGGTATGTATCCACCAGCTCCACCGCAAGCCCTTGGGACTCAAAGGCAAGGTTTCCCGGCGATAAATCCATCCATCTCCGGCAACCGGGACAGAAATTATTTTCCGGGGCGGATAGTTTTTCTATAATCATCTTAATTCCTCCACGACAGACCTGCCTTGCAGACAGCTGTCCAAGATTATCAGGCGTTATCTGCATAAAGAAAACAACGCACCTTGTGATCCTCGTCAGGGTTGTAATATTCCGGAATACTGCTGTCACACAGGCCATCAATCTTGTCGGGACATCGGGGGTGAAGCCGGCAGCCCCGGATTATCTCTCCCGCCGATGGTGGCTGTCCCGGCAGGCTTTTTAACTCCTTGCCGGGGCCTTTGATTAGGGGGATGGCATTGATAAGTGCCCTGGTATATGGATGCCGGGGATTCTCGAACAGTTTTTTTGCGGGGGCTTCTTCCACAATCCAACCGGCATACATTACCGCAACCCGATGGGCGATTCCCGATACAACTCCAAGGTTATGGGAGATAAACAACATGGATGTGCTCATCTGCTTTTGCAAATCGATGAGAATCTCCAGAACCTGGGCCTGAATCGACACATCAAGGGCAGTGGTGGGCTCATCGGCGATGAGAATCTCCGGTTCCAGGCACAGGGCCATTGCAATGGCAATCCGCTGACGCTGTCCCCCGGAAAACTGGTGAGGGAACTCCTTGATCCTCCGGGAGGCTCCCATTATGCCAACCCTGTTGAGCATCGCCACAGCTTTTTCCTTGGCGGTTTTCTCAGATACTCCCTGATGGATCATCAGGGGAGGAACCATCTGTTCATAAATTGAAAAAACTGGGTTTAACGAGGTTAACGGGTCCTGAAAAATCATACCGATCCGGGATCCCCTGATTTTTTGCAGTCGGTTGTCATCCAACTGCAACAGGTCATCATCGGCAAGAAGAATCTCTCCAGACCTGACTTCCCCCGGATAAGGCACCATTCTCATAATTGAAAGGGACAGGACTGTTTTTCCACATCCAGATTCTCCCACCAGCCCTAACACCTGTCCCGGAAAAAGATCCAGGCTGACTCCATCCACCGATGTCATCAAACCCCGATCTGACGGGAAACAGGTTCGAAGATTCCTTATGCTCAATACCGGCTCCATTCTTTTTTATTTCAACAGTTGTTTCAGGATCCATTCTGATATCAACAGATTTTTCAATATTTCGGAAAAAAGCAGGGAAATTGTCAAAAACCACAAAAAGACAAGATAAAATGTGACAGGAATTAATTGAATTGAGTATCAACGGCAACGGCAAAAACAACGAACCGCACTTTCTAATCGAGGGCGGAAAAATCATCCAGGGCACGATGGAAGCTCCCGGCGCAAAAAACGCAGCTTTGCCCATAATGGCTGCGGCAATTCTGGCTCCGGGGAAGATAAACCTCTGCCGGGTGCCGGATCTATCTGATGTTCGGGTAATGATGAATCTGCTCCAGTATATGGGGGCAGAAGTTGAATTTGACGGTGACGGGTGCATGTCCATCGACACCACCAATTTGAAACCGGTGAAGGCCCCATACCGGATGGTGAAGAAACTCAACGCCTCTTTTGATATTACCGGCGCCCTGACAGCCCGTTTCGGCGATGCCCATGTTCCTCTTCCCGGAGGCTGTGTCATCGGCACCAGGGCAGTGGATCAGCACCTGATGGGTTTCCGGCATCTAGGATGTCAGGTGGAGCAGGAACCCGGCGGTTATATTCATGTCCAGGGGGAAAAGATGACCGGCTCCAGGATACATTTTGCCAAGACATCGGTGGGAGCTACCAAAAATGTCATGATGGCTGCGTGTCTTGCCCGGGGTAAGACCATCCTGGAAAACGTTGCCCGGGAACCCGAGGTGATTGACCTGGCAAATTTCCTCAATCGTTGCGGTGCCAGAGTTTCAGGTCATGGCACCAGCCGGATAGAAGTTCTGGGTGTGGGGGAAATGTCCGGGGAGGGCCTGACATATTCTATTATCCCTGACCGCATAGTGACAGGCACTTATCTTCTTTCGGCAATAATCACCGGAGGCTGTCTAAAGATTACCAATACCCAGCCGGACTTTCTCAAGGCATTTCTGCGGAAGCTGAGAAAGGCCGGGCAGAAGATCGAAGTAGGCGAAGATTATATTTTTGCAGGTGGGGTTCGTCCCATCCGTCCCGTAGGAGCAGTCATCACCGAACCTCATCCTGGCTTTCCCACGGATCTGCAACCTCCTCTGGTTTCTCTTCTTTCTCTTTGTGACGGGGTCAGCTATGTCAAGGAGAAAGTATTCGATATGCGGTTTAACTATGTGGACGATCTCCGCAGGATGGGCGCCAGCATTGAAGTTGACGGAAACACTGCCATAGTCCGGGGAGTAGGAGAACTCCTGGGAGCACCGGTGGATGCTCCAGATATCCGGGCCGGGGCTGCCATGGTGCTGGCGGCGCTGGCAGCCAGGGGTACCAGCCAGGTTTATGGGTTGCGCTATATTGACCGGGGGTATGATAAAATGGAAGAACGTCTTCAGAAACTGGGCGCTTCCATCAGGAGGATCAGCCGGAATGCACATCGGAATTGACCTTGGCACTGCCACGGTCCTGGTCTATGTAAAGGGCAGGGGGATAGTCATCCGAGAACCATCAGTGGTTGCGGTCAACAAGAAAACCGGCGAGATGAAAGCCGTGGGAGAAAAAGCACGGCAGATGCTGGGACGCACCCACTCGGATATTATTGCCATCAGGCCCTTGCGGGACGGAGTCATTGCCAATTTTAACGCAGCGGAAAAAATGCTCAAGTATTTTATCAAGAAAGTGTCCAGGCACCGATTTTTATTTTTTAAACCAACAGTGATGATCTGCGTCCCGGCTCAGGTTACCAGCGTCGAGAGCAGAGCTGTCAAGGAAGCAGCCCTATCTGCCGGGGCCAAGTCTGCAGAGCTGATATTGGAGCCGATGGCCGCGGCCATCGGTGCCGGCATGGATGTGGGAGCGCCAGTGGGGAATATGGTGGTGGATAT
>CAYNGH010000089.1:0-13690 GCA_964396845.1 uncultured bacterium | reverse complement strand
TATTGCAAATGCTTGTCATTACGTGATTTAAAGCTTTTTGAAGGGGGTTCGGGGGAATACTTTTTCACGAAAAAGGTTCCCCCGAAAATAAAAAAAGCGTAAGTCCTGCAATAATATCAATGTAAGAATTATTCCCAGTATTGAAAGGAGAAATCGATTGTCCAGGAAGGCGTCTTTGTTGCGGGCCGGCAGCCTGCTATGGTTGATAATCCTTACAAGCCTCATCACGGGGCTTTTTCCTTTGTCCCGGGCCTTTGCCGACACCCGGGGACCTGTCACCCTGGTGATAATGCATACCAATGACATTCACGGCCACCTGACCCCACATATTTACAAGAATATCAGCACCACCCGCCTGGTGGGAGGCATGGCCAACATTGCATCCATGGTCGGAGAAATCCGCCGGGCACATCCCGAGGCCACCCTGTTGCTGGATGCCGGGGATATTGCCCAGGGGACCCCCGTATCCAACATATTCCGGGGAATTCCCGTGGTGGAAGTGATGAACCGCATGAAATATGATGCAGTGGTTCTGGGAAATCATGAATTTGACTGGGGAATGGAACCCCTGGAAAAAATGATCCGATCCGCCCGCTTTCCTGTATTATCTGCCAATGTCCTGACCCGGGACAGAGCATCTCAGGGCCGGCGAAGCCTCATCAACGGAGTGAAGCCTTATATCATAAAGGATGTTGCAGGGATCTCCGTGGGGATTCTGGGAATAACCACCGTCACAACTCCTCATATAACCAGCCGGGATAAGGTTGCAGGTCTTGTTTTTCGAAGTGCCATATCCACAGCCAGGGAGTATGTCCCCCGGATGAAACAGGAAGGCGCTGAGATCATCGTAGTCCTGTCCCACCAGGGTTATTCTGCAGATTTAAAGCTGGCGGGGGAGGTTCCGGAGATAGATGTTGTTGTCGGCGGTCATGGCCATTCCATCATAAAAACCCCCGGCAAGGCAGGAAACGCCCTGGTGGTTCAGGCAGGATCCTATGGACGATATCTGGGAAAACTGACCCTTAAGGTTAACCCGGCCACCGGAAAGGTTATTCATGACAGAAGCACCTATGAACTTATAACAGTTTTTGATGATAAACATGAACCGGACCGGGAAACTGCAGAGATTATCGAAAAATACGAATCAAAAATCCGGGAGAAAATGTCCCGGCAAATAAACACCTCTCCGGTGGATCTCACCCGGAGCCGTGGGAAATCCTGGTCTGACTCCATGCTGGGCAATGCCATATGCGACAGCTACCTCAAAGCCACCGGCGCTCAGGTGAGCATATACAACCCCGGCGGGATCAGGTCCGACATATACCGGGGGCCTGTAAACCTGGAGCATATATACAAAACCCTCCCCTTTGATGACCAGCTTATCACCATGGATATTCCCGGCCAAGGCATCATGAAGGTTCTCGAACATGGCGCCCGTTACCGGGGATCCCCCCAGGTGGGAGGCATCACCTATGAGGTGGACTACCGCAGGCCCCGGGGAAACCGGGTTGCCAATGTGAAGATTGGCGGGGTTCCCTTGAATCCCCGGGATACATACACCCTGACCACTGTGGATTTTCTTTACAACGGCGGTGATCGGTTCAAGTTTCCCGGAGCTGTGAACATCCGCCGGGGGCCTTACAGCCGGGATGTTTTTATCGACTATTTCAAAGAAGTGAAGGATTTCAATCAATTCCGTCAGGGACGGATAAGAATCATCGATTCCAAAGACTAAAGTAAACTGCAAATATCAAAGAAGGGGAAGAAACAATGAATAATTGCAAGCCTGTAAGAAGCATCATAATCTGGACTATTATGGTCATAATGGTGTTGAGCGCCACAGCCGGCCCTGTGGCCGGGGATGAAAACAACGCCATAACCCTGGTGATTGCTCACACCAACGATATGCATGGCCATCTGAAACCCCATAAGAGCAAGAACTCCCCTGATAAACTTATAGGAGGGATGGCATATCTCGCCGGTGCGGTGAGGGATCTGCGGGAGGAATATCCCGGAAAGGTTCTTCTTTTGGATGCCGGGGATATGGCCCAGGGGACTCCCATATCCAACATATTCCGGGGGATACCGGTCATCGAGATTATGAATGTGATGAAATATGATGCCACTACAGTGGGAAACCACGAATTCGACTGGGAAATCCCGGCCCTGATGAAAATGATCCGGGAAGCGGATTTTCCTTTCATCAGCGCCAATATCCTTCGAAAAAGCAATCCGAACCTTCTGATGGCAGGTGTCAAGCCATATGTCATCCGGGAAGTTAACGGAGTAAGAATAGGCATCATTGGCCTTTCCACCCCTGACACACCTCAGACTACCAGCTCCAAGAATCTGGGACACCTGATATTCGAAGACCCGGAAACAATCCTTCGCCGTTACATCCCCCGGATGAAGCAGGAAGGAGCTTCTATTATAATTGTCCTGGCACATCTGGGCCATGACCACGAGAGGAAACTGGCAGAAAGAGTCCGGGGAATCGATGTCATCATCGGAGGCCACAGCCATACCCTTCCTGATGACACCGGCCCGTTGGAAGGCGTAATTGTAACCCAGGCCGGAGCCTATGCTCAGTATCTCGGTGTTTTGAAACTGAAACTGGACCCGGTCACAAAGAGCATAGTTTCCTACAACCGGGGAAACACTCATATTCCAATAGGGCCTGGCCTGACAGAGCCTCACCGGGATGTTCAGCGAATAATTGAAAAATATGATGGGCAGATCCATGCAAAAATGTCCCAGGTGATAACCCGTGCCGATGAGGATATCACCAGAAAAACCACCGGTGACAGCCTGGATAATCCTCTGGGGAATATAATCACCGACAGCATGCGGAAAAAAACCGGCTCTCAGATAGCTTTTCTCAATTCCACGGGAATCCGGTCCGATTTCTACCAGGGAGATATAACCCTGGAACATATATACCAGGTGGTCCCCTTTGAAAACCATCTGGTAACTATGGATATCAAGGGATCCGCCTTGAAGAAGGTTCTGGAACATGCCCTGACAGTCAACGGATGCCAGGTGAGCGGAATCACCATGGAGGGGGATTATTCCCGGCCTGAGGGGGATCGGTTCACCACCATAACCATCGGGAATAAACCTCTGAATCCTGACGCCACATACCGCCTCACCACCGTTGACTTTCTCTTTGACGGCGGTGACGGCTATGTTTTCCAGGAAGCGCAGAACCTCAAATATGACGTGGTTATAAGGGATGCCCTCCGGGAATACCTGAATCGCAAGGAATCCATAACCCCCGGCAGAACCGGGAGAATAAGGCTGATTAACAACCCCCGGGCCAGTACCCGGGGAGAATACTGACTCCCGCCGGCTTCCGGAGGATTGAATGCATCGCAGGTGGCTGAACTGTGAGCAGGAATAAAGTCTGCCAGTATATCAGCCTTTGCTTATATTTTTGACAGACTCAAGAACCTGCATGCCTTTTTGAATGCCGGCCATCTTTATCCGGGCGGTATTGCAAAAGGGCCCCTGGGGGGAAAGCTCCAGGGCTTTATTGTAGTCTTTCAGGGCATCTTCATGACGACCCTGTCGGAAGTGCGCCTCGCCCCGGGCCATATATCCCCCGGGATTCCTGCTGTCGATGATCACGCACCGGTTGAATTCTTCCAGAGCAATGGAGATATTTCCCTCTTCCATCAGATCCTGTCCCCGTTTCAGGTGTTCATTGAACTGTGAACGGGAAACAAGATGAACCGTAAGATATATCATAGCCACCGACAATATGGCGCAAAGAATCCATGCAACATTTTCCAGTTGGGGATTCAATCCTGCAACTCCTTCTGGCGCAATATCATGGTTTCCTGAAGTATTTTTATCCGGCGGTCTATCTCATCAATCCGGGATGGATCCTTCAAGGTTTTCCTGTATGTTTTCAGAGATTCAATGGCTTCCGGAATCTGTGCCTGGTCCTCATAAAGGTTGGCCAGGTTGAAATGAACCTCGTCAAGAGCAGGGTCCAGGGAAATTGCCTTCTGATATTCACTGCGGGCATCATCGAACCTGCCGACGGCCCGGTAACCGGAACCCAGGGCATTGCGGGCCACTGCCCAGCCCGGCTCCAGCAGGACTGCCTTTTCCAGAGATGAAACCCCGGACATTCCCCGCCCTGCCAGCAGGTATGTCACCCCCTTATCCAGATGAATCATAGCGGAATCAGGATTTATCCGGCGGGCTTTTCCCAGCATCTCCAATGCATCATCATAACGGCCGTCCTCCCGGTAAAGCCTCCCCAGGGCCACATAGGGCAAAGGATCGTATAAGTCCAGATCCATGGCCTTGATGAAAAGATACTCGGCTCTGGCCCGGCGACCTTTTTCCACATCAATCAGCGCCATATTATAATATGCCTGGCCTCGGGCAGGATCGGCCCGGGATGCCTTCTGAAAATAAGTGTAAGCCACATCCGTTTGACTTTGCCGGGCAAGGAGAATTCCTTTTATCAGCAAAGGCTGATATTGTTCTCCTCCATCCCGGAGTGCAATGTCGATTATACCCATGGCCCCCCGGGAATCTCCCTGTTCATACCGGCACAGGGCCACCCCCGCCAGGGATTCATAAGCGCCGGGGTTTAATTCAAAGGCTTTTTCGTAGGATTCTTCTGCGAGGTCAATCTTCCCCATTCCCCGGAGGATAACTCCCCGGAGGTGGTGGTTCTGCCATTTTTCCGGCATATGGCCGACAGCTCTGTCGATGTTCTCCAATGCTCCCTGGTAATCGAATCGTGCGGTATCGATGAGGGCTGCGGTATAGTGAAGTCCCGGGTAACGGTGGTTAAGGCTCCGGGCTGTTTCAAGATTCCGAATGGCTTCAGGCAGGCGGTTCATATGGTAGTAAACCCTGGCAAGCTCCAGATAAGCCATCCCCATATCTCCATCCAGCTCAATTGCCCGCAACAACCGGGATTCTGCAAGATGCCACTGGCTCTTATCCGCCAGCCTCCTGCCCTGCTGATAAAACTCTTCAGGATCCAGAGCCGGGTTTGATGGGGCCGGCGGGGCATCGCTGATGTCAAAAGCATCGGAAGATGCCCAGGCAAGCCCCCCACTTCCAGCCCACAGCAAAAGAATCAACCCCAGAACGGGGAAAACAATCCATCGAAAACTTCTATTACTCACAGCAGAACACTCCATAAAATCACCTGCAGATTACTTGTCAAAAAACTCCCTGATTTTTCCGGCGATATATATCACCTCTTCATGATAAAGCCATGGATGCATGGGCAGAGAGAGCACACATCGCGAAAGCTCCACGGCACCGGGGAAATCCCTGTCGTCATAGTTTCCTCCAAAATTATCATACTCCCGGTAAAGGGGGCGGTTAAAATGTATTCTTGCTTCAATCCCCTGTCCCTGAAGAAAAGCAACTAATTCATCCCGTCGATCTGACTTTATCACAAAAAGATAATATACTGCCTCTGCCCAGTCCCGGATCTCCATGAACTTGAGAGGCAACCCGGAAAGCTCCCGGCGATAAACCCCGGCAATATCCCTCCGGGCTCCGTTCCAACGGTCCAGCCAGGGCAGTTTTACCCCCAGAACTCCGGCACTGATGGAAGACAGCCGGCTGATACGCCCCGTCATTCCGTCACATCCATAACCCCGGCGTTTTCGAAACACCCAGGCCAGGCCGTCGTCATCGGTGACAATCCCTCCGCCGTCACTCCAGCCTCCCAGATTTTTAGAAGGATAAAAACTGAACACCGACACAACCCCCATGGAACCAACCCGGCGACCCCGATAAATAGCCCCGTGTGCTTCGCAGGCATCTTCCACCACCCAGAGGCCAAGCCGTCGGGCAACTTCCATCAAGGGATCCATATCCGCAGGATGACCATATAGATGAACCGGCATCATACCAAGGGTTTTATCGGTAACCGCATCGGCAACAAGCTCTGGGCGAATACAGCCGGTGGCAGGATCCACATCCACCGGCACAGGCCGGGCACCGGTCATCAAAACCGCAAGGGCAGTAGCCTTGAAGGAATAGGCAGGAACTATCACCTCGAACCCGGGGCCTGCACCCAGGGCCTGAAGAGCCATCACCAGACCGTCAGTGCCACTCCCCACGCCGATACAGTGAGAAACACCGCAATACCGGGCAAAGGCATCCTCGAAGGCTTCCAATTCTTCTCCCAATATAAACGAACCGGTTCTCAATATCCTGTCGAGGATCGGAGTGACCTGTTCCCGAATCATTTCATAATCCCTGGATAAATCCATCAGGGGATATCTGTAACAGCATTTACTCATATTGTTATCTTCAGGGAGTCTTTTTTTGCCCCCGCAGAACCGGGAATACCCGGCGGGTTTGGGTATCCCTGAAATCTCATTATACATACCGGCCCGGATCAGAAACCTGTCATTTTCCCGCCATGCCGGAAATATTGAACATGGGCATGGCGCCACCGGTAACCGAGGGCATCTGGCCGTTCCATTTCCGGATGGCTTCCACCTGGGCTTCGATCTCCTTGAGGCGGATAATGTCACTGCTGATGGTGTCTTTCAGCAGTTCCTGCGCCCGGGCCTGTCCTTCAGCCCTGGATATGGTGGCTTCCTTCTCGCCTTCCGCCTGGGCAATGGTAATGTCTGCCTGCTTTCTGGCTTCCTGCAGTTCATATTCTTTTTTCAGGGCGTTCTGTTCCGCCACCTGCTTCAGTTCGATGGCCCTCATGAAGTCCTGGGAAAAGGTGAAGTCGGTTATGGCCACATCATCAATGACAATATGAAAGCCGTCCAGCCGGTTGCGCATATATTCCACCACCTTGTCCTTCACCTCGGGACGCTTGGAGATTAACTCTGTGGCGTTATACTGGGCTGTGACTGCCTTTATGGCTTCTTCCACGCTGGGAGAAATCAGCTTGTTCTCAAAATCCGTCCCCACCTGCTGATAGATTGTCCCCACATGCTGAGGATCCAGGTGATAATTGACTGCCAGACTGGCCTTAACTTCCTGAAGATCCCTGGAAGCTGCCGCAGCCTGAAAATCCTGCTTCTGAACCCTCACCTCAAGCTTGGTCACCGATTCCACCAGAGGAATGATGACGTGAAACCCTTCCCGGAGAACCCGATCCTTTTCCACTCCTCTAAACTGGTTGAATATGACTCCCCGGTGTCCTGCGGGGATTGCAGTGAAAGGCTTGAAGGTAATCGCCAGCACAAACACAATCAGGACGATAAGCCCCGGCAGAAGCTTCTTGATGTTTCTGGGACGCAGAAGATCATCCAGGGGTATCGGTCTTTGACTCATTGGAAACCCTCCCATGTTCATAATAATAGTGTGACCATTGTTTTCACCTCCCCGGGGACTATCCCTTTTATAGAGATGAAATATGACAGTGATTCCCCGGCATCACCCCTGACCATCCCCGGCAATAATTTCAAGGAATTTGCCTCCATGAGAGCGAATTAGAAAAAAAAATCCCGGAGGTGCATTCTTGAACCAGGCAGATAACAGGGACATGGAACCAGAGAACTACCCCGAAGAAACTCTGGAACCCGGGGATACCCCACAGGGAGAAAAAACAGAGAATAATTGCTCCGCCGATGACCGGGGATGTTTTGCTTCCCCGGCAGAAGTAATAACCCTGGAGCAGGAAGAAGGCCTGGGAGAAGGTCTGCTGGTGGAGAAAAACGGGCATATACAGCTGGGAGAAGAAGTCAAGGAAAAAATTATTCAGGCCTTCAAAGAAGACAGAGAAGAAAGGGATGAATCGGAATCCCCTGAAGCTCATTCACCAAGGATATTCGGCTCAGATACTGATCAAAACACCGCCCGCAAGGCCGAGGCCGCAGCGGTAAAAATCCTGGAGGAAGAGATTAAATCCAAGACGGAAGTTTCCTCCCCCCCGGAAGAAGGCCCCATCGACGCCAACAGGATCCCGGAAATCATCAAGGACAGGATCCGCCGGGAAAAGCCCACCATATCCAGCGCCGAGATAGTCATGATATCCCAGAACAACTTTGCCCTGGGGCTGGAATATTCCCCGGGGATGATTCCCCGGATAGTATCCAAGGGCACCGGAAAGAAATCCCGAAGAATGATCGACCGGGCCTTTCGAGAAGACATCCCCGTGGTTGAAGTGGAAGGCTGGACGCAGAAGGATTCAGATAAGATCAAGCTGGATCAGGAGATCCCTGAAGACCTTTATCCCGAGGCTGCCAGGGCCTTGGCCCTGGTTTATCGGATCAAGCCCGAAGCCCGTTTTGTCCGGTTCCTGAAACCCGAGAAAAAGAAATCCTCCCGGGGGAAAAAGGCAGAGCACCGGATGAAGGAGTTTGAGGATCTTCTGGAGGTAATCCCCCTGTCGGTGGAAGTATCCGGGCAGTTGTTCGAATACCGGGAAGAAATGGAAGAAGCCTTTCACCTGGTGGCCAGGCAGATGGCTTCATACCTGGGGCTTGTCATCCCTGAAATAAAGGCAGTTCATTGCGCAGGACTGAAGGGAGGGCAGTGTCTGCTGAAGATCCGGGGCATCTCCTATGATTTTGCAACCCTCGATTTGGCAATGACTCCGCCGGAGATATTCTTTCCCCTTCAGAACCGGCTTCGACACCTTCTTTCCAACTATGGCTTCGAGCTTCTGGGGTATGCAGAAACCGAGGCCATCATCAAAAAAGCCCGCAAGGATCATCCCGGCCTGATCAAATCCCTGTTTCCCCGAAACTTCACCGTGGGGGGACTGCGGTTTGTCCTGCGGGGACTTTTGCGGGAGAGAATCCCCATCAAGGATATCGGCGCAATCCTTGGAACCATCGACGGCCACATTCATCTCACCGATGACCCTGAACTGCTCATCGAATATATCCGGGCCCGGTTCTCCCAATATATTTCCACAGTTTACCGGGATGAGGAAAACAGCCTGAATGTTCTCCTGCTGTCGCCGGAAACCGACAGACTGATACTGCGATCCATCAAGGAGATGAACAATGTCCGGTGGCTGGATATGGATTATTCCCTGGGATTCCGTTTTCTCTCCCGGCTGGCTGATGAACTCAAGGCAGTTGAGAGCCTGGGAATGATCCCGGTAATCCTCACCTCGCCGGTCATCCGCCGGTTTGTCCGGAAAATAACCGAGGCCAGCTTCCCCCACATACCGGTTATCTCCTACAGCGAGATTGCCCCCATGACGCCCATCAAGGCCCTGGGGACCATACAGCTGGAAGAATAAAAAAAAGGAGTGATGGGATGGGCACCCACAGCATCCAAGAAGTGGCACGGCCTTCCGGCGGAGAAGAATACTGCCTTGGTGTTGCAGAAGAAAAAGACATGGAAGAGCTCCGGAATCTTTATTACCAGGTCTATGGCGGTAAATATACTCTCCCGGAAGTAGCGGATTCCGACAAGATGAAGTGGGCCATCAAGGATTCCAATTATCTGTGGCTGATTATACGCCGGCTGGATGAAATGGTGGGAGCGGTTCTTTTTGTAACAGACCGGCATCACCGCCTGGGCAAGTCCCTGGCAGGGGTTGTCCAGCCGGAACACCGGGGAAACAAAATCATGAAATGGGCCATCGGCCATGGACTTGACTACATTCTTCACCGGGAAAAATTAGTGGACGCAGTATATGGGGTGGTGCGAACCTTTGTGCCTCAGTCCTTTCACGACGACCTGGAGGATTTGGGGTTTGTGGATGTGGGAGTATTCCCCAATGTGCGCAAGGTGAGCAGTTTTGAAACCCATGGCCTGAAGGTTCTCATCAGGCCCGAAGCCCTGTCGGCCCGTCGGCAGAGTCCCCGGCTGATACCCCAGTCCGGGGATATTTACGATATTGTCCGGGAAAGGCTGAACCTGGAGCCTGCAGAAAAAATCAGCTATCATTACCATACCCCGAAGAACTTTATTAAATATGACCTGTCGGTGGAAAAATCTCCCGACATCGAATGGGAATATTACAAAAAACGGGATTCCGGGGAACTTTTGATGTCCTTCTATCCTTTTCACTATCCCCAGATTCGTCTGTCCACCCCCGACGGAGGCACCCAGGCTTATATCCATTTCGAAGAACGGGACGGCCACGGGGATCTCATGGGACTTCACACCGACCAACCGGAAAACCTCACCTCGATTCTGGAGGCGGTATCAGAGGTGGCGGTGGGAATGGGTATCAGGTATCTGGAAGTGCTGATAAACGCCTTTGATGAGAATATGCAGATGCGGGCTTACGAGGCGGATTTTTGTCCCTGCGCTTATTTTCCTGCAATGGAGGCCCGGGATGGTCAGCGGGTTGATTTTGTGGTGATGTGTCGCAATTTTGTTCCCCTGGATTTTCGAAAGATCCGCCTCACCGATAAGACCCGGCAGTTTGTCCGGGCATATTACAAGAACCGTAGCGCCAAGCTGTGGGAGGATCTCAATTATGCCTGACATGCCTGCTTCCAAGGTTGAAGAGCTGATCAACACAAAGGACCCCTTTCTTTTCACTCCCCAGCGGGATCATTTATTCTTTGAGGCCATGAAGGAGTGCTTTCTTCACCATTACGACAACTGCCCCACATTCCGCAAGATATGTTATCTCGACGGCCTCACCCCGGAGCACTTCCTGAGCTACAGGGATATATTCCATATCCCCCACCTGTTCGTATCGGTGCTGAAGCAGAGGCAGATCCAGAGTGTCCCGGAGGAGCAGGTGAAGATGACCCTCCATTCATCGGGAACCACGGGACAGCGAAGCGCCATTCCCATCGACGATGTGACCGAATCCCGCATCCGCCGTATCGTATGGAACATATACCAGTCATACGGTATGGCCGACAATACCCTTACAGTCAATGCCATCCTGTTTTCTTATCAATATGATCAAGCCCGGGACATCGGCACTGCTTTTTCCGACATATTGCTTTCGGGGCTGACCCAGGTCAGGGAATCGGTTTTCGCCCTGAAGCATGATGCCCGGAAAAACGATTTCTATCTGGACCGGGATGGGATCATCGAGGCTTTAATCCGCTTCGAAAGGGAGGGCCTGCCCCTTAGAATCATCGGCTTTCCTGCTTATCTTTACGAGATAATGCAGGAATACCAGAAAAGAAAACTGCCTCCTCTGAAATTCAGCAAGAAGAGTTTCATCATCATCGGCGGAGGCTGGAAAGACAAGGCGGAGCAGGAGATTCCAAAAGAACGCTTCGGGGAGTTGATGTCCCTGTGGCTGGGGATTCCCCGGCGGAATATCCGGGACCTGTTCGGTATGGTGGAACACGGGGTTCCCTATTGCGAATGTGAAGAAGGCAACCTTCATGTGCCCATATATTCCAGGGCAGTGGTTCGGGATTTAGACACCATGCAGATTCTCCCCGATGGACACCGGGGACTCCTGCATCTTTACACTCCATATCTCCACAGCTTTCCCGCCATCAGCCTTCTCACCACAGACCTGGCAGTTACCGGGGCCCACTGCCCATGCGGTCGGAATGCCCCATACATAGAAATCCTGGGCAGGGGAGGCGTGGTTAAGCACAAGGGGTGTGCCATCAACGCGCTGGAGTATCTGAAATTGGCAGAAACAGGAGAAACAGGAGAAACAGGAGAAACAGAATGAACAACCACAGAACCGGCCCTGATGAGAAAATCCTGAACCTTGCACTGTTAGGAGCAACGGTGATACTTTCCATGGCCAATGTCCTGGTTATGACCCGCAAGAACATGGATCCATCTCATCCCCTGGCTGGCCCTCTTCTGGGAGGAGTCATCACAGTACTTTTTGCCAGCGGAGCGCCGTTAATTCTCAGGGGAGCCTTTCCGAAAATATCCCATAAAAAAGGCCTCAACTATCTCTCAGGGTTGGGAGCTTTAATACCGGGGCTGGGCATCGGGGGGCTTCTGTTTTTTCTCATGGGGTTCGACTTTGCCTCGCCGGATATTAACCTTGTGGTTTTTCTTGCCACAGGGATGACATACATGGGGCTTTCAATTTGGCGGGGAATGGAAACCGCGTCCCTGCCTGTGGCACTGTTGGGAGGACTTATGGGCGGCGGAGGTTTTCTGCTGACGGTATCGGTGTTCACCGGGCTTTTTCCCGACATGGCCGACGCACCTTTTCATGCCAGATATGCATATGTGCTGGTGGGGGGATATGCCGGCTACATTCAGGCTTCCATGGCCCGGTTCTCCAGAGTGATGGTGACTGCCACCGGCAAGGATGACCCCGGAGGATCCAACAGAGGGGATGACACTTTATGAACCAGCATTACATATTCGGCAATTTCAAGAAATCCAGCGCCAGTCTTACTGTTGAGGATTTAAATGCAATATTTGTCAAGGCTGACCGGGCATCGGGAAAACTCCAGGAGCTACCGGTGGAAAAAATTATCGACATTCTCAGCCAGGTGGGGGCTAACTGGCTTGATCAGGGAAACTCATACCGCCGGGAAGCCATGGATTTAATGCCTCCTCTGGTGGGTTATTCCCGGGAGATGACCGCCGAGGCCATCGACAGCCTGTTTGGTTTTCTGACCCGGGAAAACCTGTTCCGACTGCTGAGGGGTCAGCTGGGGCGGTCGGCATTTCTGGATCGGTTTGAATATATCCCTTCCTATGACGGTTACATCAGGGCACAACCCCTGGGGACGGTGCTTCATGTCAGTCCCGGAAACGTATTTGTCGGAGGGGTTGACAGCCTGATATACGGCTTTTTATCCAAGAACATCAACATCCTGAAGATGTCCCGGCAGGACCCGGTCTTTCCCCAACTCTTTGCCCGGAGCCTGCAGGAAGTGGACGAGGCCGGGCATCTTGCCAATTCCTTCTGCGTCCTGAGCTTTCCATCCCGAAATCGGAAAGTGGAAGATTTTTTCAAGCACCGGTGTGACGGCATTGTGGTGTTCGGCGGTCAGGAAGCGGTGGAAAGCTACCGGGCAGGCCTGCCCCTGGGAACCCGGCTGGTGGAATACGGCCCCCGATACAGCTTCTCCATCATCACATCCGAGGGGTTTGCCCAGTCAGATCCCGACGATATATTTGAACGATGCGCCAGGGATGTGGTCATGTGGGAGCAGAGGGCCTGTTCATCCCCCCAGGTGATATATTTGGAAAAAGACATCGTGGATTCATTCCTGGTGAAGTTTCCATCATACCTGGAAAAAATCAGCCACCGGTATCCTCAGGAAAATTTATCAGTCCACGAAAAAATCGAGGTCTTAAAAGCCAGAGAGATGGCCCGCTTTGAAGAGGCAGAAGGAAGGGCGGTCCTTCACAAAGCCCACAACAGCACCCGCTGGACCATCATATACGAAGACTCGCCCCGGTTCAAGACTTCCTGCCTCAACCGTACTATCTATATCAAGCCCTTCTCTTCCTGGGCAGATATACTGGGCCAGGCTCTCCTCATCAAGGATCACCTCCAGTCCGTGGGTATTCTGGCCAGCACCGCCCAGCTGAAGATGCTCTCCAAGGCCCTGACCCGGGTGGGGGTTTCCCGGATTACCCGCATCGGCACCATGGGAACCCAGAAGCTGGGCGCGCCTCATGATTTTGATTATCCCCTGCGGCAGCTCATCAAGTGGGTCAACATCGAATGGATTGACCGGCGTTTCGACCTGGGGGACCGGATTGCCCCGGCAAAGCCTGCCCTGTCCCGGTGGGATCGCCTGAAGAATCTTCTGCGCTATGCCCGGAACAATTCTGAATTCTACCGCACTCATCTGGCAGATGTGAACCC
>CAYNGH010000088.1:0-13734 GCA_964396845.1 uncultured bacterium | reverse complement strand
AAGGGATTGCTTCACAGTTCACATTCAACAACCACCCTTCCGGCGACAGCTTCCAGTCAACCGGAAGTTGAATTAATAAGAAAACAAAACCAAACAACGCCTAACAACGCCCACCAACACATAACCAACGGCCCGAGAGTTATGTCCTGCCGATCATGACAATCCCGACTCATATTGGGCACTTCCAAAGTGCCCCACGGCCCGAGGGCCATGTCCCAAGGATCATGACAATCCCGACTCATTTTGGGCACTTCCAAAGTGCCCCACGGCCCGAGAGTTATATCCCACCGATCATGACAATCACGACTCATGTTTTCCCCATTTTCTAAAAATGGGTCACGACTCATGTTTCCCCGGTTTTAAACCGGGCGACTCATATTCCCCCATTCCAAATGGGGGGGCACTTCTAAAGTGTCTATGGTCTTGGGGCCATTGTTCCCACCAGGAGAAATTCGTGATATAATCAAATGAAAAATATTGGAGCTGGACTTGTATAATACCGACATAGACAAACTGGAAAAGGCTCTCCTTTCTCTGGATCCTGATGTCTGTCTTGAGCCGGTGCGCCAGGCATATGATACTGCCCACAGATGCCACTATGGACAGACTCGGGATGAAGGGGTTCATTATTTTGTGCATCCTTTCCGGGTGGCCCTTTACCTTGTTGAGAAGATCGGGATAACGGATCCGGAAGTTATCGCCTCGGCCCTGCTCCATGATGTGCTGGAGGATTGCCGGGAATTTGATGTTGAAAAACTTGAGAGAGCTTTCGGCAGAAGAATTGCTGGAATAGTGGAGGAATTGTCAAAGCCTCCCTTGTCTGGCGGGCAAAGCCGTGCAAGGAGGGATGAGGATTATTACCGGCAAATCAACAATGCCGGCAGGGATGTGGTTCTTATAAAACTTGCGGATCGGCTGGACAACCTGCGAAGTCTTCATCTTTCTCCCAGGAAAAACAAAATGCAAAGATATATCACTGCTACCCGGAAACATCTGCTTCCCCTGGGGAGAAAATATTTCCCTTTAATTGCTGAAGAGCTGGAAAAGACCATCTGTTGCCTTCGTGATTTTCTGGATCGGGGAGAACCGGGGGATGATTTCAGCTGTGGCGGTGTTCTGTTTTAATCAACCACCAGTGAGGCATACATGATACAAAGTGAAAACAAAAGATTTCAGGCAGTCTTCTTTGATTATGGCGGGACTCTTTACGACTACGCATCGGATCGGGAAGCCCATCTTGAAACTGCCGGAATGATATTGGAAAGATTCGGCATTGCCGGAGATCCTGCTGGTTTCGAGGAAGAATACACCCGTCACCTCTGGCATGAATACACCCACGGAATGGGAACCACCACCATCCGGGGGCAGGATGTTTCCAACCACTGCCTTATTCAGACCCTGGGTAAATTCGGGATTGACAGGGTGACCCGGGAGGATCTTGAATGGTTTGAAGAAACCACCATCATCAACCATTGTCGCCTGGTGCGTCTTTATCCCGATGCTGTGGATACCCTGAAGTCCTGCAGGGGGATGGGTTACCATCTGGGAGTAATATCCGATTTTGATCACGATTTTCTTATGAGGTTAATGGAAGCTCATGGCGTCATCAGGTACTTTGACAGCATCACCTGTTCCGAGAAGGCAGGAGCCCTGAAACCCCACAGGAAAATTTTTGACGAAGCATTCCTGAAGGCCGGGGATGTTTCTCCTGTAAAGTCTTTTTATGTGGGGGACAATCCCCGGCGGGATATGATGGGAGCAAAACAATACGGTATGAGCACTATTTTTATGGATGTAGGGATGAACCCTGATGGATACCGTCAGTATATTGATTATTCGATTAATCATCTGGGGGATATGATCCCGGTTGTTACAGGCCCGGCTCCAGGGAAGTAAAATCAATAACAGATCATTTGATATCAAAGGATCTGACATGGGAGGAACAATGAAAAAAATCATAACAACCACGGAGGCTCCCGGTGCAGTGGGGCCATACAGCCAGGGAGTTCTGGCCGGAGGATTTCTTTATGTGTCGGGACAGCTCCCCCTGGATCCCAAAACCGGGAAGATGTTGGAAGCCCCGGCCGGAGATCTTACCCGCCGGTGCATGGACAATCTTCTCTCAGTGGTCTGCCAGGCCGGGGGTAACATTGACAATCTGGTAAAGGTGAACATATATACCATCGACATGGGGTTATTCGGTGAGATTAACAGGGCTTACGGCAGTTATTTCAAGGGCAGTCCCCCGGCCAGGGCCGTTGTTGAAGTAAAAGCCCTCCCCCTGGGTGCGGTGGTGGAAATCGAGGCAGTGGCTTATCTTGGCGACAGATGAGTGGGTTCTTGAAAATACCATAAAACTTCTGCTATTATCATAGTAAGAATCAGAAACGAGGTGTGCTGTATGAAGCACAGGAGAAGGCCTGGCTTTACCCTTCTGGAGCTGTTAATCATTATTGTGATTCTTTCCACTCTCATTTTAATTGGTACTTTAAACTGGCGAAGAACTATGAAGAACCAGGAGTTCAGAACCCAGTTTGACAGTATCGTCCAACAGGTGAGAGAAGCCCAGGTTATGGCAAAAAGTCATGGCCGGGGAATATCCGATTATAACAATTCCGGGGCTTTTGCCAATGACCAGCCGGGAGATTACAATGTTGTCCTCTTAAACCGGGGAGCCAACCGGTCTGATAAGAAAAGCGTTTACAAGGACATTGCCATAGATTTTGTGAATTTTGAGATCGAACCTATGACAAAGGCGGACCTTGACAGCGACTTTGAAGGAGTGGCCTTGATGTTCGGCCTTGATGGAGAGGAATACAACAAGATGCTCCCCTTTGGCTCCAACGGGGTTCCTGTCACTCCCCAAGGCCAGACACCGCCATCTCCGACCCCTGTTTATGAGATTGAAGTATCCCGCAAAGACTCGGGGGGGAACTATCTGAATCGAGGGAGGATCTTCATTGACGGCACCACCGGGGCGATTCGATCTGAGTTTTCCAACCAGTAGGTGATGAAATTTCCGAAAAAAAAAGCGGGGTGAACCCCCGCTTTTTAATATATGTGAACCTAAACCGCCACAGCCTGCCTTTTGCCAGCAGCCACATTATACAGCTCCATATATTTTGAGGCTGAAGCTTTCCAGGAGAAGTCAACGGCCATACATTCCTTGATGATAGAATTCCACTTGCGTTTATTGGAATAGGTGTCCATGGCCCGGCTGACCGCGTCCATCATGGAGTCAACAGTGTATTCCCTGAACATGAAACCGTTGCCCTGATTGGGATCCTCGGTATAGTCGATGATGCTGTCGGCAAGTCCGCCGGTGTGGTGGACTATGGGCATTGTGCCATACTGCAGAGCAATCATCTGGCCCAGTCCGCAAGGCTCGAACTTTGAAGGCATCAGGAACATGTCGGCGCCGGCATATATCTTGTGAGCCAGCTCGTCATCGAAACAGAGGTTGACAGAAAGCTTGCCCTGGTATTTGTCTGCCAGCTCCTGAAGCATCTGGTGGTAATGAGGCTCTCCCGTGCCCAGTATCACCATCTGCATATCCATTGACATAAGCTGATCCATTGCGCTGGCAATCAGATCGAAACCCTTCTGATCCGTAAGCCGGCCAATGATGCCGATGATGGGATCCTTGGAGGAATCCATATCCAGATCCTTCTGCAGGTTCTTCTTGTTGCGGCTCTTTCCCCGCAAGTCGCTCCTGTCATAGTTGGAGGAAATCATCTTGTCCTTTTTGGGATTCCAGATGGTATAGTCGATGCCATTGAGAATACCGTATATGTCAGCACCCCGGGATGCCAGAAGCCCTTCCATCCCTCGGCCGTATTCCTCGGATGTCTGAATCTCCTTGGCATAAGTTGGGCTTACAGTGCTGACCAGATCAGAATAGACAATGCCTGCCTTCAAATAGGACACGTGTCCCCAGTATTCTACCCCGTCGGGAGTGAAAATATCCCTGGGAAGCCCGATACGTTCCATAGTGTCATGATTGAATATCCCCTGATAGGCGATATTGTGAATGGTCATAACGGTGGATATTCCCCTGTAGAAATCGTCAGTGCCATAAATGGTGCGAAGATATGCAGGGATAAGACCTGTCTGCCAGTCGTTGCAGTGAATTACATCAGGCCTGTAATCGATGACCTTGAGCATTTCGATGACAGCCCTGGAAAACAGAGCAAAACGTTGATCGTTGTCGGGATAGTCCTGGCCATTTTCCTGGTAAAGACCTTCCCGATCAAAGTATTTGTCGCATTCGATGAAATAAACCTTGCCCTTGCAACTGGGGCATTTGCCCTGCTTGACAACCACCTGGGCCATTTCTCCCGCCATGGGAACCTCGAAGGGCTCGCCAACTTTCTTGAGGCTAAACTTCTTGTCATCAATAGACTGATACTTGGGTAGAACAACCCGCACATCTGCTCCCTGGTTTGCAATTTCACCAGGAAGTGCCCCTATTACGTCGGCCAGACCTCCTGTCTTGGCGAAAGGAACTGCCTCGGTGGAAGCAATCAGAACTTTCCTTTCCTTTTTCATGGAGATCACTCCTTTTCATTATTTATGACAGAACATTTGAAGCCAAATGTTCTGTTGTTGGGTTTCTTGCATCATATCAGATATCCTTCTTCTTTGCAACTCTCTGACAAAATTTTTTCTACTTTTAATTTTGAATGACAAGGATTATTGAAGTAATACATAGGAAAATTTAAAATAAATAATAACTTTTTTCAATATCCATGATCTGGAACCTGAAGACCCATGAGATTGTTACATGTGGGGAAATGACAAAAGATAAAATATCTGATGGAACAAAGTTGCATATAACCTAAGGATTGAAACAAGATTCCTGGTGGGATGTTTATGGTTCTCAGGCATCTGTGTTCGGTTAAGATTGCAATCCTTGCTCCGTCAATGTCCAGACGGCACAGCTACTGGGTTATATTACTTAGCCGAACACTAATGGATTCTCAGGCAACGGAGAATGTTAAATTATTCACAGGCAGGAGTTGGCTGGTATGGATGAAAATTCCAAGGGTAATATTATGGGGAGATATGAAAAATGGTAAATGCAACAGACGGAAAGAAGAGCAGTTATCCTGCCGAAAATCCAAGGCAGTCTAAAACCAGGCTGACACCGGAAATATTTGATCTGCCCCTGGAAAAGATGCGAAGAGGGTATTACTCCGACAAATATTTTAACCGCACCAAGGAAATCCTTGAGAGGGATGGCCACCACCCGGTCATCAGGATGCAGTTGTTTCAGAAAAAAGATGCGGTGATATGCGGTGTTGATGAGGCTATTGCCCTTCTCCGGCAGTGCTCCGGACATTATGATCCATCGGGGAATTGGATCAACGGCTGGGATAAGTTGCAGGTGGAAGCCCTCTATGACGGCGATTCCATTAAACCCTTCGAAACTGTGATGACCATTACCGGGGATTATTCTCTGTTTGCTCATCTTGAAACCGATTACCTGGGAGTTCTGGCCCGGCGCACAAGAGTGGCTACCAACACCAAGGCAGTGGTTGACGCCGCCAATGGAAAACCAGTGCTGTTCTTTCCTGCCCGTTTTGATCATCATCTCAATCAGACCGGCGATGGTTATGCCGCTTACATAACAGGCGCTCTGGGAGTTTCCACTGATGCCCAGGCGGAATGGTGGGGATCCAAGGGACTGGGCACTATTCCCCATGGCCTTATTGCTGCCTATGGAGGAGATACCGTGGAGGCCACCCGGAAATTTGCTCAATATATTGATCCGTCAGTGTCGGTCATATCCCTGGTGGATTTTGAAAACGACTGCGTGGGTACATCCCTGAAGGTTGCCAGGGCTCTGGGACGCAGGCTGTGGGGAGTGAGGCTGGACACCTCCGGCACCATGGTTGATAAATCCCTCTGGAATGATCTCACCATATACCCTCCCACGGGAGTGTGCCCCAAGCTGGTTTTGAAAGTCAGGGAAGCCCTGGATGAAAACGGATACGACTGGGTAAAAATCGTTGTGTCGGGAGGCTTTAATCCCGAAAAGATTGCCCTGTTTGAAAAACTCAAGGTGCCGGTGGATGTGTATGCCGTCGGTTCAGCGCTGTTTGTGGGAGTATATGATTTCACCGCCGATGTGGTGATGATAAAAAAAGAAGATCAGTGGGAAAGCTGTGCCAAGGTGGGCCGTCGGTACCGTCCCAACCCCAGGCTTGAACCGGTAACTTGAAAGGAAGGTTGGTATCACAATGAATGAACTGGATATGATCCGGCAGAACCTGTTGAGGGAAAGCTGTGATTTTATTGAATACCTTGCTGACTGGAAAGAAAAACTGCCTACAGAGTCTATGGCAGAAATCATCAGGGATGCCCGGGGAGCTGACCACGTGGCCATTATTTCTGTTGATGTCATCGAGGGATTCTGCCGGGTTGGGCCTCTTGCCTCAGATAGAATAAAAGGAATCATCGCCCCTGTTGTCAACCTGTTTAAGAAAGCTCACCAAATGGGGGTCAGGCATATTGCCCTCTCCCAGGATGCCCATCGGGAAGACTCCCGGGAATTTCAGGCATTTCCGCCCCATTGCATCCAGGGAACCCGGGAAGCCCAGACAGTGGAGGAATTCAAAGCGCTTCCCTTTTTTGAAGAATTTGACATCTTCACTAAAAATTCCATATCTTCCAGCCTGGAAACGGGCCTTGGAGAATGGCTTAACAGTAGAGATATAAGAAAGATTATCGTTGTGGGGGACTGCACGGACCTTTGCGCAAACCAGCTGGCCACATTCATACGGCATCTGGCCAATACTCTCCACAACCAGTGGGAAGTCATCCTCCCGGAAAATTGTGTCCAGACATATGATCTGCCCGTTAAGACCGCCCTTGAAATCGGTGCTCCTCCTCACCCGGGAGATTTTTTCCACCTGGTGTTTCTTTACCATATGTCGCTGGAAGGCATAAGGGTGGTTTCCCGGATTGAGTGACCCGCCTCTGTATGGAAAATCATGGAGAAATTAAAAGGCCCGGTTTTCCCGGGCCTTGAATATTCTGACAAGTTGCTGTTTATTTGCTGGCAAGAGCACTGTAGGTTGCATAGGCTCCCGTCATGATAGCACCGGCGATGGCTCCGCCCACGGGGCCTCCCCCGAGAGCTGCAGCCATTCCGACGAGGATGTGGGCATCGGCATAACCAGCCAGTCCAGCAACACCAGCACCCACTGCGCCACCACCAATACCGCCAATCAAGGCACCTGTGGTTGCACCACCGCCGGCATCTCCTCTGCCTGCACCGACAATGCCACCCAGAAGACCGCCTACCATACCTCCGGCAACAAGTCCAACAGCTCCGCCCACAACACCGGCTATAACACCCAGGGCTACAGGGCTTGCAGCCATGGCAATCAGTCCTGCTCCAGCGGCGGCACCAAATGCAGTTTGAATAAGGACACTCTTGATTTTGTCCCCGGTGGTTTTGGGTTTATCCATATCATCGGCTTTCCGGTCAATCCAACCGCCGATCTTCTTGCCTACTCTCTCAAGAAACGAAGGCTTTTCTTCCTGTTTACCATCGGAAATTTCAACCCCGTCCTGAGGCTCAGTGGCGGGCTTTTCGGGCTTATCGGATATACCGCTCTTTGCGGGGGCCATCGGGAGATTATTCATTTTTATTGATACTTCATTAACTGACATTGCTTCCTCCAGAAATTATTTGTTGTTAGTTTTTTACTTTGTTTAGTTTACCATATTGAATGACACAAATCCACTCCAAATTGTTTCGTATTTGTAAACATGTGGAGAGTTCGTCTGCAGGAGATCATGTTGTCTATGGTGTCCAGTTTTTGGCTTGATTTGGCATTCCTGTTAATTTAATAAAATAATGTAACAATCCCCTTCCCAGTTATCTCAAAATATGAGATAATAATATTAAAGCATAAAAAGGGCCGAAGAAAAATGCGCGGTGACATAAAATCTCTTCTCATGAGCGGTGTCCACTGCAAGAAGCAGTGGGAGAATAAACCGCCGGACACCCCCGGTGGCCTTAACAAGGCTCAGATGTCCCAGGAGCTTCTTCAGGTTGTCACCTCACAGCCCCGGCAGAAATACAATCCGACACCGGTTCTCCCGGTTAAGGACACTCCCCATGAAAAAATGAAGAAGATGGCAGGGTTTGAAGCCCAGATCCACAACCCCATCGGGATGGATAAAAATGGCGAGATCATCAAGAACAAATCTACCAAATCCGTGGGAATAACTTGTTTCGGCGGGAACAACCCGGCCATATACATGAAGAAGAAAACCCCAGAAGCCTGAAGCCAAATCATTTTTATTCTCCAAAAAGGTAATTGTCTGATACCAAAGAAACATATCTTGTAATTATTTATATTTAGGAGGATTTGAAATGAAGAAAACTCTGATTTTCTGCCTTGCCATGGTCATGGTCCTGGGTTTTCTGGCAGTGGGTTGCGAGAAGAAGCCCGATCCCAACAAGTATATGGTAAAGGTTGAAGTTGTGGGCGACGATGAGCAGGGAACCAAGGTATTCGGTCAGATCCGGGCAGACAATCCCTCCAGTGCTGGTTTTGCCACAAAACCCATCGAGATAGTCATCCCCGAATCTGTCGAAGCAGAATGCGGGCCTGCCAATTACGAAGTGTCTTTTATGGCCTGGTCCCCCAGAAAGATGAAATGCCGGATTTATGTGGACGGCAAGGAATTGAAACCACCGGATGTTCTCTACAACATCGGCGAGGGAAGCTTCTCTGCCATGTTTGAATTGAAAGAAAAACAGTAAGCGGGACTCGGCTCCCCCGTGGAGAAAACTCCCAAAAACTGAACTGGAATATTTTCGGCGAAGGAAATGCTGAAGTGAGGTTATCCTGAGCAGGCAGGAATTACTGTTTTGTCCTGCCTGCCGGGTTTTGTATGAATCCTTGAGATTATAGTTTTCAGGATAAAAGGTAATGAAAGGGCCTCCATAGAAAAGCATGCACATATCTCCCGGAATTAGATAGCCAGTATGAACAAGTTTCTTTTAAACTTATTGAAGAAAAAATTTACCCCCGAGATTGCCAGTGTTCTGGATTATATCCAGGAAGAAACCCAGAAAATTACAGAGGCAGTCCCCGGGGAGAAGCAGAATGACAACCTTTCCAGCCGGCTGTTTTTTGAAGTGTCGGTTTATTCCCTCTTTGCAGCAAGCTACAGTGCCTTGGTGCGATTCCGGGACAAACACCCGGGCATACCAGAGGAGTTCCTGAAATCTTTTCAGGAAGAATTCATCCGGGAGATTTCTTCCCGTTGTCCCGGGATCAAGGATATGTCTGAGAAGATTGAAGTGCGACGTTTCTTTTATCGCCGGCTGACAGATGATTTTCCCAAGCATCATGTTTTTGTTGCAAATTCCACCGGTTTTGTAATGGATATGCTTCGGGATGAAAACACCCCTTTCTCTGTCATCAAAACCATCATCGGCCCCTCGGAGAAACTTATGCTTCTGCTGTTTCTGCGTTACCTGGATGCCTTCAAGAAAATCCTGGTCATGGGCCGGGATAACCGCTTTATTCTCTCCTGATCAACTCTGTTTCATTTTTTTGCAATCCATGGCCCTGGATTTTTGAATTATTATCATAATCTAACATTACCTTGTGGTTCATGGGGGGATTATCTTGGTTTAAGTGGGTATAATTATTACTGATAAGGATATCTTTCACTGGCATGGATAGATTCATCATCGCTTATCAGGTGTCAGGAAGGGAGGTGTTGAATGTGATACAGAAGTCCCGGCGGTATTTTTGTGAGGAAGTTGTTTTGGGTCTGTTTTTATTTGTTGTCATTATTTTATCTATTTTCCATTATTTTCTGGAAGGACAGTTGGAAGACAGGGCCGGACTCCGGGTGCACTCAGAATGCCGAGGACGGGACTCATTATCCCTGAGATCCTTGCCGGCATATCCCTGGTTTTGTTTTATTCTGAATTCTAAAGAACCGGGGCCGGATCTGCCGGGGCCACACCAGGCCTTTTATCTGCCGAAATACAGATGCTTGTGATCGGTTGATTCTTTTAGGAAATCACCATTATTCAGGTGCAGTTTTTCTGATGCAGGATGTTGCCTTTTCAACATGAACTGTCCTGGGGTGTTTTCCCAATCTGTTTTCTTATGGGCTGGCCTGGTTGAGAAATATATAAAACCAGGAGCAAACTATGAAGATAATTAAAAAAATTGGCAAGAAAACCCTGACTTACATTTTCATGCTGGCCTTTGTTATTCTGACCAGTTATTATGCATATGTCACAGAGAGTATTACCCTTCTCACCTTTATACTGGTCAGCTTTGCATCGGTGATACTGGGGGTCCTCAACATCATGGAGCGTCGGCAGAATATCCAGAAGGAAGTGTCTGGATATCTGGAGAGGGCCGAGGATGCCATCGGGGAGCGTCAGTTGAAGTCAGCCCTGCTTTTTTACGACGAGGCTCTTTTTCTAAATGAAAAATGCATCCAGGCCCAAATCGGAAAAGGCCGGTGCTTCAGGGTCCTCACAGAATATTCTAAAGCTGTGGAGGAGTTTAAAAAAGCCTTGACTTTGGATATTGATCAGAAAACTGAAGCCGAGGTGTGCTACAATATCGGCGCATGTCTGATGGAACAGGGAAACCGCAAGGAAGCGGATGTTGAATTTAGCAAGGTTAACAAGCTGGATCCTTATTTTATCGAGGTATTACCTTACCAGGCGGAAATCAGGCATTTTGCCGGTGATAACCAGGAAGCCTTCAGACTGCTGGAAAAATATCTTGACAGGTGCCCCAATGGACGCCGGCAGTCGGTTCTTCAGCGGATGACCATGTTTGATCCGGATAAAGTAAAGAAATACTTGGAGAATGATACCGATAACTGTGAGGTTGTCCGGGATGACTCATCTGTTGAAGAACCGGTTGTGACAAAGCTGGAATCACAAATCAAATCGCCGGTTGAAACAGAGCCGGAATCTGATGCCGATGAAGAAAAAGAAAAAATTGAAGAGGAGAATGCCGACAAACCCCCTGTGGATGGAGGCTACAGCGATGATGACTTTATTCTTCCTACTTATATGAAAAGGGAAGACAAAAACAGCGCTGTTGCAGCGGAGCCGGTGCCGGCACCCCCGGTGGAAAAAACCACCCTTGAGATTATCGGCAAATCCGGGTCGGATACTACCGGCAGTAGCAAACCCTTTGTGCCTTCCATGAGCAGTCTTCCTGCTGATGACAAGGCCCGGGAGATGCCCAAACCGAAGCTGGTTATTCCTGCTGAGCTGGAGGTGGCCTCCCGGGAGAAGCCGGCATCTGCCGGGGCAATCCTGAGGGCTGTGCCTGTGGAGGAGATTTTGAATGAAAATATCAGGGAAACCTCGGAGCCGGCCCCTTCCCCTAAACCAAGCATTACTGCCGGTCCTGCAAGGGCTATATCGGTGGAGGATGTAATGGAGGGAGTCGGCTTTGTGGATGATGCACCGACGCCTGCAGTTTCAGAGGATCCCCCCCGGGGAGGTGCTTCTGTTGTGGTCAGGGTAAAAGCCCAGGCCAGAAACTCCACCCTTCCCGATGATCTGACGGAAACCCTGAAAAAAATCAAGGAGTTTGCCCAGATAGCCGGCAAACTGGATATTGACCCCATGCTTCGCTGGTCTGCCTTTTCTTATCTCAACCGTCTTACAGGCAACATCCGCAGGCTTTATCCCCAGGCTCCTGCCTTTGCCCGGCAGTTCAGCCTGCACAAACTGAACATGCTGGAAAAGTTCCAACAGGAATATAAAAAATCCAACCATCTTGAATGCTACTTCAATGATGTTTTTGTCAGTCTGAATAATATCGGCACTATGGACACTTTCAATGTCCTGCGCAGTTCCCAGCCGTCGGTTCAGGACCTGGACTGGCTGATTAACCAGGCCGGGGTCAGGGTTGTCATCAATCTGTGCCATGAAAATCAGGTGTGGCCCGGATACACCCTTCAAGAAGAGAAGGATGTCTGCAATGAATTTGCCGTGGATTACTATCATTTTTCTCTGGAAAACTGGGACGATCCGACCCTGGATCAGAAGCAGATCACAAAGATCCTTGACATCATCGACTTTCATGCAAAACCTGTCTTTCTGCACAGCTCCAACGGCGCGGATCGGGCAGGAATCGTGGCGGCGGCTTATCGGATTACAAGGCTCAAATGGAGCCTTGAGGATGCCCTTGACGAGGCACAGAAATTCGGCTTTAATGCCGGCGAAAGACCCAATAATCTGAAGTTGATAGAGTCTTTTATATAGGATTTGCCATCCGTGTTCGGTTAAGACTACAATCCTTGCTCCATCAATGTCCAGGCAGTCAGGATTGGGGTTTCGAAACGCATTACTCTCCTGCCCAGGGGGTGCGACAGGGAGTCCACAGGATTCCTTCATCGGACACGATGTCCGATGCTCCGGGCGCGCCAGGGACGGCGTATCCCGGAGGGAAAGGAATCTGTGAGGCGACATGGAGCAAACCGCCTTGGAGCAGGAGAAAGACAGCGGGAGAAACCCCATCCAGACGGCACAGCTACTGAGTTATATTACTTAACCGAACACCAATGTAGGATTTGCTGTGGGATGATTTTACAGTTCTGACACCATTTTGATGGTGTTTTCTTTTAGATAAAAATTGATGATATTAAAATGCAAAAAATAAGGTAACTTAACACAATAGTTCTATACACCGGCCCTGGAAGGAGGGATAGTAAAAAGATGTCAAAAACAGGAAATCTTGAGAATTCAAAGAATTTTTTTGTTAAGTTATATGGGGACAAGAGGGCTGTCTTATGAAGGATGACGAAAAGAAATATATCGAAGAAATTGAACAGGTCATAGAAGGGATCGGCAATATTCAACGTCAGTTTGTTTTCGACAAGACCGGTATCAGTGCAATCATCCGGTTTATCGAAGACCTGGAAGGACGCAGACCCTTCTTTGAACTGGATGATCCCGTGGTGATAAAAGGCAAATCAGCTGCAGCCAGAGTAATTGATCAGCTGGAAACCCAGCTGGATATTCTGCAGGAGATTTCTCCTCCCGTTGCCTGGGAAGGGGTTCATCAGCGCCTTGTGGAATCCCTTACCCTTCAGGTGGAGGGGTACCAGGAGATGTGGGAAGTTTTTGAAGACAGCAGTATGGATCATGTTCAGGAAGGGCAAGGGATGGTAAGCCAGGGGATTAAAATTCTGGAAAATGGTTCCAGGAAAGAGTGATTAGTTAATGAACAGCTATTCCGTGGGGGACCTGTATCCTCTTACCCTCACAGGATTGGCCATAGGTGGAGAAGCTGTGGGCCGCCTGGAGGACCTGGTGGTCTTTGTTCCTTATGGTGCTCCCGGAGATGAAATCGAAGTGCGCCTTTGCGATGTCCGGAAGAATTATGCCCGGGGTGAGATAAACCGCATTCTGAAAAATTCTCCTCACCGGGTCAGCCCCCCGTGTCCGATTTTTTACAAGTGCGGAGGCTGTCAGCTTCAGCAGATGACCTATAAATCTCAGATGGAGTACAAGAAACAGATGGTGGAAGATGTGCTTCATCACCTGGGCGGGCTTCACGGGGTGGAGATTGATGCCATTTACGAAGCTCCATCCCCATATTATTACCGCAACAAGATGCAGGTGGTGGCTGCCTGCAAGCCTTTCCTTCATTCAAACAAGGTGGCGGTGCCTTATTTTGGCCTTTATGCCCGCAAATCACATCGGGTGGTTCG
>CAYNGH010000087.1:0-13837 GCA_964396845.1 uncultured bacterium | reverse complement strand
AACTCTACATCGAAGCTCTCCACGAAATGCACTTGTTTCTTGATACCCGCCAGGACATATACCTCAAAAGAGGCCTTGCCATGGCCCGGGACGCCAATGGACGGGTTAACGAAGCTCTCCGCCTGAACTGGGAAAGCTTTCGAAACATCCAGGAAACCGCGGAGGAATTCCTGCGAACTCAAAGCGCCATTTGAACATGCAGAACCCCTGCCCGACTCATTTGGGCCGTGTTACAAACATGTTAACTTTATAAACTCCCCTTGAAAAAAAGAGGAGTTTGTCTTTTTTAAGAGAAGAAGGCCAAATATTACAATTTGATAACAATTGAAACAATACGGTTACAGAACAGGCATGGGGATTCCCAGGGCCTGAAAAAGGGAGGAATGAATCTTGAAGATTAAAGGGATATTAGGCCTGCTGGCCATGGCGCTATTGATAACAGCTCTGCCGGCACAGGCGGACACCGCAATTTTTCACAGCGTCAGAACCGGAGATACTCTGTGGAAAATATCAAGGCAATATAATGTGTCAGTGGAGTCCATCATTAAGGCCAATCCAACCCTGCAAAACGAAAACAGCATAAAAGTGGGAAGCGTGATTATCGTCCCCGGCAATTCCGGCACTGTAGTCCCGGTGGATGACGCAACCACAGGAACCCACACCCTTATCGTCCACGGCTCGGGCCAACAGTACACCCCCTCGGTGGAACAAACAGTCAATACCATGACCGTTGGGGGAAAATCCATAACAGTACCAGCCCGTCCAGCCCAGGATGCCAACGAGGACAGCACATACCGGGCCAAGTATGCCAACCTTGCCAGCAGAACCAGGCAACCAGGGGCCAACCCGGAAAATGTCCCCAACAACAATATTGTCAAAACCGCATTCCGTTATATGGGAGTACCTTATGTTTTCGGCGGAAGTACTCCCAATGGATTTGACTGCTCAGGGTTCGTCCAGTATGTATATGCCCGCAACGGCATCAAGACGCCCCGGATGGCCCATCACCAGTATTACGCCGGCACTCCCATCAAAAAGAACCAGCTTCGTCCCGGGGACTTGGTTTTCTTTGAAACATACACCGTGGGCATTTCCCACGTGGGGATATACATCGGCAACAACCAGTTCATCCATGCCTCAAGCCGGGGCTCGGTGCTTGTTTCAAGCCTGGGAACCGCCTACTATGTTGAACGTTACCGGGGAGCTGCAAGGTATTACTGATCTGCACACACAGGAATCTAATAAAAAAACAAGGGGGCCATCGGCCCCCTTTTATTGTTCCAAGAAGAGTCAATCCCTACAGATCGTAATAAAGTTCAAATTCATAAGGATGGGGCCGGGAATCCACCTGCCACACCTCCCCTTGAGTCTTGAGCTGGATCCACCGCCGGATCAGTTCCTGAGAGAAAACTCCCGATTCTGTTAGATAATCGTGATCTGACTCCAGGGCTTTCAGGGCATTTCTGAGGCTGGATGGCGTTTTGGCCGGTTCATCATCGCCCCTGCTGTAAGGGCCGAAGCCTTCCCTGCGGGGATCAATCTTTTTCCTGATTCCATCAAGACCCGCCATGGTCACCGCGGCGAAGGCCAGATATGGGTTGCAGGTGGCATCGGGGATGCGAAGCTCAAAGCATTTGTCCTGTTCCCACTGGGTATAGTCAGGCACTCGGATGGCGCAAGACTTGTCGTTGGCAGTAAAGGCCTTGTATATGGGAGAATCCATCCCGCCCATGAGCCGTTTATATGAATTGGTGCTGGGATTGGTAAAGGCCATAAGGCTGTCCATATGAGTCAGAATCCCCCCCATGAAGTTCAGGGCAGTGGAATTCAAACCCCGGTAACTGCTTTCCTCACCCATGAAGAGATTCTCTTCTCCCTTTTGCAGTTTGAAATGCAGGTGAAGACCGCTGGCAGCCTCGGAAGGGATGGGCTTTGGCATGAAAGTGGCGGTTCGGGCCATCTTTGTAGCCAGGTTTTTGGCAATATACTTGAGCATCATGAAGCTGTCTGCAGTCCTGCCCGGGGGATTGAAGTCCACTTCGATTTCAATCTGCCCGGCAGCCCCGGCATGATGATGGTGATGCCGGACCGGAACCTTGCCCTCCTCCAGCATGGCCACCAGCCGATTCCTGAGGTCAAAAAGGGTGTCCTGGGGCGGAGTTACCTGGTATCCCTGCCGGGGACGGACATAATAACCCAGGTTGTTTCTTTCAGGATTCCATCCCGCAGCTTCTGATTCCAGCCAGTAAAATGTATAGTTGGGCTTGTTCTCAAAACGAGCGGTGTCAAAAACATAAAATTCAAAACGGGGCAGTATCAGCAGTTGATCTCCCGGCCCTTCCCGGGCCAGAGCTTTTTCCGCCAGGGAGCATATATGACGGGGATCATCGGCATGCCGGGGCAGGTCTTCCCCCGGGACGTGGACATTGCATATCAGGGATAAGACCCGGATATCTCCCCATTCCTCTTCAAAGGCAGTATGAGGATCCGGGACAAAAATCAGATTTCCTCCGTCATTGACTTCAAACCCCAGCATCTCAGGATCAAAGGCAAAGCCCTGATCCAGCACCTTCTGGGTAATCTTTCTGGCGGGAGCCGAAATATGCCTCCATCTGCCCCACATATCCACCAACTTAAAATCCACCACATCTATACCCAGCTCACGGATATAAAGATAAAGCTCCTTGGTGTCTGAAAACATAATACACCTCGCCCCAATTATTGATACTGTCAGTGTTAATTTTCCCTGTCCAGGTTAAAAAAACCTTCCGCCGACAGAATTAGAAACTGATATTAAAACCATGATAACTGCCGGTATATTCCACCGGCTCCACTTCCAACCGATCCACCCGGCCACCGAAAGGCCCCTGGCGCAGATGTCCCAGCATAATCTTCACCTGAGATTCTTCCCCTTCAATCAGGGCTTCCACGGTTCCATCGGGAAGATTCCTCACAAATCCTCCCAGCCCCAGAGATTGGGCCTGCTGTCGGGCGAAATAACGAAAACCGACTCCCTGAACAACTCCATGCACAATAACATGAACTGCAATTTTTTTCATGTTTCATCCTCCCCTTTTGATATTCAATCCCGGCAGTTTGTTACCCTGCCGACAGGAGTTCTCCGGCCCCGGTAGAAAATGAGCAGAAACCCCGCAAAATGGCCGTGGAAGAGGTGCAATGGAAGGCATATCCATAATAATGCCCGCCTGCAACGAGGAGGAAAATCTCCCCGGAGTGGTGGCGGAAATGGCGGAAAAACTCCAGTCAACAGGCTCCCCCTGGGAGATTGTAGCGGTCAACGACGGCAGTACCGACAACACCGGGGCTGTTCTGGAGGATCTTGCCCAAAAACACCCATCCTTGAAAGTGATAACCCACGAAAAAAACCAGGGTTTCGGGTCCGCGGTCACATCTGGGATAAGGTCGGCATGCTATGATGCTCTTTTGCTGGTGCCTGCCGACGGCCAGTTTGATCCCAAAGAAACATCAAGTTTTATTGAATCACTCCAAGAAAACCACCTGACCATCGGCAACAGAACCAGCCTGAAAAGCTATGGACTGTGGCGAAGACTTCAATCCCGGACATATGTGAAGCTCACCTCGCTATTTTTTTGCCAGAATTATCCCGATGTGAACTGGGTTCAGGCATGGCGGAAGGATCTCTTTGACATAATATCTCCCGTCAGTCAGGGAGTTTTTTTTCTACAGGAAACCATTGCCAGAACCCGGATGGCAGGGCTTATTGTGGGAAGTGTCAACTCGGTGCAACTCCCCCGGAATAAAGGGAAAGCCCATGGCCACCGTCCCGGAGTAATACTAAATACCATCGCCGAGCTTTTTTCTTTCTGGTGGCGGGTCTTTAAACCCTGGCTTGATGAACACCGCAAAAATAACTTGTAGTTTGTTTACAATTATTTTACAAATACCATGTTTACACAGAACAGATACAATGTTAAGATAAGAGTAATGAACTCCCTTTATTGCAGGCACTGGAGGTGAAAATAATGGATATGGGTGCCATCGGCAAATTTGGAAACATTCCCATGACCGGCGGGGTCAATAGTTTTGGGCAGTCTTCAATTCCCGAGGAAAAGATAAAGCCCCTCACCATCGAGGACGGGGTGTCTTCAGGATATTACGAAGGCAGTGAAATACAGGATCCCCGGGCCTTTTTTAACGGGCCCGAGATAAAGGACAACAGTTTCCAATTGCCCGCCACAGAGAAAAAGGGAGAAGAGGTTGGATTTTTCAACAAACCGGAAATAGTCATCGAAGATATTGACGGTTTTTACCTGGCTCAAATTGAAGGCCCCGGGAAAAACACCCTTGTAACAGGGTTTCCTTTGAACGGGCCAGGCTCTTCCCAAATTGAATCCCTTGGTGGAAAGGTTTTCACAAAGGGGAACAACCCCCGATTCTTAACAATGGAATAATTTGACAGCAGGAACAAGATTTACCCGGCTGTCTTTTTATTTCGGAATAACACCCCCGGATATGTTCTTTTACATATTTTTACAAATCGCAGGAAACTTGACCCGTGATATATAATATCTTATGGTACAAACGACGAAAGGGATCCATCAGTGTCAGAAACACGGTTCGTGGGAAGAAGGGAATACTTCGGCTCCCTCTTTTATGATTTTGAAAGAGGAGATTACATTCCCTTCGACTGGGAAGCCACATATATATTTGAGCTGAGTCCCACCCACACCCTTGATGAAATAGCAGAAAAAATCAAAAAAAGAGTTTCCCGGGAGAGCTTCCTCACCTTTGTCAAACTGTGCAAATCCATCGAACTGTTTGACAGCCAGGATCAGTTTGCCGGGAAACTATTGCCCTTTATGCCGGTCAAGGGCAGGCTTTCCGCGCCCCTGAGGGTGCATCTGCAACTGACCAACAAATGCGATCTTGAATGCCGGCACTGTTCCCAGGATCATCGGAATCCTCTGGATAACGAACTCAACATCAAGGATATTTTCAAGCTAATCGATGAAATGGTTCAAATCGGCGTGTTCGAACTTTGCATTGGCGGAGGGGATCCTTTTCTCCGGGAAAAAGAACTGCTCAAGGTCATCAAGTATGCAACAGAAAAAGGAGTCAGCGTCTTTATATCCACCACGGGGCTTTTTCTGGGGAGGGTCCTGGCCAAGAAACTCACCGAGTATCCCATCAAGGGATTCCGCATCAGTTTTGACGGATCCACGGAAAAATCTTTTGATTATCTCCGGGGCAAGGGGAGTTACCGCCGGGTAATAAGATCCATCAAGACTATCCGGGAACTGTTCGATTGTCCCATTACCCTGCATACGGTGCTGATGAACAGCAATTTCATGGAATCGGCATCCTTCCTGAAAGTGGTGCAGAAACTCAAATGCAACGAATGGAGCGTTGATTTCATCAAGCCCATCGGCCATGCCCAGAAGGACAGCCACATTCTTTTAAGCCATGAACAGATGCGGGACTGTTTCAAGGCTATCGGGAAACTGCAGAAATACTCCTCCACGCCGATTCTCTTCAGGCATTTCCCATACAAATCCAGAGGACAACGGATATACCGGGGCTTCGGCTGTGCCGGAGGAAACCTCAACTGCTGGATTGATGCCGAGGGCAATCTGTATCCCTGCTCATTTCTCAGAAAACAGTTCAACGCAGGGAATATCCGGGAAACCAGCCTTCGGGATATATGGATTTATTCCGCATCCCTGGAGCTTTTCCGCAGTATCAAGGGCAACGACACCTGCCGGGAGTGCTCTTTCGGCGACTCCTGCCGGGGGGGATGCCGGGCCAGGGCATTGGAAACCGGTAACATGGACGCGGTGGACCCGGCCTGCTTTATTTGCGATCACAAGTAATCCGCCGGATATTGGGGCAGTGATCCCCACAACGACGGCAGGAAGCAGTCAGAACATCCCCCGGAGCAAATTTTTCCACCACCAGTATCCCTGATATGGATTTTCGGGGATGCATCATATTCCCGGAGGTAAGGCTAACAGGGATATCCAGGTCCGCCATGTATCCAAACAGAGCTGTCTGTCCCGATACATCCCACCGGCAGTAACCAGGGCTGTATCTCTGAGGACAGAACCGATGGCCATCTGCTGAAGCTTCCGGGATCCTGCCCCCGGCCCAGTCTTTCATGATTATCTCCGCCAGCTGATCCGTACTCACCGACAGGAAAGCATCCAGAAACAGAGCCTGAGTGATACGCCCGGTCTTCTGAAGCCCCGGTATGGAATCCTCGGGGGCCGGGCCGATGGTGGCTATGAACAGTGCTGTTTCAACCCAGTCATCCACTGCGCCGTATATGGGGGAGTCATCTGCCAGGGACTCCGCAAAAAGCTCCCGCAGAAGACCTGTGGGAACAGGCCGAACCCAGCCCCGGAGATTCAAGAGGGGAGTGTATCTCTCCTGAACCGTCTTCAGAATTTTTTGATTTCCGGGACTGTGCATCTTTTCCCGGATCACCTCTCCGGGGGCACCTTGATAGAGAATATCCCCGACAAGCTCCATAGTCACGGGGATTTCATCCGGCTCAAACCGATAGTGAATGCAGTTTCCTTGGAGGCTTTTTTTCAATCAATTTCTCCTTTATCAGGGATGATTTTTCTCCGGGCCTGTTGCCGCCTCCTTTTTTATAAAAATCCAAAAATTTAACTATCTGTTAACCCTTTTGTTCTTGAATATTATCTTGCAAAAGGTTAGAATAGACTTGCGGATAAAAGGGGATATATAAATGCAAAATATGAAAAATATCGGATTGTCTGACACCAAACCGATTAATTACAACTATCTCACCTTCAGGCTTATTTCGTCGGAAACCCGTCAGGACAAGGTGGAGCTGATAAAAAACCTGGAGAGGCTCCTGTTGAAGAGTTTGATATCAGGCCAGTCCCAGGAAGGTTGGATTCCCCTGGGCTTGGTGAAGGTTTTCCAGGGAGGCGGTTTTCGTCGAGCCATAACAGTGTGGTATAACCTGATGATGCCCCATCAGAAATATGCCCGGAAGCTGATTAAAACCTGCCGTTTCCGCTGGAATTAATCACCGGCGGTTTCCACGGGATTGGATATTATTGAAGATTAATGACTCTTTCAGTTAAAACCCCGGCCCTCACAGGACACCAGGAGAACCGGAATCGTCTTTTCCGACTCTTCAAAGAAGGAAAAGCTTCAGGTTCATATATATTTTCGGGGATGGAATCGGTGGGGAAAAAAATGACCGCCTTTCATTTTGCCCGGCTGGTCAACTGCAACGGCGAAGAACCTCCCTGCGAAACCTGCCGTTCCTGCAGAAAAATTCATGCTATGGTTCATCCTGATATAGTACTTTTAGAAAGGGATCCTCAGCGGAAGATGATTCTCATCGAGCAGGTCCGCCGGGAGTTGACGGATCAGTCCGCCTACAAGCCCTTTGAAGGCCGGTTCCGGGTGTTCATAGTGAATGATGCCCACCTCTTAAACGATCAGGCCCAGAATGCCCTTCTGAAAGTCCTGGAGGAACCGGGATCCGGGGTCATTATTGTCCTTGTAACATCCCGGCCCGGAGATCTTCTTCCCACTATCATTTCCCGTTGCCGGCACTTTAAATTTCATCCCCTGAGCCAGGCCCAGGTGGAAGAAGTCTTGTCCCACCATGTTTCCCCCCAGCAGGATCCCTTCCGGGTAAAGCTCACAGGCATAATGGCGTGGGGTTCTCCCGGAAGGGCCTTGAAGCTGTGGCAGGATGAACAGTTCTGGGAAAGGCGCAGATCCATCCTGACAATCCTCGATACCCTGCCCGATGGATCCCTGGGAGATGTTCTGGCCTTCTCCGGTTCATTCAAGGCATCATACTCCGATGTGGAGCTTCTGGAATCAACCTTCGAAGTTTTCCTGTCCTGGACCCGGGATCTGATTGTACTTCAGGGAGGCGGGGGGCGAGAATCGGTAATAAACAGCGACTTTATCGACTCCATCCGCCTGGGGGCACAAATTTATAATCCATCAGATGTTACAGAATTCGGGAATCTGATTCTGGAGATCCGCAGGCTGGTATTAAACAACAATTTAAATATCAGGATGGCCCTGCAGAGGCTGTTGATCCATCTGCTCAGGGCCAGCGAGGCTTAATCAAAAAAAAGAATGGAAGAGGCAAATGGAAGAGGTAATTGAAAAAAGCAGGCAGATGGTGGGGGTTTCCTTCCGCCGTTGCGGAAAGATTTATATGTTTGATCCCGGTGAACTCCAGATAAACCCCGGTGACTGGGTGGTGGTGGAAACTATCCGGGGACAGGAGCTGGGGCAGGTGATGCGGGACAGGATGGACCCCGGCGAAGAAGATGAAAAGCTGACCATCAAGCCGGTGATCCGCAAGGCAACCCCCGAGGACATGGAAACATACGAAGAAAACAAGTATCGCTCTGCTGAAGCTTTCCGGGTGGGCATCGAGAAAATCCGAGAAAACAGCCTCCCCATGAAGTTAGTGGATGTGGAATATACCCTGGATCAGAGCAAGATTGTATTTTACTTTTCTGCCGAGGGCCGGGTGGATTTCCGGGCACTGGTGAGGGACCTGGCATCGGTTTTCCACAAGAGGATTGAACTTCACCAGATTGGGGTCCGGGATGTGGCCAAAATGCTGGGAGGACTTGGCCCCTGCGGACTGACCTGTTGCTGTGCCACTTTTCTCCACAGCTTCGATCCGGTTTCCATCAAGATGGCCAAAGAACAAGGGCTGTCCCTGAATCCCGTAAAAATTTCCGGCACATGTGGCCGGCTCATGTGCTGTCTTCGCTACGAACACAGCTTGTATCGGGAACTTACCCGGGATCTTCCGGACATAGACAGCAGGATAAACCTTCCCGAAGGAAGCGGTGTGGTGGTAGAGATGAACATCCCCAAGCAGACAGTAATTATAGAGCTTCCTTCCCGGGCCAGAGTGGAATATCCCGGAGAAGCCTTCCATCAGCTGGATAAAAATACATACGAGATTAAAAAAGGTTTTAAAGCTTTTCAGCGAAAGAAATGACCCTGCCAGAGAGTGTATAATTTCATCCACTTGGTCTTTTATTTCAAAACAAAATCGACCCGCCAGGGGGCAGGTGTTAGTATTATTATCTCTTGAGTACCGGAGGAAAAATCATGAAAGTCAAGGTCAGGACCGTCAACCGGGTGGATTTTGCCGGAGGGACACTGGACCTTTATCCCCTATATCTTTTTCTGGGGGGAGGCATCACTGTCAACGCCGGGATTACTCTTTACAGCGATGTCACCATGGAAACCCGGCAGGACTGCCAGATTCATATTCACTCGGTGGACCTGGATCACTGGGAAGTATTTGAATCCATCGGCAAAATGAACCTGACCGGCCCTACTTCCCTCATCCAGCGGGCCATCAGTTCATACCATCCCAAGGCGGGGATAAATATCACCACCTGCAACCAGGCTCCAAAAGGCTCGGGGCTTGGGGCCTCTTCCAGCCTGCTAATGGCCCTTTGCGCGGCTCTTTATAAAATCACCGGAGAAAGAATGGATATTTACCGGATGATTGATCGGGGGGCTGCCATCGAGGCAGGACACCTGGGCATTCCTACAGGCAAACAGGATTATTATGGCGCAGTTCTGGGCAAGGTTCACTCCCTTCATTTTGACGAAAAAGGCTGTCATCCCCAACAGTTGGCAGTGGAAGGCAAATTCCAGCAGGAAATAAACCGGGGGCTGATTGTTTCATATACGGGGATATCCCATTATTCCGGCGCAAACAACTGGGATATGCTCAAGATGACTATTGACGGAACCGGGCACACATATGAAAATCTGGTCAAAATTCGAAAGATTGCCTGCCAGCTTCAAGATGCCTTTCTGGATGAAGACACAGAAAAGATCGGGGCCATGATCCAGGAAGAATGGAAATGCCGTCGGAAGTTATCCAAAGGGGTGACCAACGATTATATTGACGGGATCATTGCGTCGGCCAGAAATGCCGGGGCCTGGGGCTCCAAACTCTGTGGCGCCGGCGGAGGAGGTTGCATGATTACCCTTTGTCCCGGCAACCTCCGGGAAGATGTGGAAGAAGCCCTGAAAAAGGCAGGAGCACAACTGCTGAATGTGGGGATTGACTATGAGGGAATGGTGATAACATAAACACCTCAACAGAGGGGACGAATCCGATGCAGGGCCTTACAGCTCAACCTTTTCCACCGGGGGGATTTCCCTGCCGAAAAACAGGCTCCCCTTCCGGCGAAACTCTTCTGGATCCCCGCTGACAAAAAACCGGTGTTCCGGCGCGGGATCCTCTGAGAGGAGATTCTCCCGGGCAAGGATCTCCTGGAGATGTTCCGACAGAGCGCCGGCAGGATCCACCAGGCGAATGCCATCACCGGCAATCCGCCGTATCACCGGGGAAAGAAACGGATAATGGGTGCATCCCAATATTATGGTGTCAACCTTGTTTCTCAACAGGGGTTCAATATCCTGGGCCACAATTTTTTCCACTTCATCGCCTTCGATAATCCCTGATTCCACCAGGGGAACCCACCGGGGACATGCCTGCTGATAAACCCTTGTGCCGTTTAAGGAAATATTGACTATACACGATGGATAAGCACCGGAATTTGTGGTGACGGGATTTGCCACCACACCGATCCGTTCGTTGGCAGAAACCTGCAGGGCCATTCTGGAAGCATATTCGATAACTCCCAGGGTCGGCACAGAAATATTGCCCTTGAGCCGGGGAAGCACCAGGGCCGATGAAGTGTTGCAGGCCATCACCAGGGCTTTTATGTCTGTCCCCATCAGAAATTTGATGATATTATTGACATACCCGATTATCTGCTCCGGGGTCTTGTCGCCATAGGGAAGATTGGCGGTATCGCCAAAATAAATTATCCGCTCCCGGGGAAGGAGCTGGTGAACTCGGGAGGCAACCGAAAGACCGCCCACCCCGGAATCAAAAATCCCTATGCCCTTGTTTTTTTCCATATATTTTATCTTCTGAACCTTACAGGATATGACTATTCTAACCGTCCGGGGCCACGGCGTCAATCGCTTTACAATAACGGATGATAACAATTTGATTACAATTTGGAAACATCAGGACAGCACTCCCGACAATTTCATCCCCGCCGGAGGAATCCCGCAGAGTGTCCGAAATATTTGATTGAGCAACAAGAAATTAATATCCCCTGATATCTTGTCAACTTAACGGGTATTCTAACAAGTATTCTCTAATGGGACGCAAAAGCAATAAATTCACAGGACGGCAAGCCATGGAAAAAGATACCCTCAAGATTTTAAAGAAACTCATCTCCATTGCATCCCCTTTTTTTCAGGAAGAACAGATTGCCCTTTTTTTGGAAGACTATCTCCAAAGAGCAGGTTTTGAAACTTCCCGTCAGAAGGTGGAGCGAACCATGACCATAGACGGGCGGATTATCAGCTTGGAACATTTCAATGTGCTGGCCCGCAAGGGAGAAGGCGATAAAAGCTTCCTTCTGTATGCCCACATGGACACGGTCCCTCCGGTGGGAGCCTGGAAGAAGATGGGACTTGATCCTTATATCCCCAGGGAAGCTGAAGGCAGGCTTTACGGACTGGGATCATCGGATATGAAAGGAGGGATTGCTGCTATCCTTTCTGCCATCGGGAATCTGGCCCCCAGGGGATATGTGCTGAAGGTGGCCTTTGGAGTTGATGAAGAGAATGAATCCATGGGGGCGCACCTGCTGGCGGGGTCGGATTTCATCTCCGACTGTGCCGGCTGTATCGTCCCCGAGGTGGGAAGCGGAAATGCAACGCCATCCCCCAGAAATATCATCATTGGCCGGCACGGCAGATCCCGGACGGGAATCCGGGTGACAGGCCGGGCGGCCCATGCCTCTACACCGGAGCATATAATCAACCCGGTAGAATATGCCCTTTCCGCCATTGATGAAGTAAAAAAAATTGATCTGGGCAATGACCCCGACATGCCAGAGCCTAATGTTTCCATCGGCGGTATTCAGGCTATGGGCGGGGGGCTGTCATCTCCCGAGGACTGCATCATCTGGTTTGACAATATCTTCTCTCCCCCTAAAACCGTGGCCCGTGTCCTGAATGATTACCGGGCCACCTGCCGGAATCTGGAAGAGAAACACCAGAACCCGGAAACCGGACTGCCCCGGTTCGAAGTGATTGATCCCGGGGAGAAAACTGGAGAACCTCTGGAATACAACCTGCGGACAACTCCCTTCATGGAGCCGTGGAAAATGGATCCCTCCCACCGGCTGGTTGACTGCGCCAGAGATGCCGTCCGCCGGGTGACAGGAGAAGAAGGGATACTCACCTGGGGCAAGTCCAATGCCGATGAAAACTACCTGGGACAGGTAATCCCCACAGTGGTTATTCCTCCTGTGGGGGGAAATGAGCACCAGGGGGGGGAATATGTGGAGATTGAATCCCTGACACTCTGCCAGAGAATTATCACCGATACAGTGAGTCTTTACATGGAAAGGAAGACCATGGGAATTTGAATCCAGTCGTCAAGTCAAAAATCAAAATAAAAGACCTTGACCAGTTGACGGTTATCTCCTTTTCCTCGGGTAGCATCAGGGAAAACCTGACCCTGGCATTTCCCTTTCTGATTATCCTGCCTGTGATTCTGGCACTTTGGGCATGGTCCGCCTGGAAAATGCCCCCGATTGTTTTGATGTCCCTGTGCTTTCTAATATTATCCTTGGGTTTTATTCTTGTCATGCTGTGGAAGTTTCAAAGGCGTATCGAGGTTCATCCCGAGGCAATATATATCCAACATTATCCCCTGACACCCATGGAAAGATTCCCCCGCACCGACGATATGGTCCTGATGATGGAAAACCACCCGGTGGTTCACCTGGGAATACCCCGGGAGATATGGGCCCTTTCCATTGGAAATCGGGATGGAATCCGCCTGCTGGTGGAAGAGATAAATGATCACCGGACTATTCTGGATCTGGCGGACTGCCTGTCCCGGAGGCTGGGACTTCATGTGGTAGATTATACTTACATTGATCAGCTTCAACAAGTGATGTTCTATTCACCGGGAGAATTGCTGATGCCTTTTACCCAGCGGGTCCTCAGGTATCCTGACCTGCTGGTCATCGGTGAGCTGGATCCCGGTGAGATAATTCGGGAAGAAGAACATACCTCGTCCCGGCGAAGCTATATGTGGTATCCCTGCAGTGTGGAGTTCCTGGGAAGAACCCTCCTTACCGGCATCCTGTGCGCAGGGCTGGTCTGGTTCAACGTGGTAAGCACCCGGGCCGATGCCCTGGTGAACATACCCTTTTCCGGGGGTGACGATGCCCTCTATTCTGCAATAATACTCTATTTTTCCTGCCTTATTGTTATCAAGTCGGGACTTCAGAGATGCCTGGAACTCAATGAAAAGGAAATCCTCCTGCGACGATGGTTTCTGATGATTGAAGGGAAATCCTGCAGTCTTGAACTTGCATCCATCTGTCATATTCGAATGAAACCTTCACCTCGAGGGCTGGTGCTTTTAATCATCAGCCGGGAGAAAACCCTCCAAATATATGTGGGGCTGTCCTTCAAGGAGGATCTCAAAGTCCTGCTGTGGCTCACGGAAAAGATACAGGATTTCCTGTTGCAGAACCGACCCTCAGCAGAAATGACCGGAGAAAGTGAAAACAAAACCTGACAACGCCTGACAACGCCCACTGTCACATAACCAACGGCCCGAGAGCTGAATCCCAAGGATCATGAACATCTCGACTTATATTCCCCCATTCCAAATGGGGGCACTTCTAAAGTGTCCCACGGCCTGGGAGGTTTTTTGCCGGACTGGTTTGACAGTCTGCATCGGCCTTGATCCTTTCATCTGGCA
>CAYNGH010000086.1:0-13845 GCA_964396845.1 uncultured bacterium | reverse complement strand
TCCTCGTCGGGGATGATGTTTTCTATCTCCTGGGCAAGTTTGAGAAGATCCCCGAAATCCGCCAGGGAGTCTGTCCCGGCAGAACTCTCGTCAACTTCAATTTCAACTTCCTGGATTTCTTCCAGTCCTGAAGGCTCCGGCATCACAACCTCGGCGGGGGGTATGCTTTCTTCCTCCAGAGATGTCAGGGAATCTGGCATGTCTGATTCCTGGTCATCCTCCTCCTCATCCAGGTCCATCATCATGTCCAGTTCGTCTTCATAATCCATAAGGCTCTCAGCCGGGGGGACCTCTCCCTGGCCCAGGAAGGATGTCGGCTTGCTGGTGGGAATGTCCGGGGAACCTTCCCCGTATTCATCCAGAAGGGGCAGTAACTGGTCTTCTGTGTCTATGCCTTCCAGGGATTCCAGAGTCTGGGCCATCTCATCTCCGGTGAACATAATCTCGCGGTTATCTTCTTCATCTTCTGTAATCAAAGTGTCAAAAGCCGGGTCTGATGAGAAGGATGTGTCCTCTTCAATTTCCAGATCGGGAATTTCCATGGGGGGAAGCTCACCGGCATCTGCGGTCATTTCACTGTCCAGCTGGATATCGTCGAAACCATGTATCTCTGGAAGATCTGTGAGATCATCAACTTCCGGGTAAATACTCAGGTCATCTTCCAGGGCTTCTGGCTGATCAAATTCCGACTCAAAGTCGGGAATGGAACCCGCCGACAGCTCATGATCTTCGTCGGCCCCATAGCTAAGCTCGCCGTCATAGGACATATCTTCCCCGAGGAAATCCTCACCTGAGGGATCTTCGAATGCCGAAGGAGTCCCCACCGATTCCGGCTCCATTGAAAGAGGCTCATCGGCGGAATACATCTCCAGCTCTTCTTCCGGAGCTTCATCCCGACTTCGGCGAAGCAACCTCTTCTGTCCCAGGGTTTCGCCGTCACCTCCATATTTTCTGCCCCCCAGGAGTTTTTCCGTGGATATCTTCTTCCCAGTGGGAAACTCTTTTTTTAATTGTTTGCGGGTGAAAAGAGAACGCAGGGATTTTTTCTTTTTCATTCCAAGAAGCCCTGACTCAGGGCCACTACCCGAAAGATCCTGTTCTTCGGGGACAGCTTCATCTTCTATGATTTGCATATCCTGGGGCATAAGCTCCTGTGGGGATGAATCCTCATCCCAGGCTTCTGGTTGCTCCATATCTTCGTTCTCATCGTAGGGATAAGATGATTCCTGGTCCCCGGAAGGATATTCCCCTAATTCATCCATACCGGGCATTTCACCAAAGCCTTCATCCATAGATGGCAGATCCGTATCCATGGCAGGAAACTCCTCGCCCATGGGGGGGTATTCCCCTAACTCATCCATACCGGACATTTCACCAAGACCTTCACCCAGTGGGGCTTCGAAATCCCCGGAAGGATATTCCTCTAACTCATCCATGCCGGGCATGACGCCAAAACCTTCATCCATGGCAGGAAGATCAGAATTCATAGCTGGGAATTCTTCGCCCATGGGAGGGTACTCCCCTGATTCATCCATACCGGACAAGTCGCCAAAACCTTCATCCATAAGAGGAAGATCAGAATCCATGGCAGGAAATTCCTCGCCCATGGGGGGATATTCTCCTGATTCATCCATACCGGACAAATCGCCAAAACCTTCATCCATGGCAGGAAGGCCAGTATCCATAGCCTCGGAAAAACCTTCTTCATCAAAGGCCGGGGGAGCTTCGAAATCGTCGAACATCTCGCTGGGTTCATCACCCATGGTTAGGGGAGGAGTTTGTTCTGGTTCTGGGAATTCCATGGGCTGGACTTCCTCTTCAAACTGCTCTTCCTGTCTTCTCCGGCGGAAAAGCCCCTTGCCCTTGGAAGCAAGTCCCCGTTTAGGAAGGCTGGGTTTCTTTACACTGGAAGCAGTACTGACTACCCCTGCCCGTTTGCTGGTAATTCTCTTGGAAAGAGCCTTTTTCTTGGACAGACCACGGCGAAGTGAAGAATCATCTTCATCCTTGCGACGAAGGCCCCGCCGTTCTGCCTCCTCCTCGGCGGAATCCTCTTCTTCATAATCGTAATCGTAATCGCCTTCTTCTTCTGAGTCCTGCTGGTCATATGAAAAGCCCATTTCTTCTTCCTGAAGGTTCATATCGTCGTCATACATCAGGTCGGGGCTTAAATCGTTGGATTCGTTATAAGTAAGTTCGCCCTCATAGCCTTTTTTTAACTCCCGGATGTTGACATCCGGACTGTCAGAAGAACCAAAAGCCGAAGGAACTGCCCCTGCCTGGGGAGTGTTTAGTTGAGCTTCCCTGGGCATAAACTCGTCAATGGTATCTTCTCCCTCCAGCTCCAGCCCGCCCAGATCCAAGGGTTCATCCAGTGCGGAAATCTCATCATCACCAGGCATTTCAATTCCTGCAATCTCTTCCAGGTATGGATCGTCCAGATCCAGGTCAATATCATCCCTTCCTGTTTCATCAGGCATGACTGATTCTGCCGGCACCCTGACTTCATAAGAAGTGTCTTTGGGAACTCCAGAGCCTGCACCTTCGGCTTCCAGGGGAGCGCCCAAGTTTGTAAGCTCTCGGCATGCAGTGGGATTGGATGTGTCTATGGACAGGACCCTCTGGTAAAGCATTATGGCTTTTTCAATATTTTCGTTATACTGATAAGCATTGGCAGCCTCCAGGTAAAACTTTACAGCTTCACCGGGAGATTCGCTGGCGTGATGAAGTTCTCCCAGACGCTCCTTTGCCTTTTCATCCTGGGGATTGATGGAGAGAATCTTGTTAAAAGCCAGGATGGCATCTCTGAACTGTCCCTTTTTCTGGCAGACTTCTCCCAGGGACATCAGGGCATCGGTGTGGTTCAGATTGTGGCGGAGGATGGCCCTGAACTCTGCTTCGGCTTCGTTGAACTTGCCCAGGTTCATGTATAGATTGCCCAGAGTGAATAACAGCTGTGGATCCTCCGGGATGACCACCTTCATTCGACGAAAGGCTTCTGCGGCCTTTTCGTAATCGCCTTTGTTCAGATAGGCGTTGGCAATCTTGCGATACTGGTTTGTTCCCTCCTGAATATGGCCATGGCTGATATACATTTCAGCCAGCTCAAGGCCGATATACAGGTTGTCGGGGGCAATTTCCTGAGCGTTTTTAAGAAGAAGGATGGACTGATCTCCCTGGTTCAGTTCGATATATAGACGGGCCAACTGCAGGGACTGGTTTACAACCTCGTCCATGTCGCCTTTCTTTTTATAAATGAGAATGGTCTTCATCCGAGCTTTGTCGTTTTCCGGCTGAACCTTCATAATCCAGCGGGCAACTTCCACGGCCATGTCATAATTCTGCTTCTGCTCCAGGATTTCCATCAGGTTGAAGTAAGTTTCAACTACATTGGTGACCAGTCCCCTGACAGCATAAACCTCAGCCAGCTTAGTACAGGCTTCTTCATTCTGAGGATCCAGCCCCAGGGCTTCCTTGTATTTATCTATGGCCAAATCCCATTCCCGCTCATTGAGTGCGGTTTCCGCCTCCATCATAACGGAATTAACATCGCTCATCGATAAACCACCTTTCAACAGTCAAGAGCTATCGAAACATATACTTAGGACTGATGCAAAGCCGTATAATTATAAGTGGCAAACAAAAAATCATCCGTTTCCAACGGAGCCCCGGCGGGTCTTGTTCGCTCAAGCTATACTGACAATGACTCTTTCTCTCATGGAGAATATATACCAGTTCAAACACTTATTTATTCTTTCTGTATCGGGTTTTTCCTTTATAATATATTACACAATTAGCAATTTAAAGGGATAGAAATAACCTGCCTGATACATTGAACTCTCCTGCAGGAATTATGCCGGTGAGTTTTTCTGCCTTTCATCCATGTCTTTTTAATATCAAAAAAGCAGTCTTCAATGAAAATTCAAACGATAAAAAAAAGAGCCGGTTTCCCGACTCTTTTGTTGTGGCTTAGGGGTTTCCTTACTGGGTGATGATCTTGGGAGTAATCATTATGACCACTTCTCCCTTTGCCCTGTCGCTGGTCGTCTGAGTAAACATCTGACCAAGGATGGGTATGTCGCCCAGGAAGGGGACCTTCTTGACGTTCTGCCTGGTGGACTCCTGCACCATTCCGCCTATGACGATGGTGTTGTTGTCCTTGACACGAATGGTCAACTCAGCAGTACGCTCTGTTGTTCTGGGATACTGGTTGTTGATAAGTTCCCTCAGATCAGATACGCTGGTGTTAATCTGGGTTGAGATATAACCGTCAGGACTGATTTTGGGGGTAACTTCCAGCTTGATGCCGATATCAACATAAATCACCTGATACTGTCCAGCTCTCGGATCGTAGTAAACGATGGGATACTTGTCACCAATATGAATGGTGGCTTTCTCGCCGTCCAGGGCTGCAACTCTGGGTGATGCCAGAACCTTTGCCTCACCCTTGGTTATTGCCATTGATATGGCAGAACGAAGGACGAAGGGGTCCCGGATGAAGAAACCGATTGGGCTGTCAGCATAGCTTGCCGGCCCGCCGGAATATGGGTTGTATTCATTGGCAGTGCTGGATGCATGTCCGCTGGATACCTCATACCACTGTAAAGGCTGAGTTCCATCTCGGGATCCTACCTGCCAGTCTATTCCCAGGGATTTTCCGCCGGTTTCTGACAGGTCAACTACCTTTACGGCAATCATAACCTGCTGAAGGGGAATATCCAGGTCTTCCAACTGGGCCTTGGCTTTGTCGATCTGGGTTTCATAGCCCTTGAACACTATGGCGTTGAGCCTCTTGTCAACTTCCATTGTGGCAGGAGCATCTGAACCTAACAGAGTGTTTAAAAGACCCATCACATCATCCGCAACGGCATATTTAAGCCGGACAACTTCCACCTTTTCCCGGGGGCCAGGGGCCACATCGGTGTCGGGCTTCGGAATGTCGATTCCGTGGATGAGGACGTCAATTTCTGCCATCATTGAAGTGTTGGCATTGACGATTACAGCGTTCTCGCTGGGCGAGGCCTGAGCGTCCACCAGGGGGAATGATGCCTTGATTGTGGAAACCGCATCGCTGGCACCAATGTTCTCAAGCCGGTAAACCTTGAGATGAACGTCACCTGTCGGTTGATAGGTGATGACGTCGGGAGTGATTGCATTCATTGTATCTTCCGATCCAACGAACAGAATGTTCCCCAACTTTTTCTGCTTGAAGCCGTTCATCTTGATTATGATGTTCATTGCAGTCTGTGCCGATACATTTTTAAGGCTCATAGTCACTGCACCAGTTACGGTGTCGTCAGTCACCAGGTTAACATCCAGCTCTTTGGCCAGAAGTTTGAGCACATAAATCAGATCAGCATTCACAAAGTCGATGCTCACCATCTTAACCGGTGCAACCTTTGCTGCAGGCGCCGGCTTGGGTCGCAAGTCCTTGTGATGAAAAGCAGTCTTGTAGGCTACAGGGGCCTTTTCGGCCTTGGGAGGTTTTACTGGTTCGGGACTTTCCATGGTCGGTTCCCCAGCGGCCATTTTAGGAACAGCTTTCGATTCTTTCGCTGCAATGGTCTGGGTCCCAACCGTCAGGATAAATCCCCGATTCCCGGGTGCCGCCTTGATCAGATATTTTACGGGATGTAATACCTCTACTACCAAACGGGCCCTTCCGCCTTCACGCCTTATCATGGTCCTTTCGATAATGCCCTTGTCAATTTGGACAGTTTTCATTGCGCTGTCCAATACAGAAGCATTGGGCATATCGACTACCAGGGCATGCCTCGGCTTGCTGGTACTGAGAACTCGATAGTTAACAGGACCCGATGCTCTCAAGTGGATTTCCACTGTTTCATCGGCTTTGTTGACCATCAAGCCCGTTACTGTCGATGCATAACTGGCAAGGGTCATTGCCAGGAAAAACACGACAGTCATCAAGCTGAGTCTGGTTATCCAGCCTCTGTTTCTTGTCATTTTATCCTTTACACCTCCTGATTCTAAGATTTAGGATATTGCCAAATGGGATAGACGGCGACAATCTATCCCATAGTGTTTCGTTAATATTTCGTTTTTTCCTTCTTTAACTGCATAGCATGTTATTTTTTTTTACGAGATAGTATTACTGGGGTGGGGGAGCCGGAGCTGTGGGCCCGCTGTCATCAGGCTGACCGGGTTTAGCGCCGGTGCCGGGAGAACCTATGTCCTCCTTCAGCCTCAGACGGGCAATATAGTCGCTGGTAGTGAGCACAACTGTGTCCCTGGTAATCTGAGATACAGTATAATCCCCCAGTTTCTGGCCAGTACTGACCATGTAACTTCTTCCCCCTGCGCCGGTAAGGATGGCCTGGTATCCGCCACCGACTGCCATAATCCCCGATACCTGAACTCCAACCGTAGCACCGTCAATTTCTACTGGACCGGTACGGGTCGGCATTATCGGGCCTTCATCTATCGGCGGTTTTTCTACTTCAACCACTGCCGGCTTGGGAACATTTTTCTGAGGAGCTTCTACCACGGGAATGAAGGGATCCCTCTGGGACTTGCGCTGATACTCACCGGTGAGAGGAGTCGTATCTTCCTCTTCTGCGGGATCATCAGGAATCAAATCGAGTTCGCCTTCTGCAGGGTCAGTGTCCTCCACAGTATCCTCAGCTGTATCCACAGCGGTATCTGCTGGTTTTTCTGGAGCCGGGGGCTGTTTGTTGCCGCCACAACCAACACCGACAAAAACCAGAAACGCCACCATCAGCAATGGTATCACCCAGGATTTAATTTTCATTAGATTGTTTTGTTTCACGAGATTGTCCTCCCAAAAAATTTATGCACTTATCGGAGAACCTGCACGATTCACAAAATGCTCCGGAGCCTTACCGGGCTGCAGCTTCAGCATCATACTCAGCGCGAATGCTGAAGTCGAAGGCATCCCTTTCCTGATAAACTCTCCTGCGAGTGCTTGCCAGGGTGGCGTCCTTGAAGTATTTTGATTTTTGCAGATTGCGCATAAATGTCGAAATCATTTCAAGGGGCTGGGCGTTGGGACCCATGTCCACTGAATGTCCGTTAAATGTCATCAACTGTGTCGTCGGTTCAATGGTTAGATTGTTGATGAATATGTTGTTGGGCATTATCAGAGCCAATTCGTCAAGCAGATTTGCATAACGGATCGGGTCGTACACCAACTGCTTGATTGTGTTGATCTGGGCTTCCAGGTCCTTGTTGTGCTCCTCAAGCTCTTTTATCTTGGGGATTTTCTCTTCAAGGTCCCGGATTTTTTCGTCGATTGCTTCAATCTCATGGCGCTTCTCGGCAATTTTCTTGTCCAGGGTAGTGCCAAAAATATAGAAACCGATTACGAAAATTACGACCACCAGAACGAGGAAAAAAATTATCGGGTCAAAACCCATCCTTCTTCCCGGTCTGTCAAGCAGGTCAACTTTGATAGTCATTGATTCACCTCCTCTTAAAATATAAAAAATCTTGAATTATCAAGTCAATTTCCTGAGAGCCAGCCCCACAAGCACCATCAGTGTTGGGGCATATTCCCGAAGTTCTTCTTGAGTGTATCCCTCCACATCGGATATGTCAATATTCTTGAAGGGATTGCCAACTTCACATTGGACACCCAGCTCGCTGGTGACAAACTGGTCAATGTTTTTGAACTTGGCAGTGCCACCGGAAAGAACGCACAGATCCACTGACTCACCACGGTATCTGGAACGGTAGTAATCGAAGGAACGCTGGATCTCTGTCACCAGCTCCGAGAGAACAGGCATGATAACATTAAAGATACGCATTGTCGTTGGCGCAACGGGTGTTGCATCCTTTTCCACCCGGATTACCCCTTTTTCGATCTTCAGTTTTTCTGCCTCTTCAAAGCTGAGATTCAGGGACTGACCAATGGCACGGGTAAAACTGTTGCCGGCAGTGGTGATGGTCCTGTTGTGACGAAGGACACCTTCCTTGAATACATTGATGCTCGAAGAACTTGCGCCCAGGTTGATAAGGGCTATGGTCTGGTGGGCCAGCTCCTCGGAAATGGACAGCTGAACTGCTCTTACCAGGGCAAACGGCTCCAGATCAATCGCAGATGGCTCAATACCTGCCATTTTGATGACTTCCTGAGCATTGGCCACCATTTCATTGGGGGCAGCCACCAGGAGAACTTCCATGGCTTTCTCATCGCCCTCAACGCTTTTCCTCAACACCGTCCCGATTATCTGAGCGTCGGACACCGAATAAGGCAGGTATCTCTCTGCCTCAAACTTGATGGCGTTCTGAAGCTCTTTTTCGCTCATCTGGGTCATGTTGATTGGCCGGATGACCACTGACTGACCGGATACTGAGCCTACAACCTTTTCCATGTTCATCTTGTTGTCAGAAAGCATGGTTTTAATTGTATCTCCAAGGACTCTTGCGTCCATTATCTGGCCGTCCTTGATTGTCATCGCAGGGGTGGGACCTTCGGCAAATTTTTCAAGCTTGTAGCCGTTGTTGGTTTTTGTAATTTGGGCAATTTTTATGGAATGAGTGCCTATATCAAGCCCTCCTATGACACTTTTTCCTCCAAAGAGCCGCTTAAAAAACTGCATTACTTGTGTTTCACCTCCCTCCAGATACGCTTCTGGCTTGTTAAATTGTTTTCTTTGAATCTGAGAGAATCTCCTTCATGCAAGGAGTATTTAGGAGATTACTTCTTATGTGGCTTTCCCATTCGATATGTCAGGAAACTATTCCTTCAAGAAGAATACCGGCAATGAAAAGTTAACCTCTTAAGAATATCCCCGACATAGGACAGTTTTCCTAAGCTACTTTGAAGGCTCATGTCATAAGTCGGTACCGGGGGCTTTGTATTCCTTCAACGGCCTGTTGTTAAGCGGATTTCTTTGCAGATTTCTCCCCGGAGCAGAGGTGGCCCATAATTGCCACGGCTCCCAGATAAAGAATAAGAGCCAGAAGAAGAGTGCGCCAGAAACCGACAGCCTGGGCAAATACCAGGGCCAGAATGGATCCCAGCACCGATGCACTGCCGTTGACTCCCCAGGCCCAGGGTATCATATCCCGGTTTACCTCTGAAAGACGGCGCAGTCCCAGGGGAAAAGGCATTCCCATGCAGACCCCTGCAGGGGCCATAAGCAGTCCCGAGATTAATACCCGTATCCACAGGGGTTCTGCCAGCAGGCCCGTGAGAATGCCGTCGAGGAATATGTAATATATCACTCCGATACCGCACAGGATCATCACTGCCCGGCGGACAGTCACCGGCGGGGGGGTCGAAGAGATGGAGCTTATCCACGAGCCGATCCCGGTGAAGGTGAGAAGACAGAATAAAATCACCGACAAAGAGTATGCCGGGTTGCCCAGAAACAGGGTGAATTTGGTCATCAGAGTGATTTCGAAGAGCATAAAAGAAAGCCCCAGGAGAGAAAAATATGCCAGGAATCCCAGGGATTTTCCCCGGGAAAAATCTCCCCGGCCCTTGATTTTCAGGGGTAGAAGAATGAAAATTGTGGAGAAAATCAGGGAGAATAATATAATGATGAATACAATTGTGAAGACGATGGGGAAGGGAGCTCCCCGGTGCAGGGTATTGGAAAGATATACTCCCATGTAACGCCAGCGATCCGTCAGATAGAAGAAGGGCCGATCGTCGGTGACGGGAGATATGTCCAGGGGAAATTCGTCTAAAAAGGATTTCCAGCGGGCTCTCTGGAGCAGGGGCAGAAAATCAGCATCCATTCCCGGCATATAGATTATCGAGAACCCCCTGGACTGGCAGAAATCCGATATTAATTCAAGCTCTTCCTTGTTGAGTCGGCCTTTCTTGACTATAAAATTGGCCAGTCTTCCCTGGCTTGTTATTACCACTGACTGATCGAGGTCGCCGTCGGTGGCGGCCATGGCCAGACTGCAAAGGCGCAAGGTCTGCAGGGGCTGACTGCCGGCAGCTTTTTCCCACCGGGAAACACTGATGAAACCGTCATCCTCCACGTGGTCGTAATAATCTCTGAAGGCTTCCACGGTGTAGAGAAAATTTTCTGACAGAGAATATGCGCCGGAATATGTGGCAGCCCAGGAATCCACCAGGGGCAGGTAAACAAGGCCGTATTTCTTATGGCTTCGCTTGATGAAATTTCGTCCCTCGGCAGTGTGTAGGGATACCCGGGGATCCTCAAATAACCGGCCCGAGTAATCCCGGTATTGTCCTGTCACCAGGTCTGTTATGGCGGGGTTTATTTCCACTGCATCCACATGTTTTGTCCCCAGCTTCAGGGCTGCCATCACATCGATGCCCCCGCCGGATCCGATAATCAGGGCATTCCTGTCCCTGTTGAGCAGGTAAACCATTGAATTGAGAGTGTATTCCGGAAATATCACCTTTTCCCAGTCACCGTCAAATTTTACGATGGATGTAAAACCGTCGCCGTCAATGGTTATGCCGATTTGATCCTGCATGGGCCCGGGGAATTTTTCTGAGAGTCCCCAGGTGGTCTTCTGCCCAACAGGGGTGAAGGTGTCAACCCTGGAAAAGCTGTTCCATATGGTGTCCTTCCGGCGGGCATCTCTCTGGTGAACAAAATGATACAGAGCCTTGTCCTGGGGCAGGGGTATGGGGAAAACTCCCGGGGAAGCAGGCAGGAGGATTATTAAACCCGCCAGATACAGAATCCCTCCGGAAAAGTTTTTTCTGTGGTTTGCCGGGGATAGGCGCAGGAATATCAGAGAAGCTGAAGCTCCCATTACGGCGGAGATTATTATGACCCCCTGACCGGTGAGATGCCGTATCAGAAATACCACCAGAAGACATCCGATACCGGCTCCTATAAGGTCAAAAAAGTAAAATTTCTGTATCAGACTGCTTCGACGGGACATGAGGGTTGACATGACACAGCCCTGAAAGAAGAAGGGTAGCGCCAGAAACAGGTAAAAAACCATGAACTTTATTAAGTTTGCCGGGATGTGAAGGTTTCGAACATCGAGATGGAGCCGGGTGAAGACGAAGAAGGCCAGCACCACCGACAGGGAAAAAAGCCACGAAAAACGATGAAGATTGCCGAAAGGCTCCTGTCCCATAAACTTGGGATACAATGTGAGAAATACCCCGCTGATGCCAAGACCCAGAAGGGCGATGGATATGGACAGAAAAGCAAAATGATGCCAAAGGGCAATGGAAAAGATCCGGGTCAGGCCGATTTCCAGAACAATCCCGGCGCATCCCGTCAGAAGTACCGCAGGATAAAGAAAACGCTGTTCCCAGGATGTGTCAGCGGAGGCCTGGCTCTGGTTCTGATCCTGGCAGTTCCCCGAGGTTTCATTGGATGACGGCTCGGGAGATGGCGATTCACCGGGTTTGATGCTGATGGGATCCCCGGCAGGCTTTTCTTCTGCCGGGGGATTGTCGTGTTTTTCCTTGTCCAAGGGTTAAAAGCCTCCGTTTATGAGAATGGGCCAGCTGAAATAGAGCTGAATCAGCTTATCTCCAAAAAATATTACCGCCACGGTGGCAATGGTCAGAAAACAGCCGAAGGGAACCTGGTCCTTGCTGGTTTTTCTGCCCAGGAGCATCCCCGGAACCATTATGAAAGTTCCCAGGAGCACCGACAGAAAAAATGCCAGGAGGGCCTTCTGGGGCCCCAGAAAAGCGCCCATGAGCATGGCAAACTTTATGTCACCGCCCCCCATGGCTTCCCTCTTGGCCAAAAGTGTCCCGATGACTGCAATGGAATAAAACCCGGCAAAACCCAAAAACGCCCCCATCAGTGAGTATAACAGGCTCTGGGGATGAAGCCACGCCGGGGTGGCCTGATCCATGTTGATGAACCACTGGAACAGGGCCGGGGTTTTTCCCGAAAAAAGAAAAAGTTCAGCCATTCCGGGAGCAGGCAGAAAAAACACCGCAGGCACAAACAGGGAGCCTGCAAATCCCGCCAGGGTGAAAGGAATGGTGGTTTCATCAAGGATAAGCCAGTTGTCCAGATCTATGAAAAACACCACAATACAAAGGGCACATAGAACATAATAATAGATGAAGACAGGAAAATTATCCACGCCATGAATGTGAAAAAGCCCGGCACAAAGAACCCCCGAGAGCATTTCATTGACGGGATATCGGATGGGGATGGTTTCTTTGCAATAGTAACAGCGGGCGCCTAAAAAAATCCAGCTGAACACCGGGATATTCATCCACCAGCTGATCTGTTTTTTGCACCGGGGACAAAATGAACGGTCTGGCTTGTTGACCGACAGGGGTTCGTGGAAAAATTCCTTAAAAAGATTAAAATTGTGAACAATCCCCATGGTTACTGCAGATTCAGGAACAATGGGCAGGCTCCACAGGGTTTCTGCATATAGAAAAGGCTCCAGCAGAGCCAGTTCTGCTTCTTTTTTTTTGTGGAAAAATGTGCCGAAGGTAGTGTCCCAGAGATCCTTTATATCTGAGAGAAGGTCACCGGTGGTGGCAGGGTAGAAGACATCATCAAAAAAATAAACCCTGGGGGGAAGGCGGTATATGCATACATTCAGAAAACTGCCGATTATTGAGCCGAAGGCAAAAGCACCGGCAATCCATAGCCACTGCAGGATATAATGATAGTCTTCCAAGGGAAACTCCTTGCGGGATATTTGTCCTACATCCAGTAATTCCGAATTTAACGGTGATTTTCTTTCTCCTGCAAGACACTGTCGATTTTGTGCATGTAATCCTGATAACGGCTGTTGTCCCTGTCCCGTTCCAGGGCTTCGCTGAACATTTTTCGGGCTTCGTCATACCTGTTGTGGTTAAAATAAAATATACCCAGATTGCCGTATCCGTCAGGGCCTATGGGATAAAGCCAGATGGCCCGGCGGAAGTGCCTTTCAGCCCGGCGGATTTTTCCTGCAGATTGATAAATGATAGCCGCCTGAGTGGCCAGAATGGGGTTGTATGGATCAAGGCGGACTGCCTGCCGGATGTTTTGTTCTGCCTGCTCAACAAGACCGAAGCGGTTCAGAAGCCTTGCCAGATCCGCATGGGGATAAGGGTTGCCCGGCTCCAGAGCGATGGCTGTAAGGTATGCCTGTTCACTCTGGGTTACAATCATCCTGAGAAGATCCTGGTCTTCAAGGGAGTAGGAGTAGCTCTCCAGCATCTTGCCCAGGCGGATCCAGTATTCCTGGTTATTTGGATCCAGCTTTACCGCCCGGCCATAATAATAGTATGACTCCTTGAAGACTTCCCCTCTTTTTTCCGGCCTCATCACAGCACTGCCAAGGGTCTGCCGGCCTCCCTCCGCCCGCTGGGCATAATATTCCCCCAGGGTTTTCTGGCCCCAGGTAAAAACTGTCAAAAGGACAGCGATTCCCAGGATTCCTATGGCCAGGTAGTCAAAGGGTTTGAAGGCAGGGGGTTTGTCCATGGAAGGGAGCATTTGTGTTCGCTTTTCCAGGGCCAGAACCAGGCAGAATGCAGCGCTGATCCAGAAGAGAAGCTCCGAGGGCAGGGTGGGAAAACTCGCCTGATGATGAGCGAAATATGCCGCCAGGGTTCCACCGTATCCCGCCGCCAGTATGTAACGGGTGTTGTTTTTTTTGCCTGCCCTGCCAAAATAACGGTGGGCGGAAAATATCAGGAATCCGATAAAAACCAGCATGGAAATCAGAGCGAAGACTCCGGATCTGCAGGCAATATCGAGGAAGAGGTTGTGGGAAGAACTGGGCATGGCCACACGGTTGCGGACAATTACCGGTTCCAGATGGCGCAGGGGCAGGTATGTGATGCCGAAGTTTCCCGGCCCGACTCCCAGAAAGAAGTTTCTTCCGAATATCAGGGCAGCGGCTCTCCACAAGCCGATTCTTGTGGCCACATTGTTTTCCTGGTGG
>CAYNGH010000085.1:0-13937 GCA_964396845.1 uncultured bacterium | reverse complement strand
TCCCGTCGGTTATGGGCAACAGAGCAAGATTAGTAATCCGTTCTTCCAGGGGATCATCCATTACCCGGTATTCACTGCTGAGAGTATGTTTCTGCTGATAATAAAACTTCAGCAGATACCGATGAGAAATCCCCAGTTTTCGGGTGTCGGTTTCCCTTAGAAAACTCTCCACAAGATTGGAATAAAGCTGTTTCACTCCGGACATGAGCACCCGTTTTTCCCGGGAATACAGCTCCACATCGGTGAAAGCGTCATTGACAAAGAACTGATTGCTGTTAATAACGCCGATAACCGATGAGCCTGGATACAGGGGTTTTTCCACCACTAAAACCTTCTTCTTGCAGAACTTCACATTCTCCCGGTTACTCTCTTTCATTGGAAGAGCCAGCTCCCCCGCAAGACCCGATCCATCAATCTCCACCTTCAGAAGGGATGATCCTTCCACTTTGAGATTCCTGACCTCACTGTCATCCATTGTTTTGCGGGCTTTCTCCTCGGCATCCAGATGGCTGGAATAATCACTGCAGTAAACGAACATCTTCCTCAAATACTCCAGCATATCAGCTCCGCACACAATGACAACCCGATCATCATCCAGGGGAACCCGGGAAGTCCAGCGGGGGACATATAACAGCTTGCCGAAGTTCTTATAAAACCCGATGATATCCATCAGGCTCAAACTTTTGCCCCCCAGCGCAGGGAATAATGGCTTTCTGGCAATCCGTCCCCCCAGGGACTGGGCCGGAGCATCGGTCACATCGGCAAAACGACGATAACGGCCGGTGATGTAGGCAACCAGATGAAGACGGCCATCTTCCCGGACCTCATCGCTCAGGCTGTCAAAACTGTCCGCCAGCTCTTCCACCAGCATTTCAATGGATTCTTCCAGAACATCCACAACACCGGAGAACTTGTCATCCTCGGCTACATTGGACCACTGGCGGTTGACCGTCAGCTCATCACAGTTTACCGCGGCCTTCACCTGCAGTCCCAGGCTTACCAGCCGTTGAATCACCGGCACCTTATGCCGGTAGAACCGGACAACGCTCATGTTGTTGGAGGGAGCATACTTCCAGTGCATCAGGCCAATCTGGCCGGCAACCGTTCCAGAGGAAATATCCCGGACAAATAATACCTCTCCGGCAGGTATCTCCGGTTCTTCCTGACCCCGGGTCTTTCGAACAATCTCCGAAAGCTCCCGATCCAGCAGTTTTTCCTGAATATTTTTAACAGCCTTGTTCCCCAGCAATTTCACTATAAGATCCACATCATCAGAATCAGCCCTGAGAATCAGGCGATCCTGCCGGGATTCAACCTTGAAGGAAGGCTCCACATATGCCACATGTCCATTCCGGACTTTTTCTTCTTCCAGCTGTTCTATGGATACATAGCTGTCGTTTACTGTCAGAAACAAGGGGATGGGCAACAGTTTCCGGAAAAACTCCGACTCCTGCCATTTCCGGCGGTCAGTTGCTATCTGATCCTGATGATTCAGGACAAATTCTTTGAGAAACTTCATGGCATCAGGCTGAGCTGTCCCCAGTTCGCCAAAGCTGTTCAGGCATTTTAAAGCCAGGGAAGCCAGACCCTCCCTGAGGACGTCCACAACCCGGTTCCACAGGCTGTCCTCCACCACATCGGTCCAGGCCTGGTTGGTATTGAGCCAGTCAAAGTTTATCACCGCCACCGCGTTTTTTGCAGTGATGCCTGCAGTCTTGTTCATGATGAAACGGTGACGTTTGAGGATCTTCACCCTGAGCCGGCTGTCCCGGTAACTTTGAGTTGTTACTCCGGAAGAACCGGAAGCATCCTCCATCGGGAGAATTCCCACTTCACCGGTGATTCCGTCAGTATCCACCGGGACCTTCAGGATTGCCTCCCTGTCCAGCACTGCTTCCTGACAGGGTCTGTTCAGATGTTCAATGGAGTTGCGCTCTTCCTGCAGTCCCTTCTCATAATTTATGACCTTGAACAGACCAAAATATTTTCGAAGGATCTCCTCTTCTCCGGCTTCTGCCACCACAACAATCTTCTCATCCAGTCGGGGCCCCGGTGAAGCCTGTCGTATATAGGCCACCATCTGAAATTTTTCCATGTCTTTTTCCAGATCCCTGAGGCTCGCCAGCTCACCGGATACACAGGGGAACAAAGGTAAATCCTTCCAGAGATCCGTAAGGGCCGGCTCGTCAAAGGTTATCTTCCTCACCTCAATGCCGGGAGATAACCGCCGGGTAAAAGAAACATGCTCCCCGGGGGAATCCTCCCCCCAGGAGTTGTCGCCGGGAAACTTCTCATCAATAATTTTCACTGTGAGGGGGCCTTCGGGCTGTGCCGTTTCCGGATCTTTCTGATCTGATGCCCCTGTTGAGTCATCCCGGATGGGTTTGTCGGAGCCGGGCCCCAGCACATAGTTTACCCAGCTTAAAAGATGCCGGCGTATGATATTCCCCCGGCCTTCAAAAGATCCACTGCTGTCCCTGTAAGAACGGGCCATCTCCAGATACAGAGCCGGAGCCTGTCGGAGAATTTCCCGGAGGGTTTCATCAAAGACCTGGTCTTTTTCCACATCTTCAAAGGTATATGTGGGGTTCAGGCTGTCGTTATTGACCACGGCATCAAAGAAAAGTCCTCCCAGTTCCATGGATTTTCTGGCTACCAGCCCAAAACCCTTATAAAATCTTATCCTGCAGAAGTTATCAGGATCCCGCAGGGTCAACCCCATTTCGCCGGAGATCCCATTCCGGTCAAACTGCCACCGAACCGCAGGGTCAAAAAACAGGGCCGGCTTGTTGCCCCGGCGGGCTTCCCATTGTTTTTCGGCTTTCTGTTTGATGTAAATGCGGAAGAAATCCTCCTCCACATTGCGAATCCGCGATGAGAAAACCTTTCCCAGGAAGTTGACTTTTTTCTCGTCATCAGCATACAACACCACAAGCCCGTCGGGATGGGGCTGATGAAAATATTTCCTGGAAAATGGCAAATACCCCAGCTTTTTCATCTGGTTCGTGAGAACCTCAAGACTGGTGAGCTTCTTCCCGGTGGTTTCAAAAAGTTCCACCGATGCCAGCCTTGTCAGGAGAGGCGACTTTCCCTTATATTTGACTGCCCGGAAACGGGCCTCGATGACCTCCAACAGGTAATCTCTGGCCATAAGCCGTCGATGCATGTCGTATTTTGCATTATTTTCAACATAATCATCGGCCAGGGCAATAATCACCTGGTCAATGGAATCCTTCACCTCCGACAGAACCTGCTTGAAAATCTCGTTTTCCACAATATCCGACTGGGATGCGTTCTTGATAAGGCCGTTACCGTGGACAACTCCTGTCATGGGGATGAATGAAAGGCGCAGATTCCTGGTGGTGATGGACACTCCCCACTTGACCAGCTCCAGACGGGATAGATCCGAAGGAATCCGGGGAATCCCCAGGACACCCCGGGCAGAATCAGTATTGAACTCCACCTTGCAAAGGACATTTTCCAGGTCTTTCCCATCCTGTGGATTCACAATCCTGCCGTTGATCATTATAGGCAAGGGACAGTGAATACAGCGATCCCTGATGACCTTGGCCTCGGTGGGTAACTGCTGGGTAATATATTTGGAAAAGAACTTGGAGGCTACTTTCCAGGATACCCGTTCCCGGACATGAATCCGGGTTCCCTTGAGAACTTCACCGGGATCCACAAAGGTGTCTTCCCGGCCGGGGACAACCTGCATTGCCACGGTGTCAGTGCCGTCGCCGGAAACCACCGATATGAAAGCAGGATTGAGAGCCTGGGCTGAGTTGATGCCGATGGCCAGCTCCCGGAATCGCTCCAGGGACAGGTCCTTCTGGGAAACAAAAAGGCTGGAATAGAGATTATCCAGATCCTCCCTGGTATAGTGCTCGCCGTCAAAGGTAATGATGCAGTCATCGGCGTCAAGATATACATCAATCTTTGTAGCACCGCTGGCCACCGCCGCCTGAATTATTTCCAGCACATAATAATGGGGAGCAATAAGCTGGTCTGTTTTCATTTTTTCCCGGGCTGTTTTCTTGTCCAGGGAAAAATGTCCTACAGAGTCAAATTCAGCCTCGGAACGAAGATCCTCAAGAAGGGTATTAAGCTGGGCCATTACAGGGACCTCCTGTCCAGGGAAATATTCACCAGGGCTCCATCAGTGGCAGTATCAATGCCGTCATCCATGTAAAGCAGTTTAGCCAGAAAGTATCCCGCCAGTTCCGAATCCACCCCGGCCAGGGACAGGAGATTTTCAATGTATGGATTCTTGACATTAAGAATCAGGGAACGATGACGGGAAAACAATGAGAAGAAGGATTTAAACAGATTCTTGCCTTCTTCTAACTCCGACATGGGAGAAAGCTCCCCCGGTTCCTCCTGCAGAACATATACCCGGTCTTCGATGGCGGAGTCGGGATAATCAAAATGTGCAAAACGGATGGGTTCTGTGGAGTTTTTCATCCTGCGGTTCAGCCCTGACACTACATTTAAGATTTTCTTGTGATCCTCGCTATGATCCTTCACTTCCACAAGCCTGGGAATGAAGTAACGATCCGATGCCCGGAAGACCCTGGGGCTTTCATCCCGATGAGATGACAGTTTCTTGAGAAGATCCAGCAGGGCCGAGTCTTCCCGGGCCAGAACCACACGACGCCGGTTCTTCTCGAGGGCCTCGGTGACAGGGTTGGCCCGGTAATCATACAGGATTTCCTTTTCCCTTTGAAGCTCCATAAGCTGGCCTGCCGTCATATAATTGCCTGATGTGGTCCGGGCTATCTTGGCATCCCTGCACCGGGCGGGAAGCCTTGACCCATCAGAGAGGTAATCGCCGGCATAACCCAGAAGTTTCCTGTATTCCGGAGTTTCCTGCTGGTTTCCCGCAAGTTCATCCTGGATGCCGGAAAAAAGCATTGCCGGCAGATCCTCCTGGACAATCCGATTCAGGAGATCCATGGCTTTCCAGTAGTTTTCATCTTCCCGGATATTGTCCCGGGTCAGGGTATGTTCAAGGTATTTGCTCTTGATCTTGAAAGTTATGCCGGGGAAAAACTCCTTGTTTCCTTCCACCAGAGTAAGTCCCTGATTATAAAAACCAAAAAAGGGGTTCTTGTCCCGGGTATATCCCGCCACTACTTCTCCCGCCGGCTCTGACCGGTGAATTTTGCAGAAGGACTCCACATCGTAAGGCTGATTCACCAGCTCGTCCTGAAAATAAATCTCTGCTTCCGAATGCTTGCACCACAGGATCACTGTTTCCCTGGATCTCTGGAGAAAAATATCAAAGAAGCGCTTCTCGCAGGTTTTGTAGATCTGGATCTTGGTGCCGTCCACGGGATAATCCCGGCGCAGGCGGTGAAATTCTTCTTTGTTTTGAAACAGGATCCGCCAGTCCTCGCCGTCCCGGGAAGTGTCAATATTCACCGCGTCAGGCTTGATGGCAAACACCGACACAAATCCGATGCCAAATTTGCCGATCTTGGTCAGGTCGTTTTCCTTGGTGGATGAAAAGAGTCTGGTAAGCTGGTTGTCGATGATGTTCCGATTCATCCCTTCTCCATAATCATCGACATGAATGACCATAACCCCGTGATCTTCCCGATCCCGGTCAGGGATGAATTCGAGGTAAACATCAACCCGGTTTGTGCCGGCATCCAGGGAATTCTGGATAAGCTCCCGGTAAAAACAGTAAACATCTGAGAACTGCTCGATTAGATTCTCAAGGGTATCCTTGACGGATTCTCGCATGATGGCGGCCATAAGAAGCCTCCTGGGGACTTGTTCTTATTGTGGCAGGCTTACCGGGGCCCACCTGTCCTCATATATATTTTTTTGCCGACTGCTTATTTCCTTTATGTTTTTTTCACTTCAAAAAGGGAGATTAAGCAGAGGGAAAGAATATTTACTGCCAGTCGAGGAGATTTCCCTTCAATATCCCAAGATTTTAGAGGTGATCAAGTGGAGCTTCAAAGCCTTGTTGAAAAGATAACCCGGGAAGTGATGGATTCCATGGAGATTAACAATTCTCCAACTGCCTCCGGCCCGCCAAGGGTACCGGCAGGAGGCACAAAAACCCGCACTGCGCTTCTGCTGGCAGGCTCTCCCACCGTCGGCCCGGCATTGATAGAATCAGCGGTCCGCCACCTGCGTTCATCGAACTTTTCTGTGACGGTAGCTGTCAACGGCGATGCCCGCAGGCTGAACTTCGAGGGAGCTTCCTCCATCAGCTGTCATACTCCCGATGACTGCAGATCCGCCCTGGCCAATGCCGGCCTTGTGGTTCTGCTGATGTGCGGGACTGATTCCCTGTCCCGGCTGGCAGGTCTTATGACAGAACGTTTTGATATCGCCTCATGTGTATGGGCACTGAAATCAGGGGTTGAAGTATGGGCCCTTGATGCCATGGATGAACTACCCGGCGCCATGGGCAGAAAAGCATCCCAGATGATCTCAGAAATTGAAAGCTACGGGGTGAAGGTGACCAGGCTCTGTGCGAAGACCAGCGATAATAACCAGGGGTTCCAGCCTGTCATTAGAGCTTCCACAATCCCTCCCTCATCGGGTTGCTCCAACGAATCCAACGGCGACTGTTCCGGTTGCGGACTTTGTGTCAATCTTGCCACCGACAAGGTCCAGCAGGTTATTGACCAGGGAGCCCAGCGGGTTTCTGCCTCCACGGGAGTTGCCCCGGTGGACACCAAGATGGCAGCCATGATTGACCACACCCTCCTCAAACCTGACGCCACCAGGGAACAGATCCTGAAGCTTTGCAGTGAAGCCCGGGAATACAACTTCGCCTCCTGTTGTGTCAACCCCACCTGGGTTCCTACTGTTGCCGAAGCCTTAAGAGGTTCACCGGTAAAGACCTGTGTGGTTATCGGCTTTCCCCTGGGAGCAAATTCCACGGTGGTAAAGTCCATGGAAACCAGGGATGCAGTAGCTGCAGGGGCTGACGAAGTTGACATGGTGATAAATGTGGGAGCCTTGAAAGCCGGCGATTACCAGCTTGTCCAGCGGGATATCGAAGCAGTGGTGGAAGCGGCCCAGGGCCGGATTGTAAAGGTGATCCTGGAAACCGCGCTTCTCACTGATGAAGAAAAAATTAAGGCATGTCAGCTTTCCCAGCAGGCCGGGGCCGACTTTGTCAAAACATCCACAGGCTTTGGGCCCGGCGGAGCCACTGTGGAGGATATTGCCCTGATGCGTCGCACCGTGGGCAAATATATGGGAGTCAAAGCTTCCGGCGGAATCAGGGATCAAGAAAAGGCCTTGGCAATGGTGAAGGCAGGAGCCACCCGCATCGGCGCATCTGCCAGCATAGCCATCGTCCGGGGCGACAAGCCCGGAGGCAAGGGATACTGAGATAAGCCCCGATAATGATTATCCCCCGGCCAGAGTAAAAACTGCCGGGGTTTTTATTCTCCGGCCAAAATCAATACCTGGGAAGCTATCCGGTCCAGGGGAACTACTTTTTCTGCGCCACCCCGTTTTATCGCTTCCTTGGGCATGCCAAATACCACGGATGTTGCCTCGTCCTGAGCAATGGTTCTGGCGCCTTCATCCCGCAGTTCCTTCATTCCCCGGGAACCGTCATCTCCCATCCCAGTCATTATAACTGCCACTGCGTTTTTCCCTGCATATCGGGCGGCAGAACGGAACAGGACATCCACCGATGGCCGGTGGCGACACACCAGAGGCCCATCCTTCACTTCCACATAATACCGGGCACCGCTTCGCTTGAGTAAGGTATGTTTATTCCCCGGCGCAATAAGGGCATGCCCCCGGATAACCGAGTCATTATCTCTTGCTTCACGAACGGTAATACTGCAAAGCTCGTTCAGTCGCTTTGCAAAGGATGCGGTGAACTTCTCAGGCATATGCTGGACAATCACAATCCCTGGACTGTCGCCGGGGAGGCTCTCCAGAAAAACCCGCAAAGCTTCGGTTCCGCCGGTAGAAGCCCCCACCACCATGATCTTTTCTGTTGTCTGAATCATAGCCTTGGACTTTTTCACCTTGGGAATAACCGCATCTGCAGTAAGTTTCGGGGCAACTGAACGGCCTGCAGAGGGGGATATCTTGCTGACCCTTGCCCTGGCTGCGGACTTAACTGTATCTATGATCTGGATCTTAGACTCCTGCAGGAATTTTTTTGCCCCAAGCCTGGGTTTTGTGATTATTTCCACTGCACCGTATTCCAGAGCTTTCAGGGTGGTTTCACAGCCCCTTTCCGTCAGGCTGGAGCACATCACCACGGGAATCGGATGCTGGGACATCAGTTTTTTCAAAAAAGTCACCCCGTCCATCTTGGGCATCTCCACATCCAGAGTTATTACATCGGGAACTTCTCTGTTGATTTTGCTGGCGGCAACATAAGGATCCGATGCCGTGGCGATTATTTCTATCTCTGGGTCGGAACCCAATATCTCAGAAAGGGTCTGCCGAACCACCGCGGAATCATCAACAACTATAACTTTTATTTTGCTTGCCATTTTTTCTCACCTTTCAATACAGACAGATTATCTTGTCCCGGATTAATCCTGAGTTCTTCCAGATAATCCCGACAATCCTTAAGTGTGGGAATATTTGGATTCTCCCCTGATTTGAGGCGCTTCACAATTACTTCTCCGTTTTCAGTGTTGAAGTAAATCCTGCGTCCACGGCCCCCTCCCACATCGCAGGCTGCCACAGAATACCCCCTCACCTCCAGCAGTTCGAGGGTCGCCCGAATGTTATTTCTGCCGATTTTCAAAGTACCATTACGGCCCTGGTTGAAGCGGAAAAGATCAGAGCCCCCGAATAGTTTGACCACTGTTTCATTCTTTTTTATCCCCATTCGGGTAAAGGTGTTCATCATATAGGCCAGGGATAAATCGGCAAATTTATACTGATTCTCACCATCCCTCAAATCCTTTCCCCTGGGCAGAACCGCATGATTTATGGCAGACACCTTCAGCCTGAAACTGTGAAACACCACCGACACACAGGATCCCAGCACTGTGGTGATAATGCAAGGCTCCCGGAGAACAAACAGCTCTCCGGGGTTGAGATGCATTATCTCCTGCTCAAGATACGGCCTGTTCATTGTATGTTACTGCATCCTTCGGTATATGGTGGGAGCAACCTGAACCAGAGGAACCCTCAGTCCGTTAAGGGTTTCCGAGTGCCCCATGAATACATATCCGCCGGGAATCAGGTTCCGGTAGAAATTGTTCAGGAGTTTCTCCTGGGTGGGCCTGTCAAAATAAATAATAACATTACGGCAGAATATAACATCCAGGGGATCCCTGATGCCAAAATCACTATCCATGAGGTTCAGCCGACGGAACTGTACTTTCTGACGGAGAGCCGGGACAACCCTGGCAAGATTCTTCTTCTTGTCACGGCTTCGCAGAAGGTATCTCTTTTTGAGATTCAAGGGAATCGGCTCAACCTTGTCCATGGAATATATTCCCTGAATGCCATGGTTTAACACCTTAGTGGAAATATCCGTGGCCAGTATGGAAAAGGAGAAGCCGGCCAATTCCCGGGAAACTTCAGAAAGGACCATTGCCATGGTATAAGGCTCTTCGCCGGTGGAACAGCCTGCGCTCCAGATCCTCAAGCGCTTGCAGTGGGATTTTTGCATTTCCAGCAAGACTGGAAGGGCATTGTTCAACAGGTAATCAAAATGGGCCGGCTCCCGGAAGAAATCGGTTTTGTTGGTGGTGACCATGTTTATCATCAGAATCAGTTCGTCATTGCTGTCATGGCCGTTGAACACATGGTTGTAATAGTCTTCATAGGAATCGAGTCCCAGCTGACGGATCCTCTTCTGAAGCCTCGATTCCAGCATGGTCTTCTTGGAGGGGGGCATTTTTATTCCAAGCCGGGATTCGATAAATTCACTGAACTCCTTGAACAACCTGTTGGGCATGGATTTTATCCGCGATGGGACAACACTCATTTCCCCGGATAACTGCTTCATCTTGTATCACCTCTGACGGGACTCTATTTCCCCCCCAACCTGCATCCCCGAATAATTAATATCATGTTTCATCATGTCAACGCTGTATGAAGACTCCGTTCCTCAATCTGGGCATCAGAAACCAGCTGGTAAATATCCAGTATCAGGGCCACAGTGCCGTCCCCCAGAATAGTTGCCCCGGATACACCCCGGACATCCCGGTATATTCGTCCCAGGGATTTTATCACGGTCTGGTGCTGTCCCACCACATTGTCCACCACGATCCCCACAAGACGATCATCCTGAACTGTTACCACAACCTGTTCAATCTCCAGGCTTCCGGCATTCATGTTGAAACTGTCCCGAAGGCGGATATAAGGGACCAGGTCCCCCCGGACATTGGCAATATTCCGGCCATGGGCATTTCTGATGTCCTGCCTTGTCAGCTCCACACATTCCTTCACCGAAGAAAGGGGAAGGACAAAATAACGCTCATCGATGCTGACGAGAAGTCCTTCAATAATTGCCAGGGTCAGGGGAAGCTTCAGGGTAATGACAGTCCCGGTGCCAGGAGTGCTGTCGATGTCGATGGATCCCCGGAGAGATTCAATGCATCTTTTCACCACGTCCATACCCACTCCCCGGCCTGATATGCTGGTCACCTGTTCATTGGTGGAAAAACCCGGCTGCAGAATAAGGCTGAATATCTCTTTTCTGGAAAGCTCCTCGCCGGGATTCACAAGTCCCAGCCGAAGGCCCTTTTCCAGAATCCTGTCCCGGTCAAGACCTGCACCGTCATCCTGGATGCGGATATGCACCTCGGCCCCGGAATGCATGGCAGATAATAGAACCGTTCCCTTTTCCGGCTTCCCCATGCTTTTTCTGGTGGAGGGATCTTCGATACCATGATCGATACAATTGCGGATAAGGTGAACCAGGGGGTCGTTTAGCCTTTCAATGACTGTCTTGTCCAGCTCGGTTTCTGCCCCTTCGGTTTTCAGTTCCACTTCCCGGCCCAGCTCACCGGCGAGATCCCGCACCAGCCTTCGGAACTTGCCAAAGGTGGTGCCGATGGGAAGCATCCGAATGTTGAGGGTATTATCTCTCAACTCCACTGACAGACGTTCGACTTCTTCGGCAATGGATGTCAGCTCGCTGTTGCCGTTGCCCGAGGAGATCTGGGACAACCGGGCCTGGGCTATCACCAGCTCCCCGACAAGATTCACAAGCTTGTCCAGTTTATCCGATGGCACCCGGATACTGGTGGTGGCATCCAGGGATTTGCGCCGGGATCGGACGCTCCTTACTGCGTTCTGTTCCGACAGGGCCGCCTGCACCTGATCCTCCGTGGCAATGCCTGATTCCACCAGCATCTGGCCGATGGGTTTCTGCTGTGAAAGGGTACTGATGACTGCGGTGGGTTCCACATCCTTCTTTTCTGTCAGGATCTCTCCCAGACGCTTGTAATCATCCTGATCATCATCCAGAAGGTTTTCTCCCTGGTCGATGGCAGTTATCTCTATGTGGCTGGAATCCTCCACAAATATGAAAACATCCCGGATGGCATCTTCTCCCTGATCAGTGGTCAGAACGATATCCCAGTATGTATAACAAAGATCATCTTCATATTTCTCAATGAGAGGGATCTTGTCGCAGAAAGCAGTTACCTGACACTGGCCCATCTCCCGGAGTTCATCCAGGAGAAATACCGGGTTGGTCCCGGACATGAATATTTCCCGATCAGGACGAAAACGAATCCGCCAGGTCACCTCGGGGTGGGACTCTTCAGGTTCAGTTTCTTCCTGTTTGATTTCATCGGATTCCTGGCCTTCCCGGGGTATAAACCCCCGGAATCTGATTATCAGGTCATGGCATTTATCCTGATCCACCGTAGAATTGTCAGAATCCTCGGCCAGCATCCGATGAATCTGATCACAGGCACTGAGGCTGAGATCGATGAGTTCCCGGGTAATCTTCACCTGACCGTCCCGCACCAGGTCAAATACCGTTTCGATGTCATGGGTAAACCCGGCAATATCATCAAAACCGAACATGGCACTGGACCCCTTGATGGTATGCATTGCCCGGAAAATTTTCCCAATCAGCCCCTGATCCTCGGGAGTCTTTTCAATCTCCAGCAGAGAGCTTTCCAACTCCCCCAACAGTTCAAAGGCTTCCTCCCTGAAGAGCTGGCTGTGTTCATCAGGTATGGACATTTGATCACTCCTGTCTGTATGGGAATCCCCCATGATTTTATTTCAATACTTTTTTTACCACTGCAAGAAGCTGTTCCGGCTTGAAGGGCTTGACAATCCACCCTGTGGCTCCGGCGGATTTCCCTTCGGCTTTTTTTGAGTCCTGGGATTCAGTGGTCAGCATTATAATGGGAATGAACCGGAAAGCCGAGTTTGAGCGAATCTTCTTGATCAGGCCGATGCCGTCAAGGTTGGGCATATTCAGGTCGGTGATGACCATATTTATGGAAGCCCCGTTGATTTTTCCCAGGGCATCCTTGCCGTCACAAGCCTGAATCACCTCATAGCCTGCCTTCTTCAGGGTGAAGCTGACCATCTGTCTTACACTGGCGGAATCATCCACCGTCATTATTGTTTTTCCCATAGTTCTCCCACCTATCTGTAATTATTCAAACCATTTCATCTGATGGGAATAACCCGCATCATTCACGAGGGCCTTGAATACTGGAGGAATGTCGCCGTCGGCCCTGATTTCCAGGCCTGCCTTCTGGAAGCTCTTGCGGGCAGAAACAAGCAGTTGAAGGGTCGATAAATCCGCACTGGCAAGATCATCAAGTCTTATTATCAGCCGACTGCAGTTGTGAAGGGAATCTTCCAGGGCCTTCCGGAGAAGAAAAGCATCTCCCACAGAGATATCTTCCTCCATAGTCAGCAATCCCTGGCCGTCATTATTTTCAAATACGATTCTGCCCATCAGGACCAACCTCCCAGACTAATTATTTTAAAACAGCTCGAAATTATCTCCCAGTTCATCTTCCGCGGGGGAATCTGTCGAAGCATCCTCAAGTCCATCCCCAGTGGAAAAGTCGAAAAAAACATCCTCCATCTCATGGGTGGAAACGTTATCGGCCCCGCTGGTGGTGTTCTTGTGGATCCTCCGTTCTGCTTCCATAGTATATCGACAGGCCATGGCTTCCAGCTCTTCTGACTGATAACCCTCCCCTGATTCTGCCACCAGGCCCCGGGACTCATTTTCAATCATTTCCATGGCACCGTCAATCTCGTCAATCATCCGGGAAAAACGATGATGAACCTCCACCCGGCCTACACTTCCATCAATCTCTGCCGACAGGGAGCCTCCCTGCTCATCAAGTCTGCGCAGATTGCTCCGCACCTCCTGGTTAATCGAACGAAGGGTTTCCAAAAGGACATCCATACTGGTGAGAAGCTCCTCCACAAGGCTTTCCCTCTGCTCCAGACCGCCGGTGATATGCTCCTTCAAAAGCCCCGTGGTAACAGATATCTCCTGAAGGATCTCCGCCACACTGGTGGCATGAGAAAGGGACTGGAGAGAAACCTTCTGGATCGATTCCGCCAGAACTCCCATGGTGGCGCCTTTTTCCCTGGAATGGGCTGCCTTCACCCTGGCATTTAATGCAATCAGTTCCACATTGGATCCAGTTTCCTCAATGTCGTCAACAAACCGGGAAATCTCGCCAATTTGCGCACTGGAGGACACCACCGCACCGGATAACTCCCGGCTGTCCCCGGCGCTTTTCCTGAGGGACTCCGCCACGGTGGAGAGGCCGTCTTCAATGCTGATTAACAGGGAAGTTTCCCTGAGGCTGTTATCCCCGGCCAGCCGGCCTGTTTCCATGGATATGTCCGATGTATTGGATGCCACCTTATGCAGGCTGTCAACTATCCGGGTGACAGCATTATAAAGCTCATTGCGGGAATTGGACAACTGCGCCCTCTGAAGCCGGAAGGCATCCCCCACAAAACGAACCATCTCC
>CAYNGH010000084.1:4311-14431 GCA_964396845.1 uncultured bacterium | reverse complement strand
CCATCATATATCGGGACATAAAACCAGCCAACGTGATGATTACCCCGGAGAACCGGGTTTTTCTCATCGATTTCGGCATTGCCCGAATATTCAATCCCCAAGCCAAGGGAACCATGATCGGCACCCAGGGATATTCCCCCCCGGAACAATACCGGGGACGGGTTGATCCCCGCTCGGATATCTATGCCCTGGGCGCTACAATGCATCATCTTGTCACCGGAAGGGATCCCCAGCTGGATGCGCCTTTCAGCTTTCCGCCGGTTCGGGATCTTATGTCCAAGGTCAGTGAAGAAGTTGCCTTTGTCATCGACAAATGTCTGAAGTTTAATCCCGGCCACCGTTTTGACAATGTGGATGAGATGAGAGATATGCTGGAGCTTCGGGGCACCGGGGCCTTGGACCTGTCTGATGCCCTTGCCACCATAAAGGGCAGAAAACGGGTGCCTTCATATAAGCCCGACAAGGAAATCAGCAAGATTCAGAAGGAAGACGGGAAGAAACTGGCATCGGAACTGGAAAACCTCCTGGTAAACATTGACGCTCCCGGAGAAAATGAGGATGCGCCTCCGGTGGGAGTTGTCCCTCATCAAGTTCCACCGGTAAAAGGTGAAGTTGCCGAGGATATTCCCGGTGAACCGGCAGAGTCGCCTGCCCCACAAAAACCTCCGGGGCCTGTCAGCATAAAGCCCCAATTGAAGAAAATCAGCCAGGGCAAGGTTGAGGAGATTCAGAAGGGGAGCCTGAAGATAGACGAGTCAAAAAGGGCCAATCAGCTCTTTGACAAGATCAAGTCCGGTTCGTTGAAGAAAAACGGACAGAAGGAAGATACCCCGGTTCCGGAGGATGAACCTCCTCGGGATGTGAAGCCAAGACGATTCCCCACGGTACCTTTCGGCCCTGTGGGAATAAGTATATCCAAGATTGCATCAAAAATTACTCCCAGGGCCAGGGCAACCCCACCGGATCCTGTGGAGCAGACCCCTCCGGGAGCTGATGAATTTCCCAATGATGAGCAGGTGCGCGCCCTGTTTGAAGAACCCCTGGAAGGCCCTAAAAAGCATCGCCTGAAAAAAAAGAAAAAACCCCGGCAGATGGCCCCCGGAGATGAGCCTGCTGTTGATGATGGCTTCACAATACCCGCCATGCTGGGGCAGGGGACTGATACCAGTGTTATGGAAAAGGCCGAGGATACCAGGGAGATTCCCAATGTATCAGGTCAGCTCAGGGATACATTTGTCAAGAAACAGTCTTCTCTGCCTCCGGCGAAAGTCGAAGCAAAAGCAGATAATAATAATAGGAAAATACCTCCGGCAAAAAAATCCTCTGGAACCCGGGGCCGATCTCAGTGGTTCATGTTTCGGGGGAAGCCCAGTCATTCCGGTGAGAACCGCAAGGCTCCGCCAGTGAGAGGGGCCCTGCGGTGGCGTTTCAGAAGTAGCGGGCGGATCTATTCCAGTGCCACTGTTGATTCTGCCGGAAACATTTTTTTCGGTTCCAATGACGGCTGTCTTTACTGCGTTACCCCTGAGGGGAAGGAAAACTGGCGTTTCGTCACTGACGGGGCCGTATATTCCACTCCCTTGATTATTGAAGGCGAAGGGATCTTCTTTGGGTCGGAAGATAGCCACATATACGGGGTGGATTTTGATGGCAAGGGGTTGTGGCGTACCCGCCTGGGAGGGGAGATCAACTCTTCCCCGGCCCTGGGGCATAATGGAACTGTCATTTTTGGCTGTAACGACGGCAACCTCTATTGTGTCAACGCCATGGGGCAGGAGCGCTGGCGATTTACCGTGAACAATTTCATCAACTCTTCTCCCTGTGTGGGGCCCGATGAAAACATCTACTTCGGAAGCTGGGACAAGTTTCTCTATGCTCTGTCCCCCGGTGGAAAACTCCTCTGGAATTACAAGGCTGGAGGCAGTATCGATTCTTCCCCTGCCATTGACGGGGCTGGATGCATATATTTTGGCTGTGACGACGGTTTTCTCTATTCCCTGGATCATATCGGCACCTTGAGATGGCGTTTCCGCACCGGTGACAAGATATATTCTTCCCCGGCCATTGATCGGGAAAGGGGAATTTTCTTCGGCAGTCACGATAATTATTTCTATAACCTTACTTTTGATGGAAAGCTTCGATGGAAACTTCTGACCAACTACTGGGTACGCTCATCCCCTTCCATCGACAGCCTGGGGAATGTTTATACCGGATGCGATGATTTTTCTCTCTACAGCATAAGTCCTGATGGAAATGTTAACTGGAAATTCAAGACCAACGGATCGGTTGAAGCCTGTCCCTGCATCACCCCGACAGGACTGGTGGTGGGGTCCAACGATGGCTGGCTTTATGCCCTGGAATAATTCTTCATATGGGTATATTTTTTTTTAAAAGGTTAACAATCAATTAACAAAAGACATGTTTATTTATTTTTAATTGGGGAGTATAATATTCTTACAGAATACTTTGGAGGTATAACATATGTCAAACTTCAATATCCAGTCCCAGGCACCTTTCGGCGCAAACAACCCCGCGGGGAAATATGCCGTTGGCAAATATCAGGAGCTTAAACAGAAAGTCATGGAAGAAGGGGTGAAGCTCCCGGCACCGGGGCCCCCGAAAGAAATAGTTGATTTAGTCGGGACTCTGCCCAGTGAAAGGATCAAGAGCCACAGAGAAGATGTTTTCATCAACAACGGTTCCATCGATTTGGGCAACGGCACTCTGATTACCAGAGCCAGAGTTGACAACAACCCCAAGACCGATGATTCCATTCAAACCATGAGAGAGGAAAAGGGAGAGGATCTCAAAAACCAGGGGATTTCCAGCAAGGTCATAATGGAAAAATTTCGGGAAAAATATCACTGGGATACTCCCGTTATCACTTTCAATTATCTTGAAGTCATAAACTTCATTGACGGCACCCAGATGAGCTCCAACCTCTTTGACCATTTCAATGCCAATACCGGCCAGAAGATGCATATGCCCTACGGCGACTGAACACCTGAACAAATAATCGTTTAAGAATATCAAAAGACCCCGCCATGACAACGGGGTCTTTTATGTTTCTCGATGACGGATAAAATTCCGGTTAACGGTCAAAAACCTCCCATTCAAACATCCTCAGGACAATGTATCTGTCCAGATCTGATGGAATGAAAGTCATCCTGAGGCGGCCTTCCACCTCGGCAGTCATGGTTTTGTGGTATTGGGTGATGGGAGTTCGTCCCAGGATCCGCCCGTTGGACTTGTCGTAAAACTTCAGGGTATAGTGAGATCCTTCCATCCGCAGGGTCATCCAAAGGGTTTCAGACACAGGGATTCTGGATTCATTGGGGATTGTTTCAAACTGGGAAGGGTCAATCAGCAGTATTTTTGCATCGGTGATATTCTCAGTCTGGGTCAGCTTTTCAAACTGCTTTTCTCCCCGGTGAAAAGTGGCCTCGTCGGCAGGTTCCCAGGATATGGCCTTGATGTTGTCATCGGTTCCTGAAACCCATACCACCGGGAAATTTGGTTCCTGAATGTTAAAGGGGAACTGTATCCGGTTTCTGTGCCCCTCACCAATGGTGTAATAAGGCATCTCAGTGTTGAAGGGGACCCATCCCCGTTCTCCAATGTATGCCTCTCCCCAGATGTTGGCATCATCGCCAGACACCAGCCGGGCAGGTATTCCGGCGCTTCGAAGCAGAGTGCAGGCCAGGCGGTTTTTTGAATATGCGGTGCCGGTCCTGTCCCGGAGAACTTCCTGGGCACTGCGATAAAGACTCTCCCGGGGATCCCTGGTGGACAGGCCCTCGTGACGTCCCACCTTGGAATAATCATAGGGCATTGCAGTGAATAGTACTGAATAGATTATATCTTCAGCAGTGCGCATCATATCAACCCGGGATTCTGTCCTCACCAGAGATTGGGCCAACTCCTGGATCTTTGGATCTTCTGAAGGGATGTGCTGTCCCGGTTTCAGGTATGCGGCAACCTCAGGAGGCATCTTGGAAGGGAAGGGGTATGTCGCGCCGGGGGTTTCCCGGAAATTGCGCACCACATCTCCTTCGGTCAGGAATTGCTGGAGCAGTTTTACCTGTGAAAACTTCCCGGTGAATCGGATCTGCCGGTTTCCCTGAACATCACCCTGCAGGTTGACCCCAGGATTTACCGGGTCAAAGCCATCCCCTGCCCAGAAAGCTATCCATCCCCAGATGGGAAAGCCGTAGTGGTGTCGTCCGATTCCCATAGATACGGTGGAATCCACCTGAGGTTCTCCATCGTCAGTCCACTGGTAAGCCTGCCGGCTGATGACCCTGATTCTCTCACTTTTTTCCGGGACCGGGTTCACCACCAGAAATGTAACACCCCTGGCAGTGCATAGATAAAAGTTGCCGTTTCTGTCCCGGGCAAAGGCAGAAATTTTGTTGTCCAGCATATGGCTGTTCCTGCGGCTGTAGGTTTTTACCAGGTTGCGGGATTTATCCAGATGAACAAGCCCTCCGCCCCAGGTGGCAATCCACAGGTCGTCATTGGGAGTCCCCTGGACAAAGGTGACATGATCCACCGGAAGGGGGCTGTTGCTGGTGTCCATAATACTCCAGCTTATGCCGTTAAAGACAACAATTCCCTTCTGGCTTGATCCCAGAATATTTCCCTGGACATCCTCGGTAAGCCCATCCACATGATTTGTCTGAAGGGAGGAATTGTCGGTGGTGTATGTGACCCATACATCTTTTTCCCGGTAGGCAACTCCCTGCCGGGAAGAAGCCCAGAGTCTGCCCCGGGAATCCACCAGGATATCGGTGACATCGCTGAAGGGACTTTTCACTTCAAAGAAGTTGTCCTCGCCGGGAGAAAAAAGAAATATTCCTTCTCCCAGGGTGGCTGCCATAAGCTTCCCGTTGTCAAGGAGCAGAGAGGAAACTTCGTTTTCCCTCAGATTGCTGTTGGTGTTGTTGAAGTTTTTCCACTGACCTGTTTTGCTGTCCAGCCGGGATACTCCCCGGGATGTTGCAAACCAGATGCGGTTGTTTTCTTCGTCAAAGATTATGTCATTAACAGAATCTCCCACCAGGCCGTCTTCTTTGCTGAAGGACATTATCCGCCGTCCGGCTCCGATTATGGAAAAGCCTGCCACATCTACCCCGTCGGTAACCCTGGCGCCAATCCATGTCCATCCTCCGGGATCAATCGCAGCGCAGACTGCCTGTCCCGGCACAAGACCATCCTCGGTGATATAGTTGGCTACATCAGAGCTTGAAGTCTGGGCCCAAAGGCTGGTCCCCGGTAAAAATAACCCCAGACAGAGCCATAAAACTGCCACCAGAGCCACTGTTTTCCAGTGAGATTTCCTCATTGCCTAATCCCCTTTCACGCCAGATGTGTGATGCATCTGGCAGAAATTTTCAGATTATTTCCTTTAGTTAACTTAAATTCTGAATCTGGGGATTTTCTCCTTCAGAAATTCACCGGGACTTGTGCCAAGTTATTGGCTGTTTATGATGCAATTGCAATATATCAGGTTTCATCGATTATATAACCGAAAACAAACAGTTGCAAATTCCTGAAGGTTAATTTGTTGCCTTGTCTTCACTGGATGATTCTGCTGTGACCCTGAGGGTTGAAAGCCAGTATTCCTGGGTTTGACAGTGGGATCTATGCCCCGGCAAGGATGTTTTTAAAATCCTCGAAACTAAAGGGCTTCAAAAGAACATCTGCCACGAAGATACCCTCCAGCCGGGAAAAGTCCGTCCAGGCACCCAGCCCTGTGACGATTACTACCGGCAGATCCCCGGGGAACTTGTCCGGGGAAACTGCCCCCAGGGCTGTTATGTCCACAAAGGCCCGGTGGAATTTTTCTCCCTGGGACAGGGCCGTTGTCAGCTGTTGCGGTGTTTTTGCCAGATGCACTGTTGCATTGACCGATGATGAGAGTTTTTCGTACATTCTTGCCAGCACAGGATCCGGCTCAAAGATCAGCAGATTTTGGCCGGGGGCTATCTTCCCTGTGGGGGCCGGTGTGCCCGGGCCTGTGAGGGTTATGCCCCAGGGATGTGCCGTCAGTTCAAAACCTGCCTTTCGCGCCAGGATTCCTGCAATTCCAGATTCCCCGGCACTGTGGCAATCCTCACGAACTGGAGGAGTAATTTTGGCTTTATTCTTGAAAACCGGTCTTATGGAAATCTCCACTCCGGTGCCTTTCATTTCTGCTGTGGATTCGATGGATGAGGCCCCGGCACTGATAAATCCGCTGAAAATATGCATCAGCAGGGACTGAGTCAGGGCTTGGGGAGCTTCGATTTGTGTGTTGGAATTATCCCTGATGGCAAAAAATTCATCAGAAGATGTCCCCGGCTGTTCCAGAGAAATCCTGGAGCTGAGGCCGAAGGCTGCCTCTGTCATAAGCTCTCCCGGGGTGATTTGAGCAGGAGCCTCGTCGGTGGATGCCTTTTTTGTTCTGGAAATGAAGCTGATAATCTTCTTCCCCTGCTCCGATGCCGTCAGAATGTCCGCCACTGACTCCTGGGTGTCGGGGTCTTCATCCAGCATCTGGATCAGCTGGGAAAACCCGGTAACTCCCGTGAGAATGTTGTTGAAATCATGAGTGATTCCACCCACCATCTCCCCCAGAAGTCGAAGATTGGCTGAACGAAGAGCCTCTTGTTTGAGGATTTCTGATTCCAGGGTCATCTTTTCGTTACAGGCCATTTCTTCAAACAGCTCCAGCATCAGGGAAAGAACATTTCCCAGGATCTCCCGGCCCCACCCGCGGACATCGGCATCATTTCCACATGTGGCCAGGTATCCCCTGAAGCAATCCTTCACCTGCAGAACAGTCAGATTTACCTGCCAATCCCCGGTCTGATGGATTTTTTCTGCTAAAGCTTCTGCATCCTCGAAACTGATTGTATTCTCTGCCACATCTCTGAGTGTCTTCCGGAATTGAGCGTCCTGGGAATCCCCGTCGTTGCCGGTGAAATAAAACCCCTGCAGGTCCGGGCTGTAGAGGATCAGCTCCACCTGGCTCCAGTCAAAGGCTTTCCGGTGCTCCCGAAGAATTTTCAGGATATCTCCCATATCCCGGCATGATTTTATATTGTTGATAACATCTGATATATTCATAATATTTGAAATGACCATTTACATCTCCCCTGTTCGAAATCGGGAAATATTCTTCCCCCGATTATTATCGGCCCTGAAAAAGGCTTCTTTAAAAATATAATATATATTTTCTTGTTTATAACAGTTTCATCTTGAAGAAGCAGGTGGCACCGATGAACTCCCGCAATATTGAGTTGGGAGGTATCTCGTCGGTTCCCACTTCCAGAAAGTTCTGGGTGAAGCTCAAAAGCCTCAGCGCCTCGGCATAGGCCGGCTCCGTATGGGGAATCTCCCGCAACAGAGGCTCCACATAGCTCTTTAATACTGCCAGTTCATATATAAGAGCAGAATTGAACATTTCATCGGCTTCTTCCTGATATGGAAAAATAAAACGTTCCTCACCACGGCGCACCATGGGCCATTGGTAGATGGTTTCCATGGCCGTGTGATTTCTAAACTGGCTGTCCCGGACTATTCGCCGGATAATTCGGGTGTCGGTGGTGGGGATTCGGTTGTGGTCGTCAAGATTCAACATGGTCAGGGCGGAAATGTAAATCTTGAACTTGTTCTGAGGAGGGACTGTTTCCGTGAGCCGTTCGTTAAGGCCGTGAATTCCCTCAACCAGGAGAATATTCTTGTCTTCCAGGCGCAGTTTTCGATGGTTGTCAACCCTCTTGCCATGGACAAAGTCAAACCGTGGGAGCATCACTTCCTCACCCATCAAAAGCAGTTGGAGATGTTCGTTGAACAGTGGCACATCGATGGCATCGATATGATCAAAGTCGAAGTTGCCTTCTTCGTCCAGGGGGGTCTTGTTGTTGTCAACAAAATAATCGTCCAGGGATATGGTCACCGGGTGAAGCCCGTTTACCCGCAGTTGAACCTTGAGCCGCTGGGCAAAGGTTGTCTTGCCGGAGCTGGATGGCCCGGCAATGAGGATCAGCTTCAGGCTGTCCCGCTGGCTGGTTATGGTGTCGGCAATCCGGGCAATTTTTTTCTCGTGAAAAGCTTCCTGAACCCGGATAAGATCGTTAATCTCCCCCTTCATGATGATCTCATTTAATGAAGCAGCATCGGATGCTTCCATAATCTCCGCCCAGCGCTTGTATTCGCCATAGAGCCGGGCCAGTTTTCGCTGTTCCCGATATGGAGGGATCCCGTCGGGATGAGTGGGGCAGGGAAACCGGACAATAAGCCCCGGGGCATAATACCGTAGCTCGAACTGTTTCATGTAGCCCATGGAAGGAGGAAGCCGGCCAAAGAAATAGTCGGTATAGCCATCGCAGGTACAGGCACTCATGGTTTTCTTCTGCCGAAACTGCAGTAGCTTTGCCTTGTCTTCCATACCGGCTTCGGAAAAGACCCTGATCCCCTCTTCCCGGCTAATCTCCCGACGTTCAATTTTTAGATCTTCTTCCACCATCTCCCGCATACGGCTTTCGATGGCCAGCCGTTCTTCCTTGCGGACCAGAGAATCATCGGCCCACTTGCAGAACAAACCCTTGGAAAGAGAGTGCATGATTTTTATTCCCCGGCGGGGGTATATGTCGCGTACTGCCTTCACCAGCAACAGGGTATATCCCCTGGTCATCATACGGTAACCGTCGGGATGACCGCGATCGATGAAACTTACATGGCAGTCGGTGCGGGGTTCTCCCCAGAGATCCCAGAGGACATTGTCCACCATGGCTCCCACCACGGGATATTTCCCTGGACTGATACATTTTTTTGCAATTTCCAGCAGGGTAGTGCCATGCCTTACTTCTTCAATTCTGCCGTCGTCAAGGGTAATTTTTATTCTCAGGGACATGTCCTGTTATCCTCGTTTGCTTTGATTTTAATGGCAATGACACTATTTTGCTTCGGTTTCCCCGGGAAGGCTATTCGATGTCCCAGAGGTAATCGTAATAGGCCATTGACTGGATGTAATATATGATGCTTCGGAAATCCTCGCCGATTTCAAAAAGAAGGCTTTCCATTTCCTGAGGAGTGATATCCTGCTGGTTGGCCAGCATCCCCAGGTGGAGATTGAAGTCGTATAGTGATTCTTCTATCTTTTCGAAGGAACTGGTTATGTTCCATTCTTCCTTTTCACCGCCACGGTTAAAGCGGGTAACCTGGCTGAGCCGGGAAAGCCTTTCCGCCAGACGACTCTTGCTTAGAATGTTTTTCAGGATCCTTTCGTTCAACCTCATCCCCCCAGATTATTATTCAAGTTATTTAGGGTCATTGCCGGTATAGTGCCTCTCGGACACCTGCATACTGGTCAGTTGTCCTCGTTTGTTTGGTGGCTTTTCGAGGGTTCTTCTTCCGGAGTTGCCTTGGGTTTTGCAGGAGCCTTGAAAGAATAGTTGACGGGATCAGACTCCAGGCTGGAAACCTTCACCAGAACCCGGCACTTTATGTCACCGGCGGAACTCTTGATGGCAGGAGGAAAATCGAAGACTATTTCCCTGGGGGACCAGCTTTTGATGATGCCCTGGTGTGTTTTGTCATCACATATAATCTGTACTTTCCCCTGATTCTGGGAGCCGAACCCGGAACCTGCAAGCTTTATCCGATCCCCGCCGCCACTGCCGGGATGGATGCTTCTGACTGCCGGGGCCAGGGGTATGAGAACCTTTCCCGTGGTGATCCCCGCAGTCTGAATTCTGACGGGAAGGGAGCCCTGTTCAAGGTTTTTATCTGTGATGTTGTCGGGTATGATAAATTCCACATTGTTGTCATCCGCCCGTCGCGGATTGATGGTAAGCCCGCCGGCATTGACCTTGACGGACTCCACCCTGTTTCCGAAGCCCTGGCCCTTCAAAGTTACCTGTTGACCGGGAGAAGGATGTTCCGGCCAGAAGGAGGTGAGGCGGGTTTCCAGATAAAATGGGTTTCCATCAGATATGAGGTTTCCCACAGAAACTCTGATGTTAAGATAAGGCTTTTCTTTGCCCCGACGGTCTTTTTCCATGAGAATATCCCCGGAATCAAAGGCATCAGGCATTACAAAACGGATCCGGTTGTCCCTCCAATGGAGAATCCG
>CAYNGH010000084.1:0-4301 GCA_964396845.1 uncultured bacterium | reverse complement strand
ATCCGGGCAGGCTTATCCCCTGTGAGTATATTGCCCAGATCGGCATAATCGCCGAAGTTACTGCCGGTGATTTCCACTTCTGTGCCAGGCCCTCCCTGCCGGGGAGAGATTTTGGCAATATCGGGCAGGATGTCAAAAGCCGGCCCCTGTGTCTTTTCGCCATCCCCGGTAATAAAAACAACCGGCACCACGAGTTTCCCGCGACGGCCTTTTTCCAGCAGGTCTTCCATTTTAACTTCACCGGGGACCACTGCCTGAACCCGGTTGTCTTCCCAGGAAATTATCCGGGCTGAGGCAGAGCCAAAAAGAACCTGGTTTTCATCGGCAAACATACCCAGTCCCTTTCCATAAAAGGTTACGATGGTGCCTGGCCCGCCCCGGGAAGGCCTGGCACTGCTGACCCCGGCATCGGCACTGCAGGGACTGCTCTTTGCCATTATTAAAAGAACAACTATGGCCATAAAAATGAAATGGATTGACCTGGTGCAGTATCGTTTCAAAGGATGCCTCCCACAACCCGGGCAGTTGAATGCCCCCGGATTAATTATTATATTTGATACTTAATTTCTTTCCCCGGGAAGCAAACCCTTCATCGAAAAGGCAGGGTTTCCCAGGGAAGGTATCAGGGATGAAGCTTGGGAATAATTTCACTTCCCGTCAAAGAGGAATCCCTGCCGTCAGGCAGAAGGAAAATGAAGGATTCGTCCCTGCTTGGTAGAATATGCAAACCAAAGTTATCAGGCCATGAGGTGAATAATGGAAAACCGCAAGAGAGTTGTTATAACCGGCATGGGGGTTGTTTCCCCCTTTGGGACAGGGCTGGATGTCCTGTGGGATTCTTTGCTGAAGGGCAAATCAGCAGTAGGCAGGATCACCAAGTTTGATCCTGAAGGTTTTGGTGCCCAGATTGCAGCGGAAGTCAAAGATTTTGATCCCCTGCTTTTTTTGAACAGGAAAGACGCAAAGCGATATGATCCTTTTCTGCAGTTTGCTAAAGCTGCAGTGAAGATGTGCATGGATGATTCCGGCATTCAGGTTGATGAAGAACTTGCCAGTTTCTTCGGGGTTTCCATTGGATCTGGAATCGGCGGCATGCAGGTGCTGGAGGATACCCACAAAAATCTTCTGGAAAAGGGCCCTTCCCGGATCAGTCCTTTCTTTATACCTATGATGCTGGTAAACATGGCATCGGGAGTCGCTGCCATGGATTACAATCTCAGGGGGCCCAATCTCAGCATGGTCACTGCCTGTGCCACCGGTGCCCATAATATCGGCATCTCCTATGAAATGATCCAGTCGGGCAAAGTTACTGCTATGCTGGCAGGAGGAGCCGAGGCCAGCATCACTCCCCTGACTATTGCCGGTTTTTCCTCCATGAAAGCGGTGAGCTTTTCTAACGATGAACCAGAAAAGGCATCCCGCCCCTTCGATATGAAACGTAACGGCTTTGTGATGGGAGAAGGCTCAGCCATTATGCTGTTGGAAGAGCTGGAACATGCCCTTGCCCGGGATGCGAAGATTTATGCGGAGATCATAGGCTTCGGCGCAAGTTCCGATGCCTATCACATCACCCAGCCTGAACCTGAAGGCCGGGGAGCTGCTCACGCCATGAGGATGGCTCTGGCCCAGCAGAATACACCCTGCGACAGGATTGACTACATAAATGCCCATGGCACTGCCACTCCCCTGGGAGATATTGCAGAAACCAAGGCCATCAAGGAAGTATTCGGAGAACACGCCGGCAAGCTGGCGGTGTCTTCCACCAAGTCCATGATCGGCCATCTCCTGGGAGCTGCCGGAGCTATCGAAGGGATTGTGACGGTTCTCTCGGTCAAAAATGACAAGGTCACTCCCACCATCAATCTTGATGAGCCGGATCCCCAGTGTGATTTGGACTATGTTCCCAATACCCCCAGGGATATGAAAGTGGATTATGCCCTGAGTAATTCCTTCGGGTTTGGAGGCACCAACTCGGTTCTGGCATTCAAGAAATTTACCGGTTAACCTGACTGTGAAAAATATTGAAGACTACAGGGACATCCTTGATGCTGTCCAGATTGATCTTGGGGTTTCATTCAATGACCCGGAGCTTCTTTTCCGTTGCCTGGTTCATGATTCCTACGCCTATGAAAATGAAGAGATAACCCGGAGTAATGAACGGCTTGAGTTTCTGGGGGACTCGGTTCTGGGACTGGTCATCAGCCATCTTCTGTATGCCGGCCATCCCCAGTGGAATGAAGGAGAGCTTGCCCTCTACAAATCCCATCTGGTCAGTGCAGAATACCTGGCCAGTCGGGCTCGGGCCATAGATTTCGGACAGTACCTGCTTCTGGGCCGGGGAGAAGACGGAAGCGGGGGCAGACAGAGAACATCAATTCTGTCTGATTGTCTTGAGGCCTTTATCGGGGCTGTTTACCTGGATCAGGGCTTCGATGTCATTTTTGATTTTATCAGGAGGCTTTTTGAAGGATGCCTCGATGAAAAGATCCCTCCCAAAGACTACAAATCCTGTCTGCAGGAGTATTCCCAGAAGCAGTTCAAGGCTCTGCCTCATTATGAAGTGATTGACGAGTCGGGGCCTCCCCACAGGAAGACATTTCATGTCAGGGTGCAGCTTCCCCTTGATATGGAAGGGATGGGGCAGGGGAGTTCCAAAAAAGACGCAGAACAGAACGCAGCCCGGCAGGTGATGGAGGATATTCTTAGAAACAGCAATGACTCCTCCCAGGAAGATGGCCCCGGGGAGAATGATTGAGCCTTGCATAACTGTTGGGTTATATCCGAAGGTGATGGTTCTGTCCTGAAGATTCAGGTGACAACCCGTTCTTCAAAGAACAGTATCGCCGGGGTTCGAGGCGATGCCCTGTCGGTGAGGATTACCGCCCCCCCTGTGGAGGGAAGGGCCAACCGTGAGATAATCAAATTTTTTTCTGATCTTCTGGGAACAAGAAAGACAGATGTAATCATAAGGTCCGGAGAACGTTCACGAAAAAAAACTGTGTTTGTAAAAGGAATATCTCCTCCGATGGTTAAGAGTATAATAAACCAACATATATAACCTGGAGGTTCCGGGTGTCAGCCGGGCAAGGGCCGGGCTGGTTCTGTCTTGATGTTAAGACAGATTTTTCTATAATAAGAGAAAGGCGGCCTGATATGGACAAATTTAAGCCTCTTATGGAAGAACAGGCTTCACCGGCTATTGTGCAGGACATAAAACCGACTTTGCAGTTTACAATCCCTTATCTGTCCGAAGGAGAAGACGAAAGGATCAGGAGTTTCGTGGGGATTTTCTATGAACTGCCCTTCCCGGAATTTCCAACTCCTAAATTCTCGTTTTTCGTAGCCAACGGCTGGTGCAACGGAAAGGGCAAATTTCGACAGAAGATGCGGGTTCTCAACCCCGACAGGAAGACTGCCATCATCGAAACCCCGGATCAGGAGTTTGAACTTAAAGAAACCACCACTCCCTTTATGGCGGTCAACTACTTTGCAGAGATGGTCCTCAATGATCCCGGCACCTACTGGTTTCAGACATTCCTCAACGGAAAGCTGGAATGCGAGTTTCCCATGGTTGCCCGGAAAGTTGAAATCCCTGCTGACAAAAAATAAAACCTGGCCGGAACATATCTCCCTGGAATGTGACCATTGCTCCTGTGGTGTTTGCTGATGGGCCTCCGGGGAAACCGTCACAGGCCTGCAATATGATCACAGGGGAGTTAAGCTTGAAAGTAAGACTGCTTGCTGTAATATTGTTTTTTCTGGCAGGGTTTGCGTGGAGTGTGTCGGCTGGTGAAAAAAGTGAAAATCATCAGGCAAGGACGATTGTTCACCGTTTCTTTACTCTGGTTCACCGCCGGGAATATCGGGAGGCTTACAGGCATTTCAGCAGGGCAGTTCAGAAGGATGTGAGCTTTTCCCGATTCCGGGAAGGTGCCCAGGATGTGAGCTATCTCAAGATCCTGAAGATAAATGTCACAGACCAGGAAGAAAACCTGATAAAGATGGACATGGAAGCCCTGGTTCATCTGCGTTACAAGGGGAATCTTTACGAAGCGGTATATCGGGGGAATGTGGTCCTCTACCGGGAAGGGGAGCAGTGGAAGCTGATCCGTATTGAACTGAAGGCCACTCAGCAGAGGCCTTTGGACAGGGAAGCCCCGCCGGGTGATCTGCAGACCTTGGATTTTGGAACTTGAAACTGCCCTGGGGGGAGAATAAATTGAGATTTAAAACATTTCTGTATCATTTTCTTCTTGTAACTGCCATCATTATATTGATGGGAACCGGCGGTTATTTCAGCT
>CAYNGH010000083.1:9926-14463 GCA_964396845.1 uncultured bacterium | reverse complement strand
TCAGGCAGGCATTTCAGGTGACTACCTGATTAGAAATCTCCCCGGCGATGAACTTTGCTCCCTGGTATAGATTCCTGGCGATGAATTCCACCTTGACAGGCCATTGATGGCGGTTTTTCAATTCTTCCCTGCCGGCCCCGGTCAGAACCAGGATTCCTCTGCTTCCAAGATTGACTGCCGGGATCAGGTCCCGGATTCGATCCCCTATGGCCCAGCATCTGTTCATCTCAAGATTAAAATCCTTCTCTGCCTGCAGAAACATCCCCGGCAGGGGTTTACGGCAGTCGCATTTTATGGCAAACTCCCGGATTTTTCCCATGGGATGATGGGGACAGTGATAAAAGCCTTCAATGTCGGCGCCCTGACCTTTCAACCGTCGGAGGATTTCATTCTGGATGCATTCGAGAGCTTCGTGATTATAATATCCCCGGGCAATTCCCGATTGATTGGTGATGATGATTCTCAGGAAACCCATTCGCCCTAACAGCTTCAGGGCATCTGCAGTGCCAGGGACAAGGCGCAGGTCTTCTCTCCGGTGAAGATAGTTGACTTCACGGTTGATGGTGCCGTCCCGATCCAGAAAAACTGCCCTGTTAATCTTTTTTGCCTCCCAACTTTTCATAGACCTCCAGGGTCATCTGTGCAGTTTTTTCCCAGGTAAATTTTCTGGCCTGCTCAAGCCCTGATTCCCGGAGTCTTTTTCTGGTATCCTGATCTTTTGTTATCTGATTGAGGCAATCGGCTATCTGGGAGGGATTCTCTGGATCGAAGTAACAGGCTGCTTCTCCTGCCACCTCGGGCAGGGATGAGGTTCGGGAGCAGGCCACGGGAATGCCACAAGCCATAGCCTCTAACACCGGCAGGCCGAATCCCTCATAAAGAGAGGGCAGGACAAAGGCTTCTGCCAGGTTGTATAAACCCGGCAGATGATCCAGGGCCACAAAGCCGGTGAAGATTACTCTTTCCTCCAGCCTGCGGGCTCGCACCAGCTCCAGAAGATGATCCCGGAAGAACCGATCCATCTTGCCGGCAATCACCAGGGGGATGAGGTTGCTGTAATGATCCGGATCCGAGAGGATATCCATGGCCTCGATGAGGGCCGGCAGGTTTTTGTGAAGAGAGAACCCGCCCACATACAGGATAAAATGTCGGGGAAGGTTGTATGTGTGGCGGATAAGCTTCAGATAGTTTTCATTATCGATGGGGCGGAATTTATCTGATTTACCCAGGTGTGTGGTGGTGATCTTTTCTGGTGGAATTTTCATTATTTTTTCCACATCCTGGCCGGTGTTTTGGGATATGACGATGGTATGGTGGGCTTTGCGGGCTTCCTCCATGAGCATATTATAAAGGGGTTGCAGGATCTTTCTTTTTCCTACAAATACCCGGTCGGCAAAATGAACGGGAGTCATGTCCAGAATGGTTACCACGGTGGGGCAACTGGTGGTGTCGAAGAAAAGCTTTAATTCGAAGGGGGCTGGGAAGTGGATAATGTCGAGATCCTGTCGTGACAGTTCCCGATGGAGGAAAATTTTATCTCGAATGACATTCAGATGTTCCAGGGGGGGACAGTCCAGTTCAAGATATTGATGGAAAAAACCCTGGCAAAGGTTGAGCTGTGAACTTTCCCTGGTTTTCAAGGATATCAGGATGTAATGATTCCGGTGATCCAGCCGGGAGATGGCTTCCACCAAGTTTCGGATATATACCCCGGTGCCCGAGTCTTTTGATGATAACTGCAGGGGCCGGGTGTCTATGGCGATTCTCAAGGGATGCTCGCCCCCTTATTTTTCTTCCCTGCCAAGGTGCATCACCTTGCCCAGAAGACCGCCGATGGAGTCCATTATCTGTCCTCCGCCGGACTTTTGCAGTTTTTTGTGAAGGTTTTTCTCTGCCTCTTCCATCAGGACCGGAAGCCCTTCAACGGTGAAGTTGGTGGAGTTGATGAAGAACTGGTTGGTCAGGTATTCCCGGAATTTAAATGGCTTTGCAAAGAGTTCTTCTTTGATGCATTTTTCCCAGAAGGGAGTGCCGGGGTAGGGGACGGCAGCAGTGACAGAAAAGCCATCAAGATGCAGGTCTGCGATGAAGTTGTAGGTTTCCTTGATTTCCTGCCGGTTTTCGTAGGGCCAGCCAACCCGGAATTTGCCCATTACCTGAATCCCCAGTTTCTTGAGATCCTTGATGAAATTAATCACAATATCCCTGTCGTTAGGGCTGTTGATGATGTCCCCCAGAATCCTGTCACTGCCTGATTCTAAGTTGAGGGTCAGAGAATAGCAACCGCTTTTTTTCATCTCCACCAGAACCCGGCGGTTATATCCCCTGACCACAATCCCCAGGGGACATGACCAGATGAGATCCAGTTCTGCCGAGGTCAAGCGCTGGCATAGTTCATAGGTGTATTCCAGGTTCCACAGAAGGTTGTCATCCTCAAAGTATATTTCCTTGATCCCGAAATGCTGAACCAGCATCAGGATTTCTTCCATGACATTCTGAGGTGAACGAACCCGGGTTCGGTTGCCATAGTTTTCCGGAATGGGGCAGAAGAGGCAGTTGTTTCCACAGCCCCTGGTGAGGATCATGTTTGTGAAGGGTTTCGCCCTCGGAGTAAAGTAGCATCCGGCCTTGTAGTAGGCTTCCATGGGCATCAGGTGCCTTGCAGGGAATGGAAGCTGGTCGATATCCTTGACAATCTGTTTCTTCTCATTGACCATAGGCTTGCCCTTGCTGTTGCGATATGCCAGGGCATTAATCTTGGTATAATCCTGTCCACCGCTGATGGCCTTGCAGAGCTGATAAAAGGGAAGCTCTGCCTCGCCGGTTATGGCAAAGTCCACATGCCGTTTTTTGAGCATTTGCTTCGGCCCTGCCGAGGAATGATCCCCCATGGTCACCGTGAGGATCTGCCGGCCCACCTGCCGGGAATACTCCTTATATACCTCCGCCACCTGATCAACCATCTCATCCTGGCTGGATTCATCGGACAAAATGCCTACAATTTGTGGCTCAAAGCGGGTTATTCGCATTTTGAGTTCATCAGAATCGATTCCCCACAGGTTCAGTTCCTTGCTGAGGTATTTCTTGTTTGATATTCCTTCTGCCACGCAGTCGATAATCTGCACCTGGAATTCATTCTGCAACATTGCCCCGATATAACCCAATGTCAGGGGAGGTGATGCTGTGGGAAACCTGTCCACCGACAGCATCCGGGGAGGGTTTATGAGAAGGACCCGCATCATTTCCATGGTTTATCTCCAAAGTGTGTTGAGGGAATGGCCATAGCCGGAATTTAATACCTACAGTATGTTTTTCAACGGATATGGTTTTTTTTCCTGTCATTATTTTCTTCCATGCCATTGCTGTTCTTTTCTCTTTCCAGCCGGTAATATTCTGCCATGTTTTCTCTTGCAGGTTCTGTTTCTCCCAGGGCCTGGTGAGAATAGGCAAGATAAAGATAAGCCCCCGAAAAATCAGGATCCATCAGGGTTACCTGGCTCAGGGTTTCGATGGCTTCCTGATATTTTTCCTGTCGATACAGGGCATATCCCAGTCCGAAGAATGCCGGGGATGACCTGTTGAGTTTCAGGGATAATCGGTAAAATTTGATACCTTCATCCAACTGGTTTTTTTCAAGATATATACCGGCGGTCCGGTAATAGACCGATGATAGCTGGGGCTTGAGGGTGTCGGTTCGAAAATGCCATATGTCGGAAACATCCCCCTGACCGTATATTTCATAGACCTGGAGGTAAATCTTCAGGGCTTCCTGCTTATGGCCGGTAGTTTCGTAATAGTGTCCCAAATGATCGTATGCCATTACCTGGTTCTGGGGATCAAGAGATATGGCCTCCCGGAAGTTCTCGGCTCCCTGCTGAATCATTCCCTGCTCTGTCAGGATTCTTCCTCGCAACACATAAAGCCTCGCCCGGTATGGACTCAGACTGACAGCCCGGTCAATCCACCTGTGGGACTCCTCCAGCTGTCCCTTGGAGTAGTAATGGGTGGAGAGCTGGCGGGCTGCATCACTCCACAGGGGGGATAGCTTCACGGCCCGGTGATATGATAGCCCGGCTTGTTTTGCCTTTCCCTGTTCAGTAAGCTGGTTGCCAGTTTCTATAAGACTCTGGGAAAGGTAAGTGGTAAGGGGGAATATGGAAATCGCCATCAGGGCCAGGGCTCCTGCAATCCGGACAGACTTGGGCAGGGGTTTCTTTGAAGAAGTTGCCTCGGGTTGTGCCATTCCCGCCAGCATCCCGGATATGGCCCAGAACAGGAAGAATATTGATGCAAAATGAAAACTCACCTCTACCATAAGGTGAATGAGGCATCCTGCCAGGCCCAGGGCCAGTCCCCTGACTCCCCAGGTTATTTCATCGGGCAAATCAATGGGGGTGAATACTCCCCGGATGATCTGATGAAAGACCAGAATTAATATGACCCCGAAACAGATGAACACAAATATCCCACCCCCTGAGAGAATATCCAGGTAATAGTTGTGGGGATAGCGGGAGTAAAACTTTGGCCTTGTCTGGTA
>CAYNGH010000083.1:8131-9916 GCA_964396845.1 uncultured bacterium | reverse complement strand
CCGGAACCGATCAGGGGCCGCCATTTGAATATTTCCAGGGCTCCCTGCCAGAAATGAAACCGGGCCAGACTGCTTTCGGGGTTGGGAACCGGGGATTCCTGGGCCGGGGAAGATTTTGTCAGGGAGTTATCCTGTTGCCGGGGAGAAAAGGCGCCGTAGTGCACCGGCAGAAAAATTGCAATGCTAAATACCACCATTGCAATCCCCCGCAGAAGGGTTTCCCGACGGCGGGAAGTTGCCCGCAAGGATATGATGAGAACCCCTGCCATGGGGATCGTTGCCGATACAAGAGCACCGGTGGAATCAGTGGCCAGAAGGGCAGCTACCCCGGCGCCAAGTGCCAGGCCTGAGGCAACAAGGCCCTGATTGGAAGAAACCCGCAGATAACATGCGAGGCATCCCGGCAGAAAAATGACAAGATAAGTCCCCAGAACATTGGGTTGAAAGAACTGGCCAAAGGCTCTGGGCATGATTGTGGGGTTCACCATGTGATAATATAGTGCAATGATACTGTGGATAAACATCAGGCTCATAAAGAAAACAAAGAAAGGCTTGAAGTATTTCTTTTCCGCCATCAGGTAATAACCGGTCACAAATCCCGAGGCACCGCACAGGTGGAATATCAGCTCTCCGGCGGATTCATGAAGATCCGTGGAATAAAGGGTGGAAATGAGAAAAAAGAAAAAATAGAGTCCCCCGGCGATGGCGATATTTCGGGGGATTCCCGGCCCTGATGATAACAACAGCTTCAGGCTGATGAAAGTGAGGATTAGAATGGACAGCAACGCCCTGGACCGGGAATAAAGCCCGCCATGATCAAAAGTGAGATAAACAAATAAAACACTGACAATCAAAGCACCGACAGGACGGAGGAATCCATCCGGAGGGGTAGTCCCGACACCTGTTCTGGCCACGGGGGTTACCCGGGAGCCTGGTTCAGGGCTTCAATGAGGGTTGTGGAGTTTTTTTCCACGCTGTATTTTACCGCGCCGAAGTTGGCGCCCTTGTTTCCCAGAACCACCAGGTATATTCCTTTTACCAGGGGTTGGATAATCATAAGACCCCTTTTAAATTCAAGGACCCAATGGAGAAGCTCCTTGTCATGATCCTGTCCCTTGGATCGGAAGTGAATCAGGGGTTCTATTCCCGGCAGGATGATGGAGGCCAGCTCCACAGGATCAAAGGGATCCGAACCGATATGATAGAGGATATGCCCCAGCTGGTCGGTAATGAGGGATGTGGAAACTCCTCTGGTCTTGTTGATAGCCTGCAGAACTTCTTCGGTCTGCCCTTTGATGCTTTCGTAAAATTCCTTCCTCTGGGGGGAAATCTCGTTGTGATGGGTGGATTTCTCCAACTCCTGTTCATCTTCCATTGAGGAGGACTCCGCCTCAGGCTCGTCTTCATCGGGAGAGGAAACCTCCGGACTCAACGGGGGCTCCGGTTCGAAACCTTCTTCTTCCGACTGCTCCTGGATTAACTCATCATCCAGCTCCTCATCCTGCTTTTTAGGGACTGGTTCATCCATTAAAATCTCATCCGGGGATTCCATATCTGGTGGCGCTTCCTGCATATCCAGAGATTCATGGCCCGTTTCTTCGGGGATTTCCTGGGCCAGGGGTTCTTCCAAGTCAATTCCAGCTGTCATGTCATATTCCGGCTCATCTTCCAGATCCGGGTTTGTCATCTCATGGAGGTCCCGCAGGGTTTCCTCCACCTGCTTCAGCCTTTCTTCAGCCTTGCGTCGGTTGAATATAATTATTGGGTTCCCTGCATCATCGTTTA
>CAYNGH010000083.1:0-8121 GCA_964396845.1 uncultured bacterium | reverse complement strand
CTGTTCATATTCCCCGATGAGCTTTTCATACTTCCGTTTTTCCATATTGTGCATCCGCAGGAAAATTTCGACCCGTCCCGGGGAAGCCTCAAAGGACAGGTGTTCTTCAAGCTCCAGAAGATCCTGGGGTATGTTGAAATTTCGGCACAGGTTTCGAAGTAGCAGGTGAGCTTCGATATTTCCGGGCTCCCTGTCAAATACTTTTTTTAATTCCGAGAAAGCATCATGCTGTTGATCCATGGATGAATATATCCTGGCCAGAGAAATTCGAACTTCAGCCTGTTCAGGCTTGATGCGGGCCAGCTTCTGATATGTCTTCATTGCTTCAAGGCGGTTGCCCTTGCGCAAATTCGCCTCGGCATAAGCCATCAGCACCGACTCATCCTCGGGGTTGGCTTCAAGAATCTTTGAAAATCTCTTTATCTGGTTGTCCAGTGAGGTCTGAAGTTTTTTAAAACTCAGATTGTCTGTTTCGGGAATGGTGATTACCCCCTTTATAGATCCTCAACGGGGAGGAGAACTATAAACTCGCTTCCCCTGTCCATTTCGCTTTCTACCCAAATCTTTCCTCCAAGTCCTTCCACGATGTATTTCACCGTAGCAAGGCCAAGACCCGTTCCGCCGGTTTCCCTGGTCAGAGAGGAGTCAACCCGGAAGAATTTTTCGAAAACTTTTTCCTGCATGTCCTTGGCAATTCCGATGCCATGATCCTTCACCGACAGGCGGATGTTGTCGCCGTCCTGTCGCAGAAGGACTCTGATCTCCCCTCCATCGGGGGAATATTTAATGGCGTTGGATATGAGATTGGTCAGGACATTGATAAACATGTCCCGATCCATCATCAGCACTGGAATTTCACCCTCAGTGAGATATATGACTTCATGTTTTGTCAGCTGGCCTTCAAAGCTGTCAACAACCTCGGGGATCAATCCTTCGATGTTCACCGGCTGGCGGTGGAAGGTGATCTGGCCCGATTCCATTCTGGACAGGTCCAGCAGGTTTTCAATGAGCCGGGACAGGCGCTTGGAATCCTCCAGTATGATCTTCAGGTAACGATCCCGGCGTTCCTTGGAGAAATCCCTCAACATTATAAGCTCGGTGAATCCATGAATGGATGTGAGAGGAGTTCGCAGCTCGTGGCTCACCATGGATACAAACTCTGTTTTCATCTTGTCCAGGCGACGCAATTCGGTGATATTCTGCATCACCACTACAGCCCCTTCCACCCGGTGATCGTCGGATCTCATTCCCGTAGCCAGGAGCTTGAAATAAAACTCGTTATTATTCTCTATTTTGGTTATCTCTTTGGTGAATCGGTATTTCTTCACAAACAGGGCATCTTTTATATCATCGAAGGTACACTGACCCGGGAACAGCCCGTCAAAACTCCTGCCCAGGACATCCAGCTCGGTCTTTCCCAGGATCCGGCAGGCCGCCTTGTTGACCATCATTACAGCACCGGTATAATCGGTGACAATCACACCATCGGCCATGCTTCGAAGAATGGTTTCGATTTTCAGTTTTTCCAGGGTCAGCTCGTTGTTGAGCTGGCGGAGCTGTGCAAGCCTTTCAATCTCCCGTTCAAACTGGGCGGCATTGTCAATAGCCAAAGCCGCCTGATCTGCTATCATATTTACCAGCCGTTTGTCTGCCTCGGTGTATCGGGTCTTGGGGGCAGAACGGCGAATCATCAGGACCCCGATGTTGGTTCCCTTGCTGATGAGTGGAACCGCAATGGATGTGTTGATGTCTTCCTTGCGATCAACAACCTTGGTAAACTTGTCGTCCCTGACTTTGCCGTCTAAAAGCACTGCATTGCCCGACTGAAAAACCCACCCGGCAATACCTTCTCCCGGCCTGACCAGGGTCTTGTTTATGATGTCCTGGGAAAGCCCCATAGCAGCACGGATAGTAAGGTAGCCGTCCCGGTTGACCAGCATGATGGAACCGGCTTCTGCCTTGAACAGATCAAGGGTTTTTTCCAGGATTATGTCCAGGACAACATCCAGATCCAGGGAGGAATTTACTGCTTTGACAATTTCAAACAGGGCCATCATCTCGTGGCTGCTACTGGAATCCTGTGAATTATCGGGGTTCTGTCGGGTCTTATTCAATTAAATTCCCTCAACTTTTGCTTGATTTGATTATGAATAGATTAACAAATCCTGGCCATACAAAGCCGGCAGGCATAAGAATAATATGCCCGGTTACAGGACTGCTTAAGACGACAGTTTCTCTTCAAGCTCGGTGAGAAGTCGCAGTGGGCTGAAGGGCTTGGTCATGTAGGAATCGGCACCGGACTGGAATCCCTTAACCTTGTCAACTTCCTGACCTTTGGCAGTAAGCATTACAACGGGAATGGATTTTGTGGAATCATCGGTCTTGAGGTTCTTGCACACCTCGTAACCATCCATTTTGGGAAGCATTATATCAAGGAGAATCAAGTCCGGTTTCTCGGACCTGGCCTTGTCCAGTGCCTCCTGTCCGTCGTAGGCTTCGATGATGTCATAGTCGGTGTCTTCCAGACAGACTCTGACAAGTTCTACGATGTGACTCTCGTCGTCAACGATTAAGACCTTCTTTTTATCCAACGGTATGTCCCCTTTCCTTTCGTTCCCATATAGGGATTATTGGAAGTCAGCCGATTAGACCTTCAATACTCTTTTTGGACTTTCGAATCTCAAGTCGGATTCTCCCCAGGTTGGCACCGTTTGATGCCAGCAATACCAGTATTGAACCGTCCTTGAGCTGATCCAGGGTGATACTGGAGTCATCAAATTCTATGTAAGACTGCTTCAGAGGATTTCTGTCCAGATAGTCGGCAATCCTGTTTCCTGTGACAAGACCTGTATAGGCCAGGTTTGCCACATGATCCGGGTCCCATTGGCCAGTTATGGAAGAGTCGGTCACCTCTCCACTTTCATTAACCAGAATGGCCCCGGTCACTCCGTCAACTGTACACAGACTTTCAAGAATAGCTTGTATCTCCAAGTTCCACCTCGCAAAAATGTTCTTTATTGCCGGGCCGGCTTCACACTCACCAGATCCCCTTCTTTGAGCTTCATCTTCTTTATGTTTTTTCCAACGGTTGATATATATCCTCCCAGTTTCTTGTTAGGCAGACCTCGAACCAGCAGGACAACTCCATCGGGGGTTTCCAGCTCCAGCATAAAGGAACGGGTGTTCTTGATGCCCCATTCCTGAAGGATATATTCATCAACCCAGAATGCATCGGGAGCCTTGAAAAGCCCTTTTTCTTCCTTGATTATCAGCTGTTTGATTTTTTCCAGCTCTTCTTCGATTTCCCGGCGTTTTTCTTCGATTTCTTCGCTCTTTTCAGCATATATGTTGATTATTGCCCCGTCGGTGGAAACAAAGTCCAGAAACTTGCTGACATACTCGGTTCCGGCAATGATCTGTCCGTATTCCGGGGAGAAGAAATCCGTCACCAGCAGACCTTGATCCACCAGCAGATAAGAAGTTCCATCCCTGGTTATTATCTCGATGATGCCGGTGTATGAATCAACCTCCAGGGTTGAGAGAACTTTCTTCAGCTCCTTTTCCTTAACCTCATAGTCCAGGTAAAGGGGCTGGAATGTGAAGTTCAGGGAGAGCACCGATACCAGTTGAGCAGACAGCACATAAGAACTGGCAAGGATATCTTCTTTTTTGGCACGGTTCAATATACGGGCAAGGGGCTGAACCTTGGTGTTGCCGTTTTCTACTTCCAAGGTTCGGACAATATTGCCGTGATCAAAAAAGATATCTCCCTCAAACCTTGACAGCTCAAGGGTTACTATACCCGTGAAGCCCTGCTGTTCCAGGTTGTTGAGCATCACATTGACATCGGGGAAGGGGAGGGTGACTTTTTCTATCAAGGGATTGCCCCTGGGAAGAACCAATATTATCTCCTCCTTGTCAATACCGGCATAAATATAATCCCGGAACTGACATGATTTATTTTAAACTGTTATTATTCCTTGGATTTGGGTTTAAATTTTAACTCCAGCCTCTTTACTGCAGGTTTCTGCGTACTCTGTGCTTCGCCTGCCGAAGGACTGCCCCCGGAAGGTTTCCTGGGACTCCCTGGTGTCGGGCTGGAAAGTGGCGGTGCTTTTCTTGCGCCACCCAGGGACAGCTTCTTGGGAGGCGCTACGGCTTTTTGAGGCCTGTTATCACCTCCGGGTGATGCCGAACTTGAACCTTCTGAGATCCTGTCAAAGAGCTTTGATGCTCCACTGGGCTTTGAAGATTTAGGCATGTTAAAGGCCAGTTTCTTGGGGACATCTTTGGATGGCGGAAGAGCCTCTATGCCCAGAGGCTCGGGAGGTTCGTCCCGGGACACCTGAGGAGCAGATACGCCGGTATCGTCGGCGGATTTGGCCAGCAGTTTCTTGAAGGGGTCATCCTCTGCATCCGGAGAAGCCTGAGGGCTTGTTGCAGAGGTTTTTGGAGGATGGATAATCATCTTTCTGGGTGGCGAAGCCGGCTTGTCGTCGGCAGAATCCTCGCTACCGCTTTTCTGCAACAGCCGTTTGAAAGGATCATCGTCAGAGCCAGGCTCCGGGGCTCCCAGGTTTTCTGCCTTGCCCTGACCCCCGCCGGATTTATCCTGCAGGAAAGAAGGCAGGGATGATTCGTCCCGGGCAGGGCCTGAGCCTTTCACCTGTTCCTGTAAAAGGGCCTTGATGGGGTCATGATCCTCATCAGGCCCCTGGGAAAACTCGCTGACAATGTTCATCTTTGCCGGCGCACTGGCGCTCCTGGCCGAGGCTATCTGGTATATTACCTCCCAGATTATAAGCAACAGAGATAAACCCCCAAACCCCACCATCCCGTAAAAGAACAGCTGGTTGTTCTTTGCAATCCAATCTTCTCCAGCTGCCAGGGCAGGGACGGGACATGCCAGTATCACTGCAATCCAGAACATTAACTTGTTTTTCATCGTTTTTTCCTTATTTGAATATTATGAGCCTTCAACAGTCTGTAACTGTTCGTTGAGGGCTGTTATCTTCTCGGCAATATCCATGTAATTGATGTCAACCATGTAGCACTCGTAAAATGCCTGAAGGGCTTCTTGAACCTGACCGTTCTCCAGCAAGGTTTCCCCGAGATTATAACGGATAGGCAGATACTCTTCCTCGGGAAATCCCGGTTGTTCCAATGCCCGTTCAAACTGGCGAGTGGCAAGCTCCACAAAGCCTTCCTGCTTGAAGCAAAGAGCCATCCGGTTGTAGGCATCCAGAAGATGTTTGGGATCCTGGGCTGCCTGCTGGAATTCCAGTATGGCTTCCTCGATGAAGCCCATCTCCTGGTAGAAAAGGCCCAGATTAATGTGAATCCTGGATTCATCCAGATCCTCCCTGGAGCTTTTCTTGTATTCTTCAATCACCTCGGCCACAAGTCCCTTGGAGAATATTTTTCTGGTATATTCCACAGCATCCTGCAGGTTGCCGGTCTTTGCAAGAATTATTGCAACCTTGGCCAGGGCATCATAGTTATCCGGCTCCTCCTGCAGAACCCGATCATACCAGTGCTGAGCCTGCTGATACATCTCGTGTTCAAAAAGGGCCTGGGCCATTCTGAACTGACGGGAAGTGTCCCCGGGGGCCAGGGTTTCAACTTCTTCAAACTGCTCCATGGCACGGTCGGGGTCCTCAACGGAAAGGTAATGAGTGATGATCTGGAACATTTCATCCACAGCATCATCGGTCCTTTCCATCATGGAGAGGATCTGGATCCTCCGCCGGTGGCAGTCAACCACCATTTCACCGTCTTCCAGCTCTTTGTAAAGATCTTTTATGCGATTCAGAGTATCCAGGCGGTGATCCAGAAGATCCAGCCGGGCCTGGATCTCCTCCACCTGTTCCAGAACCAGGATTGATTCAAATATCCGGCCGAACTTGTGCAACTTTTCCACCATCTGGTTGAAGGATTCCACTGCTTCACCGGGTCGTTTTTCCTTGAAGTACAGGTCGATTACCACCGGGAAAAGCCGCTTGGCCCTGGATTCCTGAGAATCGATGAGATTGCTCTCCAGAATATGGAGATATTCCAGTATCGCCTCGTGGAATTTTGCCTGACGTTCGAATATCTGGGCGATGGACTCCCGCAGGTCATAGTAGTTTGACATATCCTCCTGCTGATGGTATATCTGGGACATCCGGTCATATATGTCCACAACCCGATCGTATTCACTGCGGTTGAGATAAAGATCGATGAGATCATCAGCAAAGGTGCGGGCTTCTTCCACAGCTCCCGCTTCCATGAAAGTCCCTGCCACGCGATCCCTGAAATCAAGATCCATGGGGTTCAGAGCAATGGCATCCTGGGCAGCGGTCACGGCATCCTGTCTGGCCCCTTCCCCGAGATAATTCATTATAAGTCGGCTGTAATGCTCCACTGCCTCTTCAATGCGCATCTGATTTTTCAATATCTCAATAAGCTTCTGACGATATAGAACATTTCCAGCATCGATGGAGAGGATCTTCTCTATTACATCCATAGCTTCCCTGGTAAGGGATTTTTCCAGGTACATTTCTGCCATGTCCCTGTAACAGGCAACGGCTTCGGCTGTATCCCCCTTGAGGGCGTAGAGCCTGCCGATTTTTGCCTTCAGGTTGATATCATCGGGAGAATACTCCAGAAGCTCCTGACAGTGGCCGATGGAAGGATCCAGGTCGCCAGCCCGGGCATTGACACATGCAAGAATCAGCAACTCTTCCTGGACTTTTTCTGATTCATCCCTGTGTTTATAAATATTGCAAAGGCGTTCCCGGATGGTCACATCGCCGGGAATGAAGGCCAGGACATTCTTGTAGAGGCCTTCGGCCTTATCATAGTCGTCATTTTTTAGAAATATGTCCGCCAGGGCTGATGACTCGCTGAGGACTTCATCTATTCGCCCTTCCGATGCATAATATTCGATCATTTTCTGCCGGATATCGGTGCGGTCAGGATCCATTTCCAGCATTCTGCGGTAGAGTTCGATGACTTCTTCATGTTTGCCCAGGGACTGGTATATCTCAATAAGTTTCTGACGGATATCTTCTCTGGATGGATCCCTGTTGAGAATACTGCTATAAACCTGTTGCAGAGCTTCCTGATCCTGTCGTTTTTCATATATGGTCAGGATTCTTTCCTGAACATCGGCCCGGTCAGGATCTAATTGCAGGATCCTCTGAGCAAAGGCCAGGAGGTTTTCCTCGTCCTTCATGGCATCAAAAAGACTCATCATTTTTTCCAGAATCTCAACGCTGGAAGGATCGTCATTTAATACCTTCTGGTATTCCAGCAGAGCTTTGTCGTATTCTCCCTGCTCCTCGTATGAATGGGCCAGCTGAAGGGCAACTTCTGCAGTGCCGGGAAAACGTTCTGCCAGCTTTTCGTTTACCCTGGATGCGTTGAATTCATCCCCCCGCTCCCGGAAAAATCTCGAAGCCATCAGGTATTCCGGCAGGGCTTCTTCCCGTTTTCCCTGATCATAATGGATATCGCCCAATATATTATGAGCCGAAGCACTGTTGGGATCAAGCTCCAGCAGTTTCCGACAAACCGCCAGGGCTTCCTTGCGCATCCCCTTTTCAAGGTATGTTTTGGCCAGGGCCAGAAACTCGGGAATGGCATCCTCCACCACACCTTTTCGAAGAATGTTTCCAATCAGCTTTGAGCGGGCGGTGAGGTTGGATGGATCGTTGCTGACAATGCGCCGGTATATGTCGATTATCTTATCTCTGGCATCTTCGTTGTCCTGATCCCATTCCACCATTTTTTCATAAAGATTGATGACCTTGTCCAGAAGCCCCTCATCGGTATATATCTCCGCAAGGTTGTTGTAAATCTCTGATGCCCGGTCGTACTGGCCCTGCTGGGCATAAACCTCTCCCACCCGGGTCAGAATCTCCTTGTTGCGAGGTTCAAAGCTGAGGATTCGCTCAAAGGCCCGGGTAGCTTCTTCAAACTGGGAATAACGCATATAAAGATCCCCGGCATTGCGGAACCATACAATCGTACTCTGGGGAGGCTTGCCCCCCCGGATAAATATTTCTCCCAGCATTTCATAGGCATATGCCGCCTCGTCCGGGGAGATGCGGACTACTTCCTGAAACTCACCGGTGGCTT
>CAYNGH010000082.1:0-14544 GCA_964396845.1 uncultured bacterium | reverse complement strand
TGAGTTTTCCTAAAACACATTTCTATCAACTTTCTACTTTGAGTAACTCCTGTTTATATTAATAGAATGGCAGTTATCGTGATTAAATGTCAAAGCCCGGCATTTAGAGAAGTTTGTTCCACCCCGACAGGATGTTCAGGATATAATCTTCGTTTTGTCGGATCCGACTGCCCCAGTGCTGGTGGCGGTTGGTGAACATGACAAATACTATCTGCTGTCCTGCCTTTGTGGTGACATATCCCGACAGGGCGATATGTCCCTGCAGTCCGCCGGTCTTGGCTCTGACAGGGGCTCCTTTCATACGATAGACAAGGGTTCCGTCAACACCGGCCACGGGGAGGCTTTTCCAGAAATGCTCCCAGTGCTGGTGAGTCTTCATGTATCGAAGCAGTTCGTTTAACTGCCGGGGAGTTATCCGGTTGTAAACCGAAAGCCCTGATCCATCTGCCATGGCAAAGCAGGAAACATCGATCCCTGTGCCGGTGAAGAATTCTTTTATGGCATCGTTTGAATTGTCACATGTCCCCTTGCCCTTCACCTGATGTCCGATGGCCTTGAACACGTGCTGTGCGCATATATTATCAGATTCCTTGTTTATCTCCCGGACTATCTCGTGTAGAGGCGGTGAACGATGAAAGGCAATCTGCCGGCGGTATTCCCTGTATTTCGTATCGCCGGAATCCACAAGGCGGGCCTTGCCATCGATTGTGATGCCGTGGCCTTCCAGAACTCTGGCAAATACGGCGGTGGTGAACATGGAAGGGTTGTTGATGGTGATGTTCCGATATGCAGTGCCCCCTGATGAACCCGCCACGTTGACCCGATCGGTGCCTGGTGTCCGGGAAACCCGCAGTTCACCCCGGGACTGGGTGTCATAGATGATTTGGATATAGCGGTTCCCAGGCAACATGGAAACTGTCCCCCCCTGTATGATGAGCCGGACACAGTTTCCATTAATGGAAAGCCCTCCTGCAGGGGCGGCATAATCATACATGAGGTAGCGGGGTTTCCATCCCCGGCCCAAAAATTCCCGGTCAAAGGCAGAATCATCCCCCACAAGATCCCCTTCAATTCTGGTTACTCCCATTTTTCGAAGATGCGCGGCAAAGCTGTGCAGGGTTTCCGTTGAATTATCGGTGAAGGGGTCCATGAATGTGGGATCCCCGCTTCCCTCAAGATAAAGGTTCCCTGTCATAATACCTGTGGATTTGTCAATATCCCCTCCCCATATGGCGGTGCGGAACCGGTAGTCAGGCCCCAGCAGGGATAACGCCGAGGCCGTGGTGACCAGTTTCAGGGTCGAGGCAGGAATCATGGGAAGATTAGGATTCTGTGAAAACAGCACATCACCGTTTTCTGCAAGGGTAAAATAAAGCCCAACCCTGGCCCTGGACCAGGCTTCGTCGTTCTTCACATAACTTTCAATCTTTTTTGCCAGTTCTTTTCGGCTCTCCTCCCGGGCTTTTCGTTCCTCCTCCGAAAGGGTCGGTGTCGGGACGGGATCCTTTTGAGGAGTTGCCACGGGAGCTTCAGAAGGGGTTGCACCAGGAGTTTCAGGATCTAACGGGGTAAGGTAGCCGTTGTCATCATCAGGGGATGAGGAAAAAGCTCCCGGAGTATGGGAATTCTGACCCAGGACGGGATTGTTGCCCACTGCAAGTATCCAAAAAAGGATGATAATGATTGCCGGCAGGATGCTGAATTTTATCTTGTTCATGATATTACTCCTGAGAATCGATTGGCCTGTTAAAGGCCTTCCCGGTATTCCACCAGAAATGATCGGAATCCCTCTTCCCCCGGAGTTGTATCTAAATAGAGGATCAGGCAGGGATAATTTTCTATGAAATCATTCAGTTTTCCATCGGGAGAGTTGACCAGTTCATTAAAACTTCCAGTGATGCGGTTGAAATAAATCTTGAGGACTCCAGGGCCGAGGGTTTCAGAGCTTGAAGGCATCACCAGCCTGCTGTCAAAAACGCCTTCATAAAGTTCGTTCAATGCCGTCTGGAAGATGCTGGCCACCTGCATCTGAACCCCAGTCATTCCTGAGGTTTCCATGGCTTTTCCCGCGGCATCCATCATAGCTTCCATTTCCATGGGAGTATGCTCCACCTGACTGTCAAGAAGCTTTGCGTAAGTGGCAAAATTTTCCATTATTTCTGCCAGTCCTTCCTCAAAATCAGGACTGACGGGATAACTGTCATCCTCCTTGATTTCCTTCAAAATATTTTCCAGGGAAATATCAGTTGCCCCGGCAATAATCCGTGCAAATTCTTTATTGTTCATAGCTTGCCCCCGTTTATGTAATATTTTTACTGGATCAGATTCGATGCCAGATTAAAAGCCCCTGTTTCAGATGCCTGCTGATACCAACCGGGATGCCGGTTTTTAATGCGGAACTATTTATTGAAACCAGAGGCCTGATACAAGATGTTTAGGGCCGTCTTTTTTTATTATCATTTTTATTAGAATTTCGTTTTCATATTTTTCGAAGGACCCCTGCCATAGAACCCATATATAATCGCCCTTGTCGATGGTGCCAAGGTACTTGAGCTTTCTGACCTCTCCCAGACGCGATGCCAACTGTTCCTGCATCTGTTGGAACTGTTGCAGAGTTGTCCGGTTTTTCATGTTTTCGTCAAGGTCCCTGCGGAATGCTTCGAAATTTCCCTTCATTATGCTTTGGATGATATTCTCAAGGATTTGATCATACACCTGCCGGGGTTCCTCCTGTCGGCACAGGGCAGGTTTTGCACAGACAACAGTAATAAACAGGACAAGTATCAGCAGGGCCGTTGTCTTCTTCACAGGTTGCCCCGCAGTTGCCCCTCCCGGGCAAGGATCAGAAAATGGTTGGTTTTTCTTTCCCGATCCATGGTGGATTTTTCGCCATGTCCCGGGTAGATGACCATGTCGCCGGGGATTTCATTAAACCTGCTCCGCAGGGTTTCCTCCATCTGGCGGGGGCTTCCGCCCAGGTCTGTTCTGCCGATGGACCCGGCAAAAAGAGTGTCCCCGGTAAGCATAAAATTGTCTGTAAGGATGCAGACAGATCCTGGAGTGTGTCCAGGGGCGCTGATTATCTTAAGATCTTGTCCGGCAAAGGGAATCAACTGCCCATGGGAGAGAGGTTCGTCGAAATGCACTCCAAAAAGCTCTCCGTCGGCAGGGTGCATCAGAACGGGAATATGGGGAAACTTTTCCCGGAGGGCATCATTGGCCTGGACATGATCAATGTGTCCGTGGGTGTTTATGATCTTGACAGGGGTCAGTTGATTGTCATCGAGGAATTTGATGATCTCCTCACCGTCACCGCCGGGATCTATGACGAGGCATTCCCCCTTTTCTTTATCCATGATAAAATATGTATTTTCCATGAAAGAACCCACAGTTATAAAATCAATTTTCATTTTGACCTCACATCTTCAGAATTTACGGTGGCTGTCCAACAGCAGGGTAACCGGGCCGTCATTTATCAGGTGGACATCCATCATTGCGGCAAATTCCCCTTCCTCCACAGGGATACCCATTGCCCGGAGGTTTTTCATGAAATCCCGGTAAAGCTCCATAGCCAGCTGTGGCGGGGCAGCCTTTGCATAGCTGGGACGGCGACCTTTCCGGCAGTCCCCCAGAAGGGTGAACTGACTCACCACCAGGGCCGACCCTCCTGTATCCAGAAGGGACAGGTTCATTTTGCCTTCTTCATCCCGGAATATTCGCAACTGGGCTGTCTTGTCGGCAAGGTAACGGGAATCCCCCAGGGTATCTCCCTCTTCCACTCCCAACAGGATCATCAAGCCCGGGCCGATTTCTCCCGTAACCCGGCCCTGGACGGTTACCCTGCTTTCTTTTACACGCTGAACAACTGCCCGCATCGGTTTCCTTTTTTATTGTATTTTAGCTTTTCTTGGAGAACCTTTTTCTTGCCCCATTTGAAATGGGGGAATGTTTCTCGGGATTGAATCTTTCCGAAATGTCCCATCATCGGGCCGATTTATATGTTTTCCTTATTCAAGCCCTTTGTAAGGGTTCTCCAAACCTGGAAAACAGATAACTCACACCAACACATAACCAACGGCCCGAGGGCTATGTCCTGTTGATCATGACAATCCCGTGTCATTTTGGGCACTTCCAAAGTGCCAAAAAGAACTTCAACGAGGGCTTCGCCATTCTGACAGAGTATCATAACATAATAAAGAATATGACAACGCCCACCGAATCATAACCAACGGCCCGATGATTGAATCCCACCGATCATGACAATCACGAATCATATTCCCCGATTCTAAATCGGACACTTCTAAAGTGCCCCACGGCCCCATAGTTATATCCCACCGATCATGACAATCACGAATCATATTCCCCGATTCTAAATCGGGCACTTCTAAAGTGCCCCACGGCCCCATAGTTATATCCCACCGATCATGACAATCCCGATCCATATTGGGCACTTCTAAAGTGCCCCCCTTTTCTAAAAAGGGGTGTTTTATTTTGATTTATTTCGCTGGGTCACCTGGAATACCCGGTTGACGTTCTTTATCCGGGAGAGGTTCTTTATCAGGGTGTTTAAGACCTTCCGGGATGGGACTTCGACGGTGATTTTGATTACTGCTTTTTCAACCCTGGCCCAGGCTCTGGTGGATGTCACTTTTAACTTCATATCATTGATCAGGGTCAGGCAGTCCGACAGAAGTCCTGCCCGATCCCATCCCTTGATTTCCAGTTCCACCTCGAACATGGATTCCTTCTCGGACTTGAGCCAGTTCACCTCCACAACTCTTTCCGGGCTGGTGGCAAGATGCTTGAAGTTTTTGCAGTTTCTCCGGTGTATGGACACTCCTTTTCCCAGGGTGATGTAACCGATGACATCATCCCCCCAGACCGGCGAACAGCATTTGGCATAACGAACCAGCAGGTTTTCCACTCCCTTTACGGATATGGGGGACTTGGATTTTCTTTTTTGTTTTTCCCGGCGTTTTTTTGTTTCTTCTGATTCTTCCTGGGGTAATTCCGCTACTGGAGGGAATGCCTCGGGGGGAGCCAACTCCTGTAACCGGTGTCGGATTGTAACCGGGCTGGTTTCTCCGTAACCCACCGATGCGAAGAGGTCATCCACCGTGACAAAGTTATACTTGGCGGCAATCCTGCCGAATAATTCATGGTTGTTGAGGCTAATTTCGATGCGGTTTCTTTTTAATTCCTGGAGGATCATATCCCGGCCCCGGGAGATGTTTTCATCCCGCTGTTCTTTTTTGAACCACTGGCGGATTTTGTTGCGGGCATGGGTTGACCGGGCAATCTTGAGCCAGTCCCTGGAAGGAGTGCCGTTCTTGCTGGTGAGGATTTCCACGATGTCGGCGTTCTTGAGCTGGTAATTGATGGGAACTATTTTTGAATTGACTCTGGCTCCTGTACAGCGATGGCCCACCTCGGTGTGAATCCGGTATGCAAAATCCAGGGGTGTGGAGCCTGCGGGCAGGTCCACCACATCGCCGTTGGGGGTGAACACGAATACTTCTGACTCCAGCAGGTCCAGTTTGAGGTTTTCGATATATTCCCGGGCATCCTTGGAATCTCCCTCCCAGTCCAGGATACGCCGTATCCATGGGAAGACTGCTTCGGTCATGTTTTTATCGGAGGTTGCCCCTTCTTTGTATGCCCAGTGAGCTGCGATGCCGTATTCGTTGACCCGGTGCATCTCCCAGGTGCGAATCTGGACTTCAACGGGCTGGTTTCCTGGCCCATATACTGTGGTATGCAGGGATCGGTAGTTGTTGGACTTGGGCATGGCGATATAATCCTTGAACCGGTCATGAAAAGGCATCCACAGGTTGTGGACGATTCCCAGCACCTGATAGCACTCCCGCACCGTATCCACGATAATTCTTATAGCCAGCAGGTCATAAATCTCGTCGAGGGATCTTCCCTGTTGGATCATTTTCTGGTATATGCTGTAGAGATGCTTTGGCCTGCCGGATATCTGAACTCCTGTCAGGCCTACTTCCACAAGATCCTTGCGGATGGTGTTTTTGACCTGCTCGATGATCTCTTCTCTTTCCCTGCGACGCTGGGCTACATTTCCTGCAATTTCCGTGTATAGCTCCGGCTCCAGATTAGAAAAGGCCAGGTCTTCTAACTGCCATTTAAACTCCCACATTCCCAGACGGCCTGTGATGGGGGCAAATATTTCCAGGGTTTCCAGGGCTATTCTTTTACGTTTGCTCTGTCTGAGGGCTCCCAGGGTTTTCAGGTTGTGAAGCCGGTCTGCAACCTTGATGAATATCACCCGGATGTCCCGGGCCATGGCCAGGAATATTTTACGGAGATTTTCCGCCTGTTTATCAGTCTTTTGGGCAAGTCGCGGTTGCCCCCGGCTGTCGTTGGCGATGCTGATGTTGGCAAGTTTCGTCACACCGTTTACCAGGTTTGCTACGGTGCTGCCGAACATTTTTGCAATATCATCGTAACTGTAGTCGGTGTCTTCGATAACATCGTGGAGTATCGCCGCCTGAAGAGTGGGGATGTCCATGCGGATTTCCGCAAGAATTTTGGCTGCTTCTATGGGATGGATAACATAAGGCTCTCCCGAGGCTCGCACCTGCTGGGAATGAGCCTCCATGGCCAGCTGAAATGCCTGGCTGAGCTTCTGGTGCTGGTTTTCGTCTTTTTCATACTTTCTGACCAACTCCAGCAGTTGGGAAAAATGCTCATGGGGAGTGAGTTTTTGAGGAACTACAGGATTCCACTGCATTAGCAACGGAACCTCCCTGAAAAAATGTTAAGTTTCATTATATCATAATAAAGCCCGGCGGGAAAGGAAAAGATTAAAAAATTTCGAATAAGCTAACAGCATGTAAGGGGTGACAGCTATGAAAAGGTTATTTTGTTTATTGACTGTGCTTTTAGGCACATTATGGATTATGCCCGGTCAGGCAGTGGCCCAGAACCACAGCATACTTGTGGTGGGAGGAGCCCAGCAGAAGGTTCAAGTAGGGCAGAAAGCCCGGCAGGCGGCAGTATTCAAGGTGGTGGATCATCGGGGAAATCCCGTGAAGACTACCGTAGATTTTGCCGTGATAAAAGGGAGCGGTAGTTTGTCAGCTTCAAAGGTTCAGACAGGTGATGATGGCATTGTTAGGGTTGCCTATACCGCAGGGTTTGACCCAGGCCGGGTGGAGGTCAGGGCCAGGGCTTCACAGCTGGGGGGAATTCATCGGATTATCGATTTTACTGTGACCTTGGATGATCCCCACCGGAAACCCCCCGCCCCGGTGAAAAAACCAGAGGCAAAGCCTGAAAAGTCCGGGGATGCTTCTTTAATTCGAGAAACTCCTGTAAAGAAACCTGCACCGGTGAAGCCGGCCCCGGTGGAGAAACCTGTTACCCCGTCGGGGAAAGCCCCGTCCATTGTCATCGGTTTTGCCGGCAGTGGTATGACCGTGGAACCGGGACAACTGGGGCGAAGCAAACTGGAAGTTCAGGTGATGGATAACGAAGGCAATGTTCTGCCGGGAGTTAAGGTGAATTTTCGCCTGATACAGGGTAAGGCACAATTGATGCCGGATTCGGCAGTCACCGACAGCAAGGGGATTGCCGGGGTCAGTATCCGTGCCGGAGAAGATGAAGGCCCGGTTCAGGTGAAGGCTACCACCGTGGGAAATGATGACCTGTCAACCATATTCAATATCAATGTGGTTGCAGGGAAACCTGAAGTGGCGTCAACACCTCGGCCCCGTCCCACCACATCTCCCAGGGAGATTACTCCCCAGCCTGTCTTTACTCCTGAACCCACGCCCCAGCCGACTCCTGACTATGGCGATATAAAGATTCCCGTGTCAAAGCCAAGACCTCATGGACAGTATATGCGGGATCCCAAAAAAGTGACCGTGGTGGGCGGGGACTATCAGAGTGCTTCTCCGGGAGCCAGGTTGCCGGCACCTCTGGTGGTCTATGTCACCGATGAAGACAATAACCCCACCGAGGCCACAGTTCAATTCACCATCATCGGCGGTGATGCCCAGGTGACAAACCGGCAGGTTCGCACGGATCAGCGGGGACTGGCCAGCACTTTTGTGATTGTCAACTCCCCCAACCCCATCAGAATTGTTGCTGAGGTGATGGAATCGCCGGGACTTTCCACCATTGCTTATGCAAATACTCCCAGGCCCGGATCCAGCGATGGGGCAAATCCTCTGATTAAATCATCCCTGCCCACCAACCAGCCGGACTATCCCGCAGCCATAGCCTTTTACAGCATGCGATCTCAGAATACCGATGCCATCGAAAAGACCGGAGTGGTACAGCTGGAAATCGGTGTGACGGATTTTCGCAATCAGCCTGTGGCGACACCGGTTCGCTTTTCCGTGGTAAATGGCAACGTGGCGGTTTTGAACCCGGTAGTACAGACAAATTCCCAGGGTAGGGGAATCTGTTATGTTGACCTGGGAAGCTCCATGGGGATATTCACCGTTGAGGCCCAGTCCCTGGAAAACCCTGATTTGAAAGCGGTTTTCCGGTCCGGCCCTCAGATCCGTTCCGGGCCGGCCACCGAGGTGGTTCGACCGGGTATCAGGCCAGATAATACTGCCACCACAGAGAAGGATTTTTCTGTGCCTCCCCCTGCGGGGACCAACACCGGTGGCACTCCAGCTTTAATCGCAGTTCTTTCCGGCGGAGGCCAGTCCGGGAAAGTCGGCACACGACTGCCGGAACCCCTCGAGATACTGGTGACAGATTCCCGGGGACTCCCGGTGGCAGATACCATGGTATCCTTTGTGGTTCAGCAGGGACAGGCCAGATTGGAGAAGAACATCGGACGCACTGACAGCTCTGGAAAGGTGACAAATTTTGTAACCCTGGGGAACCGGCCCGGCATGGTGGAGATAGGAATCCGCCTCCGGGATAATCGAAATTTGCGAACAACTATTCAGCTTAATGCTGAGGGTTGATACAGGATATTTTTCCCGGACAGTGAATTTGCCCCTTTGAGGGGCTTATTCTTTATAAATTAAATATATGGTGATAAGGCGAATGTTTCATATATCTATTCCGATCAGAGCATCTGTTGCTGTGATGATGATGTTTCTGGGGCTCACTGGTTTGGGTCTGTGTTCATCTGCGGGGGAATCTGATTATTTTGCCTTGATTCAGAATGGAAAAGTCACCGGTTATTCCCAGGTTCAAAGATACCAGCTCGGTGGAGTATCCACATATGAAGAGAAAGTTTTTCTGCCTTACCGATTCTTTCCTGGTGTCATTGTCTGGAAAATGAGCCGGGACTCCCATGGCCGGGTGATCCGCTGGGATCAGAGGCGGATCTTTGACGGAGGGGAGGAGAGAACCCTCCTGTGGAGTGTTGATGATCGGTTTTACCATCTGAATGATTTTAATCGTTTTCTTTTTTATAATGACAGGTTGGAATCCCCTGGCGAGGCTTGGCCCATAACCCCATTCTCCCCGGGGCTGATCTTTGAATTGTTTGATGCCCACAGGAATAATGCCCGGCCCGGCAGGAGCCAGGAAGTCAAAGTATTCTTGCCCGGTGGCGACTGCATTCCCAGACTTGTCAACCTGACGGGGGAAGGGGAATATCTGGTAATGGAGGAACCCTTCAAGGCCCGGGCCAGGATTCGATTCGGCCAGGTGGAATCGGTGGAATTGCCTGGCTACAGGATAAAATATCAACCCCGGGCCCTCAGACCTGTGATAGATGGGATTGAACCGCCGGGATCCGGGATTGCCATGGCGCCTTCCTTCAGGCCGGAGCCCCATGGTTATAAGGTGCGTCCCGTGACAATACCCAGCCGGGGAGGGATTGTCCTGTCGGGGGAAATGAAGATACCTGATAGAAAAGGCCCCAGACCAGCCTTTGTTTTGTTGCCGGGGACTGGCCCTCACGACAGGAGCGGAGGTGGCCTCATATCAACCCTGTCCCATCATATGGCCAGGATGGGAGTTGTTACCCTCGCCTTTGATCGCCGGGGGACTGGAGAGAGCATCGGAGATTACAGCAGTGCCCTGGGCGAGGATTTCCTGTCCGACGGCGACAGCGCGGTTAATTTTCTGGCATGTCAGGATGAAGTGGACCCTTTGCGGATTGGCATTCTGGGCCACAGCGAGGGCGCGCTTACCGCAGCCAGGATTGCCAGGGAAAACCGTCACATCCGGGGTATAATCCTGATGGCTTCTCCTTCCAGAGAGATGTTTCCCCATATCGCCAGGGAACAGATACAGGCCCTTGAAAACCATCAGGAATGGAGCAATACTGCAGTGGAGGCATTTCTGGACAGCATTGAAGCTGTCAGGAGTGCCCTGGATCAGAAGCAGATGTGGTTGAACCTTGGCGGAGAACGGCTTTATCTGGGGCTGATTGCTTCATATTACCGCTGGCCGGATCCCCTGATGGTAGCCGGTGATCTCAAGATGCCGGTGCTGATTCTTCATGGCCGGGATGACTCCATAATCCCCCTGCACCACAGCTACAACCTGAACCTAACTTTGAAACAGTCGGGGAACAGGAATATCACCCTGGTGGTGTTCACCGACACGGGGCATTTTTTCGGGGCCATGGTGGATGCCGGCGAATCCTTCCCCCACCGGCAGTATGTCAGGGTTCACAGTCAGGTCATAAGGGCTGTAACAGAATGGATTGCAGAAACCTATCATCTTCCGGATCCGGGAGTAACCCCGTGACCAGGAACCATAATGCCGGGGGGGATCATTCGCCTCCCCTTCAGGATAAAGACTCTGGTGTCAGCGGTTTTATCCTGAAAATCTTGCCCTATCTGGAAAAAATCAGCCGGATAAAAGTATTGAACTCCCTGAGAGAATCGGTATTGTGGTCTATTCCTGTGGTTGTGGCAGGATTTCTGGTGATTTTTTTTCTCCTGGAGCCCGAGGGTACTCTCTCCCGGCGGGGAATGGAATCTTTCTCCGGTGCCCTGGGTCTTATGGGGCCATGGATTGCCCTGTATCTACCCTTTGCCCATTCCCGACAGCAGAATCAGACCCGGGGTATCATATCGGGAGTACTCAGCCTGACGGTTTTTGTCTTTCTGATGATGCCCCTGTTAAATGAAGGCCCTTCCACGGTGGATGTTTTGATAACCCTCTCCCGGGGAGGCATCCCTGTGGGGATGGTCTGCGGACTGTTATCCTCGTGTGTTGACGATTATGTCTCTCCCAGGGTGGAATATGTCATATTTTATCCATTGAGGTTGCTTCTGGGCAGTGCTCTGGCCTCGGGAGCATATCTGATGGCGTTGAAGGGAATCAATCTTTTTCTGCTGGTGGATCAAGCCATTGAACCCCTGCTGACTGGCGCCGATTCTCTCCCCGCGGCGCTGATGGTGACTGGACTCATGAGCCTCCTGTGGCTGGGGGGGATACATGGATCCGGCGTGGTGGGAGGAGTGGTGCTTCCCCTTTATATGGTTGCCTTCAATGCCAATGTGGTAGCTCACAGTGCCGGGGAACCCCTGCCATACATCGTGACTCCGCCATTTCTTCTCCTGTGCCAAATAGGGGGTACCGGGGCAACTCTGCCTTTGTGTTTTTATATGCTTTTTTCCCGATCCCGGCACTTGAGAAAAGTCGCATCGGTTTCCCTTCTGCCTTCTCTGGTGAATATCAATGAGCCTTTGATTTTTGGAGTGCCCCTGGTGATGAATCCGACGATTGCCATCCCCTTCATACTGGTGCCCCTAATAATTACCGCGGTGAGTTATGGGGCTTTATATTTCCGCATAGTAGAGAGGTTTTTTCTGTTTCCACCTTTTGTACTGCCGGCTCCCCTTTATGGTTACCTTGCCAATCTGGACTGGCGGTCTGTAATTCTTGTGATGGTTAACTTGGTTATCGCCTTTGCTCTTTATCGGCCTTTTTTTCTTGTTCTGGAAAAGATTCACCTGGATGGGGAAAACAAGGAACATAGGATATACCAAGATAATGAAGCCGGATAGAAGAATGACTCTCCTGTGCCGGGGGGATTCAGCGAAGGTAGTTGACATCAAGGCCCGTTTCCGATGAAAAAGCCGGGTCGTCGGGACTGACCCCTACAGATATGTGGTTCTGTCCCTGGCAGAAAATGGTAAATTTATAATGATCCCTGGATACCTGATACGAACTGCTGTATGTATCCCTGCCTCTCCCGGGGCAGGTGGGGATTGCGCTTAGATATATCGGGATTAGCTTTTTGGGATCATCGGGATAGTGGCCCTGATTATCCGCGGCGTACAAGTGCAGGGCTTCAGCCATTGAAGTGATGTTTTTTTTGCAGGTTTCCAGATCCGAGAGGTGTTTTGGGTCTGCAGGAGCTCTTGAGCTGGAATGCTGACGGAAAAGCTGTCGGGTAGGCGGGGGTTGTTTTGATATGAAGAAATGTCCGATGAGAAGCAGGGCAATCCGCCCCAGGGTGCTGACTATGAAAAGTCCTATGATGATTGTCATGCAGGAATGAAACCATGACCTGTTGTATTTCCCTGCATTTGGGGGGGATGAGGCCTCGGATTCTTTAGGATCAAGGCTAATCATAAAAAAATCTCCTTTTCTGAATGCTGTCTGCCTGGGGAAGGCTGAAACAACCGGTTATTGGGGGATTTTCAAGGTCAGGGTTGCGCTGCCGGTGTTAGATTCAGTCCGATAACGGTATTCGCCTTTTCTTAGAAATTTAATCTCCTGGCTCCATCTTGTCTGTCCTGTTACATGGATGGTTACAATCTTGCTCTGGTCAGGATGAATCTGCCATATAATCCGAGAATCCTGTATTTTCTCCTTTTCAGCGTTTGTTTCCGGTGAGGAAATATCCTTCATTGCGGTGTTTTTGGAAGGTTCCCAGTGAAGGGTTTCCCCCATCAATCTCCAAGTGGTTTCCACAGGGATTAGCGGACTGGAATATGACAGGTGATCTTCGGTCCTGCCTCCGGGAGCAGGATGGACGGTGATGTATTTTGTCTTGCCTGCATATTCTCTGTTTTCAAGACAAAATACGCGCCGTCGGCACCAGACCCTGGCCTGGAGTTGGACATCGGGGGAAATGGCAAGAGTGCGCCCCGCCATATCGGGAGAAATCAGGACATGATCAACCCAGAGTTTCATATTATCAGCTTGGAAATCCAGAATCTCCACCTGGAGTTTTCCCGGTGGAGCCATGCTTAGCTGTTTAAAATTACGCCACTTCTCTTCTTCCTTTAATGCCGGGAGCAGGCGATCCTCCCTTGCTTTCAGCTGGTGAGCCATATCTGCAACCCGTCGGCGGGTACGATCCAGATGGGTCAGGAGTCTTCGTCCTTCCTGAATGGAAACCGATCCTTTCTCAAGGGATTGTATGTCGATTATGCCCATGGGTTCCCCCATGGACGGGTTGGTCTTCAGGTGAGAGTTGAGTTCTGTTGTCCCGGTGGTTGTAAGTCGGCAAACATTGCCTTCAGTGTTTTGCGAATTTGCAACTGCCTGGAATTTCAGCTCCTTGAGAGAAATTACGCTGTCCTGGCGGTTGCTTGCCAGGCTCAGGGAGTTTCCTGCAAAGGAATGATCCTTGTCCAGCTGTTTTGCAGATTTTTCTGCCAGCTTTCTGGTAACCCTCAGCTCCTCCAGCAGGACAGCCACCGGCCCCCTGTTTATGTCCACCGGCAGATTTGGGCTGAAGCCGGGATCTGTTTTTCGGACAATTCCGGTGTATCCATCCAGGTCCTTCAGAAGTCGGGTGATTTGGTTTATGTTGAACAGAGCCATTTCTATTTCATCATTGCGAAGCTGTTCATCTATGGATTTTATCCGTCTTGTGATAAGATCCCTGGTTCTGTCAATGGGGCTGTGACTTAGGGATTCAGCCCCATAGCTGAAATATGGGGTCACCGTCAGGATAAGGATCATCATTATTAACCCGGTGAATACCTGGGGGGAATCAGTCGGTTTTTTCATTTTTGTCACCTGATTTGGAAAGCTTTTCAATGGGCATTCGAAGGGGAAGAAGGCTGGCAGTTTCTGTCTGGTTGGTTCGGGTGAGGCGGATGAACTCTGATAATTGAAGGTTTTTGTTGTTAGGATTGATGTTGACAGAAGCCTCGCCCCGCCACTTTTCCGGTTCGTCGGGGTCGGGCTTCAGGGTTATGGTGGTTTCCTCGATTATGTTATGGCTGGAGTCCTCTAATTGAATCTTCATCATGTCCCTGGGCAATGTGAAATGACCGTCCAGGGATCGATAATAGTCAGGTTTGGCAGTAATAACTATCTTTATTTGAACTTCCCTGTCCCGGGCCAGGATCCTGTTGATCTCTTTTATTGACCCCCTCTGGAATACCCGCGATTCATCATGGTGATAATAGATTGCTACTTCTGCTGGACTGGTGGTCAGAGCAGTGGCCAGTTGATAGAGCACCCACAGGAAAAGAGGGGCGATAATCAGGCTGATGATAATACTCCTGATGGTGATGGCCCGTCTTTTTTTTCTGTCGGCACCGGCACGGGTCATCTCCACGAATTTTTTCCGGGCCTTGACTTTTTTCAGATGGACTTGTTGCATATGATCTGATTTGGCTAAAACTG
>CAYNGH010000081.1:0-14559 GCA_964396845.1 uncultured bacterium | reverse complement strand
GCCCCTATATACCGCCCAGTGCAGGGCGGTCCAGTCGTCACCATCCTTGGCATTAACATCGGCCCCCTTGTCGATCAACAGCTTGGCATTGTCTGTGTTGCCCTTACTTGCCGCTTCGTGCAGGGGGGTAAAACCATTTTTATCCTTTTTTTCTTGTCTGACTGTTTTTTGGGAAGATTTGTAATTAGTTGATAGATAAGGAGCTGATACGGACATTATGACAATAAAAAGGAAAAATGCTCCTACCAAGCAACCAATCGTTTTGGCTTTGTTTTCCTCTTCCTCCTTTCTTCTGGCGATTTCAGCCTTTCTTCTGGCAATTTCAGCTTCCCTTAATGCTTTCCTATTAGCCTCCCTCCTGGCAATCTCTGCTTTTTCTCTCTCTAACTCAGCCTTTGCTTTATCCCTGAGTCTTTCTTCTTCCACAATACCTTCATAAGTTTTAGCGGCTTTTACCTCCCGGACAAGCTCATTTATGCCGTCCTCCACTCCCTTCAGGCTTACGATACCCCCGCCCCGGTTCACAATCCATTCAGTCCCACAATGGCAACAAGAAAACCGGTCTATGTCATCTGTTAATTCAAGCTTTGCCCCGCAAGACTTACAGGATAATTTGGTCATAGATTATGCCCCTTCTCCATATCTTGAAAGTATTGTATATTGTCACCTTGAATCATCGGTCAGAAGAACTATAAGAAAATATCTTTAGATTCCAAATTTGGTTCCAAAAGAAAGTTTGCTTCCGTATTATTTCTTTGTCCACCGGGTCATACCTGCCTGAACGACATCTTCCGGATTCATCTGTCCAGATGTCATGATAACAGGCTTCTCATGGCCCTGTGAAGGGCTTTTTGCGGGGGTCTATGGCATCAAGCTCCTCAATGGCAAGAGAAGCGCCGTGTGGTGCCTGTTGGCGAATCAGCAAACTCAACGATGCCGGGGGGTTCCGGGGTGTCACCTCATCAGGTATGAACAAACTAAATTGCCTGTTGTTTTGATGCCAACCTCCTCACGGGGGGGATTCGAATTCCCGGGGTTGTCGGGGGTGGTGATGCAGAAAGTTCCGATCGTAAAACCCTTGCCCTTTCCCGAACCTCCTCTCTTGATAAACCTTTCAGCTCCTCTCTTATTTGATTGAACCGGAAACGCTGGGCTATAGCCTCCTGCAACCGCTCCAACTCCTCTTCCGGCATTACCTGGATTCGCTCTGTAAGGGATTCAATCTGGTCAGTATTGTCAGGAAGACCAAACAGCCCTAACCGCTTGCCCAAAAGCTCCATCGCCCGGATCCGGTCACGAATCGCCGGGGGTTTCTGCAACCGCTCCCCCGCCAAAAACACTTCCTCTGTGGCCTGGCCCCGGGCAATAGATGATAACTGCTCCAATATTTCATCGGCATTTGCTATCTTCTTCCACCGCCGGGCATCAGTCCGCCCCTTGATTTCAGCTCGAATGTCAGCATTTGTCAACAGCCGTTGCCCCTGGCTTCTTGCTGTCCGGGGAGAATAACCGGCATTGATCGCCGATTGTGTCGCATTTGGATCCAACATGTATTCATCAACGAATCGCCGTTGCCGTTCGTTCAGGTTTGCCATTTCATCACCGCCTGTATGGTATAAAATATTATACTATATTCATCTTAATTCTGTAAACAACCGCCGGGCCTCGTCGAAGTCATGGGTGTAGTTAACCTGATGGCCTCCCGGGTCACCGATTATAACTAAGATTCCGGCGCGGGGGTATTTTTTCAATCCCCCGCAAAAACCCGCTTTTTCCGATTAAACCGTATTTATCATGTATTTAATACACTTACCTTTTGATATATTAACATCCATCTCCCTTTTAACGCATTCAAGAGTTGTTTTTATTTTCTTTGCGAATGCCAAGAAGTTATCTTTGTAATAAAATTTTATATTATTATCTTCTGCCATTTGTTTGAAGTCATCGTGAAGTTCTCTTGCGGTAACTTCCCGTCCATTGTTAAAGGGTTTTTCCAGCCATCTGTTAAGCCAGTCAAACAGGGGGTCATGCTCCAAGGTAAAGCCAGCCTGTTCATTCTTCAGCCGTTCAAAGGTCTGCTTCATCCCCGCTTCTTCTGCATCCCCGCCAAACCTTGCAATCCTCATGCAGAATTCGCCAAAATCTCCCATTCGGATCCCACTGTTGAAAGGTTCAACCTCTTTCAGTGCTCTTAGAACATCCTGTAAAGATTGAACAAGGTCTCCCCATATAGCATCCCGGGATTCGTGAACCTCCTCCAGGAATCGTGATTCTGCGATAATGTGATCCTCGTCGAGTCTGTCAAGCCGGAAGGGTAACATCCTGTCCGCCACATCATCCCTGCTAAACCCTCTGGGATCTCGTGATGTAATGCCTACATGACAACTTACCTTGAATCGAATTTCCTTGTTGTCGGTGTATAAAGCTCTTTGGGATATTTCCCCGCCCGTTGCACAAACTGCAAGAAAATTGTTAAGGAAAGGTGATTTCTCTTCGGCATTATCAATGCAAAAATAGAAATTGTTTGTTGCCAGGGTTTCACAGTCCCTCTCCAATATGCTGGAAAAGCGAATGATGTTATGGATCCCCTGGCCAAATAGAACAATCGACAACTTCTTAAAGAAGGCAGTCTTGCCGGATCCCTTCTCTCCAAGGAAAGCAGGTATCGGCTTTGTGGGCATGATGCTGTCAAAGAAAATAGATAGGATATGGAAAAAAGCAAGATCCCGCATGTCATCAACAGTCAATAATGATTCGGTAAAATTGTTAGCTCCAATCAAAAGCCGGTGCAGTGTCCCGGGTTTTCCCTGGCCTCGAAGCTCCCTGATGGCACTGATGGCCCCTTTCTCCCCGCTCTTGTTGCCCTCTGCGTCATTAGCCAAGACAATGTTCTTGTATCGCTTCACAAACCGGGCAACCGTTATAATATCAGCTTTATTCAGCTTGTTGGTTACAGGTGATACAACTGATGCCCCTGTTGCTTCGTGAATGGAAACAGAATCGCCGATCCCCTCTGTGATATACACCGTGTCCCTGTCGGTGGTCGCCTGGATAACATACAGGGGATTCTTCACCGTGTCCGATACTCTGGGGTTCTTGTCGGTCTTGGTCAGGGCCTTGACATATTTTATTTTACAGTCCGGTGCCGGATCTCTGCCGATGAAGTATATCGGCATCCCGTCAGGTGCAGAAGGTGAAAGATATGGCTTTACGAGTCGGCCTGAAAATACTTTCCATCCACCATCTCCCATCAGCCCCGCCAGCTTCAGCCGGTCGGATCCATACTGCTTTAATAGTTTGTCATATATCTCCGGGGTGCAGTATCCATAATGGTATTTCTGTTGAATGTCCCGGTCATGGCCCCACTGCTTAACACAGAATGCCTGCATCTCCTCGTTTTGAGCCAGCTCCTCTTTGCAAAGTTCGAGGAAGTTTCCATATACTTCCTGATTCTTTGCCTTCTCATCCTGTTGCCGGGCATATTCAACGGGGTCTTGTTTTGATAATGTGATTTCCAGCTCTTGAGCCAGCTCCTTGAATGCATCCTCGTTGTTGATGCCTTTCATCAGGGCATATAGTTTGATGGAATCTCCGCCCCGCTTGCAACCGTGACAATAAAACCAGTCATCTATTTCATGATATTGAAAAGAAGGGTCAGTGTCATTGTGGTCTGGCAAAGGGCAAAGAATCTTTCCCCCGCCGTTCAATGTGATCCCCTCCCGGGATAAAGCGTCCCGGCAGGTGAAGCGCTCTTTTATTTTATTCCCAGCTTCGCTCATGCCTTTTCTCCTACCGCCAGACCTTGTGGGGTCTTATTTTTCGTTCTTTCAGCCATCTCATTATATCCTCTTCGGAATACCTGATGCCGACACCGGGTATTTTCAGATATGGAATCCGGGAAGCGGATCTCAGCTTGTGAAGTGTGCTTCGGCTTTTTATCCCAAGGAAACCCATAACATCGGCATGTGTCCATAATCGTTCACAGGAATCCTTCATTTGTCTAAAACCTCCCCTTTGATGTTGATTTTTTCTGGTATTTTCAGTATAATGGTTTCTGTCACCTCAAAACAAGTAATTTAATGGTGACATTTATGGTGACATTTTGGGAGGTTAGAATGTCCAAAAATTCTCAAGCCGTTTCTAATGAAAAGTATGGCAGAGTAATGATTCCTCTTTTTAAGCCATATAAAATAATAAGTGGTGGGATAGTAGCAGATCCCCTGATTGTTGGATCAGTAGCAGGAAACCCGGAATACAGGGATCCTCTTGAAATAAACTTCGATGAATTTATAAACGAATGTTTGAATATTAAACTGCCCCTGCGCCAGGGGGGGGGATATCTGCTCTCAGATCCCGTTGCCAACAAGGAAGCAATCAATAACGAGGAAGCAATCAATTTCTGCAACAAATATGGCCTCTTTAAATACAAGCTTGGAAGCGCCCCCTGGATGACACAAACAAAATGGGAGGAGGAACATCACTGGACAGCAATAAGAGAAAAAGAACTGGCAGGGATTAAGCCGTCAATACGGGTCATTAAAGAAGAATACAAATTGGATAGACTGGCTCAATACTACAGCTGTTCCCCCTTGGCATTATTTCCTGCATTATGGTTTCTTGTAGGTTGTAGATATTATTGGCAGTTCAGAAAAGATATACATTCCGGGTTAGGTAAAGTTGAAAAGAAAATATTGGAAGACAAGGAACTGACACAAAAACTATATCGGGATGGTTATGCTTTCAGGTATGGAATTTTTGCCCAGACGGCCTTGGACCTCTTCAAGGAAGACAAGGAACTATTACAAAAACTATTGCGGGATCGTTGGTTTTTCAGTCATGGGGTATTTGCCCAGACACTTTGGGATTTCTTTATGGTCATACAGCAAATACAGGATCTGGCCGTCAGAATGAAGGATTATGCATTTCAACAAAAACTTATGGACATAAGAAAAACAAAGCCAGGGGACTGTAAAACCCTGGATGAGATGAAAGAGAAACTGCAAACCATCCAAAAGATCAAAGAACTGTCACAGCTCGATGCTATAATCCGTTTGGCCGACAGGCTGAAGGAAAAGGAAATATGTAAAAAACTTGACTGTATAAAAGGACAGACAGATGATAGAAAAAAGCTGGAGGAGATAAGAAAGCTGGAAGAACTGCTCAATCCTGACCTTTCGTCAAGCCTGAATCAAATAGTCTATAGGTTGGACAACTTTACTGAAAAAGAATATATGGATATCAGATACGTAATTGAGAAAGACAAAGTTAAACAGAAAATATTCACTTCCTCACTTCTTTCCGCATTGAGTATATATGTATATGGAGTTCTTCTTGAAGGTAAGGATTTCATAGAATGTGAATATTGCGGGAAGCTGTTCAAAAGAACTCACAAGAAAAAGAGGTTTTGTCCTCATCCATTAGGCGGAAATAAACGCAGTTTATGCGAAAATAATGATCGCAAGAGAAGACAAAGAGAAAGGCAAAAAATCATTAAATCCTGATATTGGCAAAACCCCACAACCACAACATTCTTAATATATCAGCAAACTCTAATATCTATGACCGATTTATGACCGGTAGTTGTCAAAAACAGGGCAAATTGTAGCAAATGTATCCTATTCGGAGAAAATCAAAAAACCCGCCGATCTCTTGAAACGGCGGGTTTTTGTTGAAGCCGACGACCCGATTTGAACGGGTGACCGGCTGATTACAAATCAGCTGCTCTACCACTGAGCTACGTCGGCATATCGGGAAGATTTTATCATAAATAGAATGGTAAAGTCAATATCAAAGGGCCGGGTTGATTTGCAAATTCAAAATGAAAGAATAAACAGGACTTACGCATTTTTTATTTTCGGGGGAAATTTTTTCGAGCCCGGTTTAAAACCGGGGAATATGAGTCGGGATTTGACTTATCGATCCTTCCCCTCATCGGGCCGATTCGGGCTTGATCTTGACTGCAACTCTTGGTTTTGGGATTCCCCCGAACCCCCTTCAAAAAGCTTTAAATCACGCAATACCAAGCATTATTAATGCTTGGTATTGCTTTTTATTAATGTGTGATCAGATATTTTTATTTTAGAACGCACCTTCTTCCTGTTTGTTCTTTATTGGATGTTTTTTTGATGATATTTGAGTTTTCCTAAAACACATTTCTATCAACTTTCTACTTTGAGTAACTCCTGAATAAACCTTGCAGCTGGCTATAATAAAAAAAGATTTGGCCCCACATTATCGGATATGCCCAGGAGGGACGACAGGCGGGAAGAGTTGGGACAAGGCAGTAGATAGACTTTGACGACAGGTTCTGAGTCCTTGGAAAGAGTCAGGCCCGTTGAAAGGATAATCATTGACTGGAGGGATAAAAAACCTGTTGGATAATAATAAGGCTGAAGGATAAAATTCCTTGTTTTTGAAATGAGCATTGGACTTTTATTAATTTTCCAGTGGGAAGAGTGAATGGCTTACGTGGATATCGAAGAATTACAACTGCCCCTGATTTTTAATGACACAAGGAGCAGACCCCGGAAGAAACCCCAGGTTTCCAGTAATGCAGAAACAGTCTTGAAGGCCCGGTATTTGAAGAAGAACCTCAAGGGCGAAGTGGTGGAAACCTGTGACGAGATGTTTCACCGGGTTGCCCAGACCGTGGCCTGTGCTGAACTCAAATATGGCGGTCGGGAGCAGGCGTCCAGGTATGAAGATCTGTTTTATGATTTAATGGCAGGACTTCACTTTCTTCCTAATTCTCCGACTCTCATGAATGCCGGTCTTTCCGAGGGCCAGCTCTCAGCTTGTTTCGTCATTCCCGTGGGGGATTCCATGCCGGAAATATTCGAAGCAGTGAAGCAGGCGGCCCTTATTCAGAAAAGCGGCGGCGGGGTGGGTTACAGTTTTTCCCGGCTTCGTCCCGCGGGGGACCGGGTCAAGACTACCAGCGGTGTTTCCAGCGGCCCCATCTCTTTTATGAAGGTCTTCAACGAAGCCACAGAAACAGTTAAACAGGGAGGCCGTCGCCGGGGCGCCAACATGGGGGTTCTCAAGGTGGATCACCCGGATATTCTTGAGTTTATCAACTCCAAGCAGATGGAAGGGGTTTTTTCCAATTTCAACATATCCGTGGGGATAACCGATGCATTCATGCGGGCAGTGGACGGGAATATTGATTATGATCTTGTCAATCCCCGGTCCGGCAAAGTTTCCGGCAGTCTTCCCGCTCGGAGAGTGTGGGATAACATAGTAAAAAATGCCTGGATTGGCGGGGATCCGGGGTTGTTGTTTTTGGATCGGATTAACCGGGACAATCCCACTCCCCGGCTGGGAGCCATCGAGTCCACCAATCCCTGTGGTGAGGCTTGTCTGTTGCCTTTTGAAGCCTGCAACCTGGGATCCATAAACCTGAACCGGTTTGTCGTCAATGAAGGGATCGATTTTTCCCGTTTGCGGGACACAGTTCACCTTGCGGTTCGATTTCTGGATGATGTTATTGATGTCAACGATTATGTTCCTCTGATTCCCCAGATTCGACAGATGACCCTGGGTAACCGCAAGATCGGGCTGGGAGTGATGGGCTTTGCAGATTTACTCATTGACCTGGGGATTCCCTATGGCGAACCCCGGGGGGTTAAGTTAGCCGACTCCATCATGGCCTTTGTTCAGCGGGAAGCAAAAGAAGCCTCCAAAAATCTCGCCCGGGAGAGAGGATGTTTTCGAAACTGGGAGCAGTCAGTTTTCTTCCCCGATACTCCTCTTAGAAATGCCTGTGTTACCAGCATTGCTCCCACAGGGACCCTTTCCATCATATCTGGATGCTCCCCTGGGATTGAACCCCTGTTCGGTGTAGCATTTCACCGGACTGTCCTGGAGGGGACAAAACTGCTGGAAGTTAACCCACGGTTTGAGAGGGTGGCCCGGGAACAGGGTTTTTACAGCAGGGATCTTCTGGAAAGAGTTGCCCGGGCCGGAACTCTTCAGGCTTTTAATGAGATTCCTCCCCAAGTGAGGAAGCTGTTTGTTACTGCATTGGATATACCTGCCCGCAATCATGTTCTTATGCAGGCCTCTTTTCAGAATCATACGGATATGAGCGTATCCAAAACCATCAACCTGCCTGGGGATGCCACCCCGGAGGATGTGGAGAGGGTTTTCCGGGATGCCCATGGCGCAGGATGCAAGGGGATAACGGTTTTTCGTTATGGATGCCTTTCAAAACAGGTCATCACCATGGGAGATGGACAGAGTGATAATGCCCTGAGCCACTCCGGCGACAACACCCAGGAATTTGACGCTGACGGCGGGGAAGGCTTGATTATTCCAACCATTACACCGGGAGAGATCCCCTGCCCAGAATGCGGCAAGGGAACTGTTGTGCTGGGGGCTTGTTCCCTGTGTCAGCACTGCGGATATTCACGATGCGGATGATTTTTCGGGTTCGATTTCTCCCAAGAGGTAAATAACCCCGGTCATAGAATATACTGGCAGTTTCTCCGGGTATCCGGCAGGCATTTTGGGCCGGCGCCCCGGCGGAAACGATTGTTTTTGTGAAGAATTCAAGAGTTTGCATATAAGGAAATGAAAGGAGATCATATAAGGTGAGCGACGATTTATCCAACACCCTTACCAGGGAAACCCCGGCAAGGGAGAGGGAAGAAAAACCCCTGCAACCCGGCGGTTCTGATGAGATAACCTGGAAGCCGGAGTTTACTGAAAAGCAGTTAAAAGAACAGGAACGGGCCATACGGCTTGAGAGAAACGGTGAGAGGTTTCAGGAATACAACAAGACCGAGGAGGCTCTGGAGTCGTACCGGGATGCGGGCCGGATTTTCCGCAAGATAAACGATCTCGACGGCATGGGGCGGACTTCGTATCACATGGGTGAATGTCTGGAAGCCCAGGATAAGTTTTCTGACGCTGGGGACATGTATCAGGAATCCAAGGGCTACTTTGAAAAGATGGGCGACAAACGTCGTATCGGCATCGCATCGGATCGTCTGGCCAAGACCCATTACTGGAAAGGAAGCCTGGATGAAGCCATCGCCGAGTATGAAGATGCCATCGAGAAAGGAACCCGGACCAGTGAGGTGTTCAATAACCAGGCATTCCTGCTCATCGAGAATAACGACCTGGAAAAGGCCCACCAGAGGTTGGAAGAAGCCTTGAAACTTCGCCGGGATGAGGAATCCTCTGAAATTCATATCACCTTGAATAATCTTGGGGTTTTGGAATACTTGAAGGGCAACCACCAGAAGGCATATGACCTCTTTGACGAGGGGATCAAAGCCGACATGCGGGTTCCCGAGGAAGATCGATCCATCCAGTTTATGGTGTATTGCAAGCCTTCCTTCAAGGATGAAGAGTTTGCCAGCTACAGGGTATTCAGGGATGTAAACACCAAGGTCTGTTTGATGATGAATTTGGCTGCCTCAGCAGAAGTTCTGGGGAAGAGTTCCCAGGCGGATACTCTGCTGGAGGAATCCCTGGACGCGGAACGTGATTATGCCTACACTCAGGAAGGAGCCGGGTTTATCTACCTGAGCCGTGGCGACGAAAAAACCGCCCTGGAGCATTTCCGCCGGGCAGTTCCCTATGACCCTGCCAATCCGGATCTGAAGAAAGTCATCGGCATGATCAACCCTTATCTCAATATGAAGGTGGGGCGCAACGATTCCTGCCCCTGCGGCAGTGGCAAAAAATACAAGAAATGCCACGGGGCACAGGTCTGACGGTATAAGGGGAGGGGCGGTCTGTCTGCCCCTCCTTTATCAACTGTGGGTGAAGGGAATTGCCCCGGGGCAGATAATCAAATACCTGATATGCAATAACAGGGATGATGAATAATGATAGAGCAGAGTTTCAAGTTTCTTCATGGTTTCAACCGGGAGCTTCAGCGGGAGATGCACCGCAGGGGAATAAGGACATGGAGTGACTTTTTGGAGAGGGAATCGGTGGAGGGTATCCCCGATGATGTGAAATCTGCCGTTGACAACCAGCTCCGGGAAATGTCTGAAGCCCTGGAAAACAAGGAATACAGATATTTTGCAAAAAATATCCCCCCCAGCAGTCATTGGAGGCTTTACCGGAGGCTCAAGGACGAAAGACGCCTCTGTTATATGGACATTGAAACAACGGGACTGCAGTTTTTCAACGATGAGGTCACCGTGGTGGGGATTTTTGACGGATCCTACCATCAGGCCCTGATCGCCGGGGTTGACCTGACCGCGGAGAATATTCGAACCCTTCTGTCCCCTTTTGATATGATTGTTTCCCATTATGGGCTGAAGTTTGACATACCTTTTCTTAAATACAAGTATCCCGATATTGACTTCTGCGGGTTGCATTTTGATTTGTCCTTTATCGGAAGGAAGCTTGAGATGGGGCGGGGCCTGAAGGATATGGAGAAGCATTTCGGCATTACCAGGGATGAGGATGTGGCGTCCCTGGACGGTTGCCATGCTGTGCATTTGTGGGAGAATTATATTGAAGGGAACAAGGAATCCCTGGATCTTCTGATTCAGCATAACCGCAACGACACAGAAAATCTGGCGGTGCTGGCAGATCGTCTGTATGATTACCTGGTGAAGATCGACTACTGACAGACAAGCCTTGAAAAGACCGGCCCCTTCATCTATACTTTACTTGTTCAGGTTTATCTTTTTTTTATCATGAAACAACTGCAGATCACCAACAAGCATATTTTTGTCACCTTTGCCGTGGTCTTCGGGTTGGTTGTAATATTCATGCTGATTTCCGGCCCACCCCGGCCTGAACCCCGCCGGTTTGAGGAAAGCCTGACCATTCTTTATACTGCCGGCCTTCAGGGGAAGATTCATCCCTCCACTGTCAGGGAATCGGTGGATGGCATCACCCCGGGAGATTCAGCCCGGGTCTTTATGAACATTTCACGGCTGAAGGCGGAAGCAGAAAATCGAAATGAGCCGGTTTTTATTGTGGATCTGGGCAACAGCCTGTCAGGGCCGGTGTCTTTATCCCGGCTGATGGGAGGGCTTCCCGCCCAGCGTTTGATGGCGGAGTTTCCCAACTGTCTTGTTGCTCTGGGAGATGAAGATTACCTCCTGGGGACAGAAGCTATTAATGTTCTGCCGGAAACGATACCCCTCATGGGTTTTGCCCAGTTATTTCCCGATTATGGGGAAGACCGCAGAACTCCCCTGAAATCCAGGGTTCAGGTGAAAAAAGGAGAAATGGCAGTGGAGTTTTTCTGCCTGCCACCCGGATATTGCAGGGAGATGTCACCGGATTCTGTTTTCAAGGATACTTTGGGAGATATGCAGTCTTCAAGGGCTTCCCTGAAGGTTCTTCTGGCCCCCGGCGGGGTTGTCAATCTGTCTTCTGATGTTATCAAAACCCCGGACGTAATAATCCCCGGAGGGTTTCATGGCTCAACGGACTATCACGGCATTTTTCATCTCCACGGAACCCCTGTGGCACCGCCGGTGGATTCCCGGTTTCACATCGGGAAGCTCAGGCTCTTCAGGAAAACCCCTGATGATCTGTGGCAGGTTCGGGCTGTGGTTGAGCAGGTTATCCCCACCGACAAGCTTCCGCCGGGAGCTGTCCTCAATGTGATTTTAGATGCTCAGCACCGGTTTTCCGTGGTTTACCGGGGTCTGTTTGTGGAGCTCCGGGAAGGTTTTGTTTTCCTTGCCCCCGGTGGGATCCGCCGGGAAGATGTCCTGAGGATCACCGGGAATGCCCTGATGGAAACTACCGGGGCCGGGGGAATCCTTCTGGACGGGGATCGGTTCGACCTGCCCGATGAGAACATATGGGGAAGCAGAGAGATACTGGCCCTGCCGGGAGGAGCTATGCCCATATGCCTTGTGGATTTGGACAGAGAAGAGATTCAAGGGATGCTTCAGGATTCCCCGGGGATTTTCTTTTACGCCGGCAGTTCTCCTTATAACGGCAGGCTTACCGTGGCGGTGGATGAAGGGCTGGGGGAGAAACTTTCATTAAATTTGCCAAAAAACCGCCGATGGCCTTATCCCGGCAACTTTATTCTTCTTGATGCTCTGCGCCGTCGGCCATTGCATTATTATAAATTTGCAGGATCTCCGGCATCGGGAATAGAGGAGATCCTTGAGCAACTCAGAGATGGTTCTCTGGATGAAGCCCGGGAAAGCCTTGAGAATCTTCCTCCCGGTGACAGGGCGGATGGCTTGATCTTGACGGGGTTGATTCACTGCCGGGATGGCCGGCCCCAGGCGGGATTTGAGCTTTGGGAGGAAGCCGATGTCATCAATTCAGGGGATTCCCGGATAAAAAAACTCCTTCAGATTGCAGGGGGATTGGCTCCGCAACCGCCGGAAATCCCCGAAGCAATCACGGATCCTCCATGGCCCCTGTTCCGGGGGGATAAATTTCGCCGGGGGCAGGCCCCTGTTGCAGGGCCGTCAACCCCTCTGCTCCGGTGGAAATTCGATACCGGCTCAAAGATAATCGCCTCTGCTGTTATTGACGGTGATGGTTCAGTCTATTTTGGTGCCGAGGATCGGCATCTATACGCCCTGGACAGTGCAGGCAGGCTGAAGTGGAAGTTTGCCACGGGTCTGCCCATCCGTTCCACTCCCGCCATCGCCCCTGACGGCACCATATACTTCGGCTCCGACGACAGACATTTTTACGCGGTGACTCCCGAGGGTAAAGAAAAATGGAAGGCAGAGGGAGGATTCTTCTTCACCTCATCACCGCTTATTACCGGGGATATGATCCTCACCGGCTGTGAAGACGGCCATCTTTATGCCTTCAACCCCGATGGCTCCATCCCATGGAAATTCAAGACCGACGGGCCGGTGTTCTCATCCCCTGCAACGGCTCCTGACGGCACCATATATGTGGGAAGCCAGGATCACCATATATATGCGGTCAACCCCGACGGCAGTCTGAAATGGAAATACCAGACAGGCCACAAGGTCAACTCATCTCCCGCGGTGGGCTCCGACGGCAGAATATATGCAGGCAGTGAGGATCGCTATCTTTACTGCCTTTCCCCCGACGGAAACCTTTTCTTTCGGGTTCGCACCGGCAATTACATCACCTCCTCACCGGCCCTGTCCCCCGACGAAGAGATTATCTATGTGGGAAGCGAGGATCGAAAACTGTGGGCCATAAGCCGTGCCGGAGAAGTCCTGTGGAAATTTCCCACCCGGGGGGAGATTATCTCCTCGCCCACGGTGGATTCCCAGGGCTTTGTATATGTGGGAAGCGATGACGGGATCTTGTATTGTCTGACTCCCGCCGGGGAACTCCGGTGGAAGTTCATGACCCGGGACCCGGTGTTCTCATCTCCGGCAATGGGCCACGACGGCACTTTGTATGTCGGTTCTGAGGACGGAAATATTTACGCAGTGGGCAAATGAAGGATCAGGATTCTTCAAAGTAGTCAGAATCGATTTTCTTTATCTCGTAACTCCTGGCAGTCTGAACTCCCACCTTAGAAACTGAACTTTCTTGAAATATCGTTTAAATTGTGGAATATTAGTTTGTTTTTGTTAGTCCGGGGGAACCTCTGTTTTTGTTTTTCGGGGGAACCATTTTCAGTGAAAAGGGATTCCCCCGAACCCCCTCCTAAAAGCTTTATGGCATACAATATCAAGCATTATAATGCTTGATATTGCTTAATCACAAGTAAAAAAATATTGCCGGAACCTTGTCATAGCCAGGAGCCATAGCGACGAAGCAATCTATTCCAAAACTGGCGAAGCCCTCGTTGAAGTTCTTTATAGCACTTTGGAAGTGCCCAATATAGATCGGGATTGTCATGACCGGTAGAATATAGCTTTCGGGCCGTAGTTAATGTTTCGGTGTGAGTTATCTTTTTTGAGGTTTGGAGAACTTTGTTATAAAGGGTTTGAATAAGTAAAACATATAAATCGGCCCGATGATGGGACATTTCGGAAGGATTCAATCCCGAGAAACATTCCCCTCACTACAAATTAAAAAGGAAAGGTTCCTCGAAATTAAAATGTTCTTTAGCCCCTGGCAAATGAGTTATTCTTTGCATTATGCAGGATTTTATAAAATTAAAATGTAAGATGTTAGAGATTGAAAAGGGGGGGATGATATTATGGGAAAAAGGTGTCCATATTTGTCTGAAGGGACGAGTTATGCAACAGGTGGAGATCGTCAATTTCCTTTAGATGATTTTGAATATTACAAATGTACAAGGCGCATGCCAGTCGGAGGAGATGACTGGGCCGAAAGCTATAATTGTTTTGATTTACAAGATGGTGTATGCCCAATCGATAAAAAACGAGTCGAGTAGTTAACGAGTAGTTATGGCCTGTTTTTAAAGTCGATTTATTGCCTTGCTCCATCAATACCTTGGCAGTCAGGATTGCCGAAAAATTAAAAGAAAACCCCGGAATCTTTCGGTTCACGGGGTTTGTTATTATTTGTCAGGGTGAGTGAGGGGACTTGAACCCCCGACCTACGGTTCCACAGACCGTCGCTCTGACCAGCTGAGCTACACTCACCGTCTTTTGTCCCGGGGTCTATAAGCGGGGACTGAGGGATTCGAACCCCCGACCCACTGCTTAG
>CAYNGH010000080.1:0-14876 GCA_964396845.1 uncultured bacterium | reverse complement strand
AGCACCTGTCAGGATGTTTTTCCCTGCGCTGGCGGATAATTTCCTCTGCCTGCCGTCGGCTTTCTTTCTCGTTGCCGGGGAAAAGCTCCAGTTGAACCCGGATTGCCACCTCGCCGGTCTGTTTTAATATGCTGTGACGATAAGCAAAACGGAAATAATCCCTGTCCACCTGCCGAAGGTTTCCCGAGGGATCCATCAGCCAGGCACAGCTGACAAGATCGCCGATGGATCGCCCGTAAGCCCCGGCATTGCCCCATATGGCTCCCCCGATGCTCCCGGGAATACCGGCGCAGAACTCAAGACCGCCCAGGTTGTGCCCCATGGCATACTCGATGACCCGGGAGAGTTTTTCTCCGGATCTGGCGGTCAGAGCAGTGCTGTGGTGAGCGATTCCTCTGAGGCTGTTTTTGATGATAAGACCCCGGACTCCTTCATCACAGAACAGGAGATTACTGCCACCGCCGATGATCATAAAGGGGATGTTTCTTTCCCTGGCCCAGGCGACTGATTCTTTCATGGCCCGAACCGACCGGACATTGATGAAATAATCCGCAGGCCCGCCGATGCGGAAGGTGGTATGCCGGGAAAGGGGTACATTGTTTTTGATGGGAATACTCAATCCTGCCGTCCATTGGTGCCGGGCAGATTAAATCCGCCCCTGCCGGTGATATTTTATTATTTATGCCCCGGGGGGGATCTCCTCCTGAAATAAATCTGCTGAGGCTCTTCCGGAACAACTAATAAAAAGGCTTCAAGGGGCCGGTTTATTGTCAGGATATAAAAGATTCCATGCCCAGGGGGGCTATCTCGATCCATGTTCCCGTATCGGTCAGGCCGGCTCTCTGGGCGTTCAATATGTGATAATGGGCATCTTCCATGTCCTCAAGATAACGGAAAATCGCTCTTTCCTCTTCATCCTCGGCTTTATCGGCCATATCCCGGAAAAAATCCCGGCTCCGGCTCTCGAATTTCATGCCCATCTCCAGGGCGTGGATCTGGTTGGTTTCTTCGATTCCCCGGGTATAGTTGTCAATATCCCTCAGGGAAGGGCGAAGCTTTTGAAAGATGGACTCGACAAGCTCGATGGGTTCCTGTGTTTCGCCGGTTTCGTGCCGGGCAATCAGCTTCTCAAGTATGGTCATATGAAGATGCTCATCCCGGGCAAGCTGGATGAACATGTTTTTTCCAGTTTCGCTGTTGGTCATAAGGGCATAGTCGAGATAGGTCTTCAGGCCTTCCTTCTCCCATTGAACAGCTGTCTTTAAGGCGCTGACCCTTGAAAGTCCCGGATTTTTGTCTGTCATGGGGTTCCTCCAATTATTACAGGCTTTTTAATGCTTCCAGGTCCAGTATCTCAATCTGCCGGCGGTGGACATTGAGATACCCTTTTTTTTCAAGCTCCTGCAGGGACCGGGTTACCACTTCCCGGACAGTACCTACCAGGGATGCCATTTCATACAGGGTTATATTTCTCTGCAGAATGATATTATCCCCCTGGACAACTCCCTCCCGGTTCACCATATCCACCAGTATCCGGGCAAGACGTCCGGGAACACTCTTGAAGGAAAGCCCTTCCACCATGGAAATCAACTGCCGGATTCGGGATGAGTAATTCCGGAGTAAAATTGCGGAAAGCTGGGGGATTTTTGACACCAGCCCCAGGAGATCCGGCTTTCTGATAACATAGATTAGCGAATCGGTGACAGCGGTAGCGGAAAGATCACTGGGTTTTCCGTCGAATATTCCCGCCTCACAGAAAGCCTCTCCCTGGTGGGCATAATAATAAATATGCTCCCGGCCTTCCCGGGAGGTTTTGAATACTTTCACTCTGCCTTTTTTTATGAGATAAAGTTCACGACAGCGACTGCCTTCAAGAAGAATGTTGCTGTTTTTTGCCACCTGTTTTTCATTGATTCTGGCGGCAATACTGGCCAGTTCTTCATCCCGGAGGCCTTCGAAAAATTTCAACTTTCTGATTTCATCAATTCTTATCACGTTCTTGATTCTCCGGTTAAAACAATTTCGGTATGCCGTAGTTATCGTTGCCGATTGTAAATTAATCTTCCATGTGGATATAAACAACAGGAGCCTTTGAAAGGTTTCCCCGGGGGATGGTAGAAAATTAGAATATCAAAAGGAGCGCGGAGGTGTCCCCTTGTTCTGTCCTGTTTGTGGATCACCCCAGAAAGATGACGGGCCTATGGTCTGTACCATTTGCAATAGCTCCATGATTGTATCCGGCGGTGTAACTGCCATGGGCACCGGGAAAACCCTGGGGGGACGCTATGAGGTTATCCGCCGGCTGGATCGGGGAGGCATGGGGGCCATATACCTGGTCCGGGATAATCATCTTGATCGGGAATTTGTGGTAAAGGAACTGCTGGAATCCCGGGGCGACGGCAGTGAGGGAGAACAGCACCGCCGGTGGTTTGAACGGGAAGCAAAGATACTTTGCGCCCTGAGGCATCCCAATATTCCCGTGGTCATCGATTTTTTCACCCAGGATAACCGGCACTGCATTGTAATGGACTACATCCGGGGAAGAAACCTGGAACAGGAGGCGATGCCGATGCCTCCCGATGTGGTTTTTGATTTTGCCCTGATAGCCTTGGATACCCTCTCTTTTCTTCACAACAGCAATATCATCCACCGGGACATCAAGACCGAACACTTCATCCGGGAAGACTCCACGGGAAGGATTGTTTTAGTGGATTTCGGCGCAGCCAGACCCCTCGAAAAGGGACAGGTGCAAACCGCCATCGGCACACAGGGGTTCGCTTCGCCGGAACATTACGAGGGCAAAGCAGATCCCCGATCCGACATATATTCTCTGGGGGCTACACTTCATCATCTTCTGACGGGGCAGGATCCCAGGAATCGTCCGCCCTTTGTATTTGAGCCGGTCACAAGTCTTGTGCCGGATACTCCCCGGAACCTGGCCCTGTCAGTGGACCGGGCATTGAAATACAATCCCGATGAAAGGTTTCAAAGGGCCGAGGATATGAAAGATTATTTAATGGAATCTGCCAGAATCGAAGAAATGGCAGTGGGAAGAAGCACTGGCAGGTTGCCGGAGCCTCCCCAGGAGAACACATCGATTCTGCCCCCTGAGCCGGATTATGATGATTACAATGTTCTTGCACGAAAAAAGGCGAGCCGTAGTACTACCATATCCCTGGGAAGAGATCGCCGGCGGGGTTCTCTGCTGAGGCAGTTTCGGGTTTATGACGGGGGATGGATTGTCCGGCTGGGATTCCTGTATCCCGGAGATGTGCTGGCATCAGCTCTGTCCGACGGGCAGATTATCCTGTGGGATGTGGAGTCGGGTGAAAAAGTGGGGGTATTTAAAATATCCGTGGCCCTTTCTTCTCCCCGGTGTGCCGATATTGCCTGTTCTCCCGACGGGGGTTTGATAGCCCAGGCCCTGGAAAACCGTCAGGTGGTCATATGGGATGTTCACAAATTCCGGAAGCTGTCATCAATCCTGGTTCACCGGGGGCCGGTGACCCGGGTTCGTTTTATAACCGGGACATTGCTGGCTTCCGGGGCAGAAGATGAAACCGTGGTGATATGGGATGTTTCCAAGGGGCATCAGGCTCACCGGTTGTGGGGGCATGATTCCGCCATAACTTCCATTGACGGCCTTGAGGATGGACGGTTTGTGGTGGCGGGCACCCGGGGGGGATCTGTCCGCCTGTGGGATTTGACCAGGGTTGAGTCATCCATGACTAATCCTGTGACGGAAAAAGCACATCCATCGGGGGTTTCCGACAGTTCTTCCGGCGGGGGCCTTTATCTGGTGACTGGTGGCAGTGACGGACGGATCCGACGCTGGTCAGTGCGAAGGGATGTTATTTCCTCCCTTTCGTGTACTTTTTCCAATATTGGTCATAACGGGCCGGTAAATGCCATATGTGTCCCCGGCAATGGCGAGGTTTTCGTTACCGGGGGAGCTGACCGGGAAGTGAGGATCTGGGAGGCATCTTCCAACAGAACAGTCATGTCCCTGCTGGAGATGGATTCCCCCGTGGTCAGCCTGGCTTCATCACCGGGAGGCCGGCTTCTGGCTGCGGCGGAGGAGAAGGGGAGCATATATATTTGGAGCCTGTAACGGCCCAAAGGAAAAACTCTTCCATTCCAGAAGTTAACAGAATCCCAACAGTCAGGGTCTGATTTTATGCCATCTGAGTCCACCAGGAAAAGTGATGAAATTCTTCCGCCCCTGTCAGAAGATGACAGGATGCTTTCAGGGCTTTGCTATCCCCTGTGGTTTCTGGCCTGTCCCTATGTTCTTCTGACAAACAAAAAAAATGAACTCTTCCTGTATTTTCATGCCCTTCAGGGTCTTTTCTACGGCGCCGGTGTGACGGTGATATCATTTTTTTCGGTGCTTTTTGTTTATTTTGCATTTTTTTTCAGAACCACGAATAATCTTATTAATCCTGATGCCCGCTTTGACACCCAGATGACCCTGTCAACCCTGTCGGTGCTTATGCTGTCTTTAATACTCTTTCTGGTGGTTCTGGCCCTTTTTCTGACCATGTACTTCGGCTGGAAAGCATCTGTGGGGAAAATATTCAGGCTTCCTGTTATCGGTTCGCTGGCTTATGACAGGATGAGCCAGGAAAAAAGCCGTCTTGAGATGGAGTATTTTGATTCTCTGGAGAATCCTCCCGATGAAAAGGAGGAAACTCCGTCGGACAGCGCCGATGCCATTTATCCCGCAGAATTTGCCGGCCTGGTGAAAAGTTACATTGAAACCCCCTCCCCGGGAACTCCGGCAGTCAGGAATAAACCTGACTATGAGCATATGCTCCGGATGAACCCTCCAGTGGAGAAGCTCAAGTCCATCTTTTCTTCTCCTTCTTCGGAATCCCCGGATACCGGCAGGGTCGAGGGCACTGCTGATAATGCCCAGGCTTTTTCATCCCGGGAATCTTTTGTGGATAAGGACAGACAGGTACAGTTCCAGACCCGGGTTCGGCAGGAAACTCCTCCCCGTCCCCCTCAGGCTCGCTATGAACCTCCGCCGGTCAAAAAAAATCCACCTGTGGAATCTCCTCCATCTCCCCGGCGGGCGATTTCCGCCCTTGACAAGTTCATGGGGAAAAGCCCCGGCTCCCCGATGGATCCTCAAATCAAGGCTGTGTCTGCCTTTGAAGGATTTGTGGACAAAAAACAAACCCGGCCGGCTCAAAAAATCGACAGGCCGGGCCCTGCCGGGGTTCGTCCGGGAAGTGCTTCCCGGGGCAGACCTTCCGGGACTTCTTCCCATGATTCTCAGAAGAGGGCTCAGTCCACATCTTTTTTATCTGCAGAAGCCCATGTGGAACTTCTCCGGCGGAAATATCAGGAATCCCAGATGGAATTCCGGCAGGCCAGAAATGCAGACAGAGAACCCCGGAAACCAACTCCGCCAAGTGATTATAGAAGACCCACCTCAAAACCCGCAAGTCATCCCGATCCCCGTCAGTCTGCCGGGAAGGGATCTCAGTCATCCAGAGAACAGCTGGAAATACTCCGCCAGCGATATACCGGCATAGTTCGAAAGGATGACACCGGGGGCACTCCCCGGCAGAAGCCTGCTTCCTCTTCTTTGCCGGGGGATCCGGGAGAAGCCACCCAGTGGCCGGGATTAAGAAAGAGGCGGCCCGGCCAGGGTTATGATCGGCCTGGATAAATAATTTTCCTGAAGCTTTATCCGGCAGGTTTTTCTTTCATGTGGGCTGTTCCCGGGAGAGTGCAGGAATCAAGCCTGCAATGTCGAAACAGCAATCCAAATGGTTGTGCTTTTCAGCTTCCGGATGAACCGGGGCTTGAAATTTTTTTGTATATTTATGGATATTTAAAATATTATCAAATAGTGGAGGCATCTGATGAAAGTTGAAGTAATGGAAAAATCCCCGGTGGAAAAATCGGTAAGCATAGAGGTGGAGCCGGAACAATACAAGGAATCCCTCAACAGCATTATTAATGATTTTCGCCGTAATGTGACCATCCCGGGATTTCGAAAAGGAAAAGCGCCGAAAAACATCATAATGCGCAAGATCGGCATGAACTCTTTGAAGAAGGATCTGCTGGAGGAACTCATACCCAGGGTGTCCCTGGAGGTTCTTGAGGAGAGAAACCTGGTTCCCCTGTCCACTCCGGTTTGCACCAATTACGAAGAGATTACCATCGAAGAAGGCAAGCCCATCAATTTTGTCCTGGAATTCGAGGTGAAGCCTGATTTTGAGATGGCCGACTACAAGGGGCTGGAGCTGGAAAAGATTGTCTATGATATCAAGCGGGATGAGTTGCTGGAAAAACAGCTGGAGAACCTGCGGCAGCAGTCTGCCACCATGCTTCCCATTGACGAGGACAGAGAGGTTGTGGAGGGGGATGTGGCTCATGTGGATTTTGAGAGCTTCCACAAGGACGGTTCTCCGGTAAAGGGAGGAAGCGCCACTGATTATTACATGACCGTGGAAAAGGATAATTTCATACCGGGCTTTGTGGATCATATTATCGGTCACAAACCCGGGGATTCGTGGGAATTTGAAGCCCGGTTCCCGGAAACATATCCCGAATCATCCCTGGCAGGCCAGACAGTGGATTTCAAGATGACCCTCCATGCCATAATGAAAAAAGAGCTGCCCCAGCTGGATGACGAGTTTGCCAAGTCCCAGGGCAAGTATGAAACCTATGGGGAGATGGAGGAAGCCCTCAAGGCCAGAATTGACGAACATATTGAACAGCAGTATCGCTATCAGCTTCAGGACAAGATAATGAAACAGCTGGTGAATAAGATGTCGGATATGCCGGTGCCCCAGTCCCTGGTTCGGGGTCATCAGGAGAGGTTTCTGAAGAACCTTTCAGAGATGCTGGAGCGTCAGGGAAAGACTATCCAGGAGCATTTGGACAACCTGAAAGTTGACATTCACACCTTTATCCATCAGATTGAACCCCAGGCCAGAGAAGCTGCCAGGGGAGAACTGATTCTCGACAAGATCGCCCAGCTTGAGAATATCAAGGTCAGCGATGAGGAGATTGACGTCCAGGTGCAGAAAGTGGCGGACAATCTGGGGCAGTCCCTGGACATGGTGAAAAAAGCCATGGAGAGAGATAATTACCTGTCGGTGATAAGCTATGAGGTGAGAAACCGCAAGCTGTTCGATATTATTATCGAAAATGCCGCAATCACGGAAAAAAGCTGGGAGGAAGTCCAGAAGGAGATGGAAGACAGCAAGGCTCCTCAGGACAGCCCTTCTGATGTATCCGATGATTCGGCAGAATGATTTTACGAAGAGGTATTCTGCCAGGGTAAAAATTACAAGGAAAATTGTTTTCCCCGGATAATAATTGTAAAAGATACTTTTTTCAAGAAAGGAATATATGCAAGATGCCCAACAGTTTTAATTCACACCTGGTTCCGATGGTGGTGGAGCAGTCTGCCCGGGGTGAGAGGGCTTATGATATTTACTCCCGGCTCTTAAAAAACCGTATTGTTTTTGTGGGGGATGCCATCGACGATACTGTGGCCAATCTGGTTATCGCTCAGCTTCTGTATCTGGAGCAGGAAGATGCCGATAAGGATGTGGATCTTTATATCAACAGCCCCGGAGGGTCAACCACAGCCGGGCTGGCGATTTATGACTGCATGCAGCTTATCAAGCCCGATGTGTCCACCATATGCATGGGGATGGCGGCTTCCGCAGCGGCATTGCTTCTATGTGGCGGTGCCGAGAAAAAACGTTTCGCTTTGCCCTTTTCCCGGATAATGATTCACCAGCCCTGGATCAAGGGGATCGGTGGACAGGCTACGGATATTGACATCCATGCCAAAGAGATTATCAGGACCCGGCAGGTGCTAAACGAGATAATCGCAAAGCACACCGGCCAGCCCCTGGACAGGGTTGAAAAGGACACCGAACGGGATTATTACATGAGTTCCGAGGATGCCAAGGAATATGGTATCATCGACGATGTAATCACCCGGGAAAAACGCTGAGGAGTCAAGAGTAATCAAGGATGACCAACGGAGGTAATATGTTTGGTTTCAGCGACAGTCGCGCCTTGAAGTGTTCATTTTGCGGCAAGAGCCAGGAACAGGTCAAGAAACTCATTGCAGGGCCTGGAGTTTACATTTGTGATGAATGCGTCGAGCTTTGCAATGAGATTATCGAGGAAGAACTGAGCCGTCATGTGGAACGGGGAGGGAGTGTTGACTGTCTTTTAAAGCCCAGAGAGATAAGGGAGATCCTGGACAGTTATGTGGTGGGCCAGGAGGCAGCCAAAAAATCCCTGTCCGTTGCGGTATATAACCACTACAAGAGAATCCGAAGCAACGATGAAACTGCTGATGATGTGGAGCTTCAGAAGAGCAATATCCTGATTATCGGCCCCACGGGAAGCGGTAAGACTTATCTTGCCCAGACTCTGGCAAAGATTCTCAAGGTTCCCATTGCCCTGGCCGATGCCACCAGCCTTACCGAGGCCGGATATGTGGGAGAGGATGTGGAGAACATCCTGCTGAAGATTATTCAGGCGGCCAATTATGATATCAAGAATGCCCAGCAGGGTATTATTTACATCGATGAGATTGACAAGGTGGCCAGAAAATCCGAAAATGTTTCCATCACCAGGGATGTTTCCGGGGAAGGTGTCCAGCAGGCTCTGTTAAAGATTCTGGAAGGCACCCAGGCCAGTGTTCCTCCCTCAGGGGGCCGGAAGCATCCTCACCAGGATTTCATTCAGCTTGACACCACCAACATTCTGTTCATATGTGGCGGTGCTTTTGAGGGTCTTGATGAGATTATCGGCCAGAGGGTCAAGGAACAATCCATGGGGTTCAGGGCCAATATCACCAGCAAGAAGAACGAAAATGTCGGGGATCTTTTGTGTCAGGTGATGCCCGAGGATCTGCTCAAATATGGATTCATCCCGGAGTTCATCGGCCGGATGCCCATTGTGGTGTCTTTGAATGAGCTGGATGAAGAAGCCTTGCGCAAAATTCTCGTGGAGCCCAAGAACGCCCTTGTGAAGCAGTATCAGAAGATTATGGCCATGGACGGCGTTGAGCTGAAGTTCACCGAGGATGCCATGGATGCCATTTCCAGCGAAGCCCGGAAACGGAAAACCGGTGCCAGGGCACTTCGTTCAATAATCGAGGAAGTGATGCTGGATATAATGTATGAAGTACCTTCTCTGGACAACGTGAAAAAATGTGTGGTCACAAAGGAGGTTATTCTTGAAAAGACCCGGCCTACCCTGGTCTATGAAAGCGAGGAAGTAAAGAAGGGGCGCAAGGATCGCAAGGAAAGGCGTGCCCGCAAGGAAGCCTCGTGATATTACGAAAATCGAACTTGACAGGTAGTGGGAAAAATGAATGAGATATTTATAATAGGTGGTGTGGTTCTTGCATTGATTCTCTTTCTTATGGGATATGGTATCGGGGGTAATTCCATAAAAAAGAAGGTTCTTTCTGGGGAGCTGGACATAATAGGCGGTGAAACCGGTGAGAAGATGCGTCAGCTCCAACATGAAAATTTCAAGCATGTTGAACGTTGGGGAAAGGTGGGCAAGCTGGTTCATTCTTTTGGAATGATTCCGGAAACCGACATGTTGGGCCAGAAGCTGTCCCGGGCCATCACCGAAGAAGTCATGGTCAATTTCGGTGCTGTTCTGCTGAAAACCGACGACGATAAATTTGCTGCCATTGCCACCGAAGGGATGCACGCAGTGAGTCAGGAGATGCTGGATCTCCCAGTGAACGATCCTCTGGTTCGTTATATGAGCACCTTTCCAGAAGCAGTGATTATCAGCAGCAAGGATCGACAGTTCAAGCCTTTTCGCCGACTCAGGGAACGGGTGGAGGAAGTGCTTCTGATGCCCCTGCGGGTTGGCGAAGATGTGGTGGGTATCTTGTGGGCTGGAAGGATAGAAGGATCCGACAAGTTTTCCGACGGACAGAAGGCTGTATTGACATTTTTCGGCAACTCTCTGGGTTATCTTTTCCGCAACCGGGAGCTGGTGGAGGAAGCCAAGGAAAGGGCCCTCAAGATTGTGACTTCCCTGGTGAAGGCTCTGGAACAGAAGGACGAACATACCAAGGGCCATTCGGAGCATGTGGCGGCTTACGCCGAGGTTTTTGCCCGTTTTCTCGGTATGGAAAAGAGAGCTGTGGAAGTGGTGAAGCGGGCGGCATTGCTTCATGACATAGGGAAGATTGGTATCCCCGAGAAGATATTGTCAAAGCCTGACAAGCTCAGCCTTGAGGAATTCGAGATAATGAAATCCCACCCGGTTTTTGGCGCAGAGTTGTTGAAGACTCTGGGTTTCCTCAAGGAAGAGCTTCTGCTTATTCTCCATCATCATGAAAAATACGACGGAACCGGTTATCCTTATGGACTTTCCGATGAGCGGATTCCCAAGGGTGCGGTGATTATTTCCCTGGCGGATGTATTCGATGCCCTGACATCAGATCAGCCTTTCAGGAAGGCTTATTCCATCGAGGAAGCCCTGGAGATAATGGCCAAAATGGAAAACAAGCATTTTGAGGCTTCCATGCTGGCAAGTTTTCTGGAATTCATAAAGGGAAGACTGAAGGAACAGCACCAGATTGCAGGCTAACTTTAGTTCACTGGGGAGCAGTTGATGTTAAACCGGGATTTGCACCGGGAAAAAAGAGGAATGATCTTACGCTGGGTAATCATTTTTTCTCTTTTTGCCGGTCTGTTTTTTTTCACAAAAGATACTCCCCTGCCGTCGGGATCTGCAGTAAACCTGGCCCGGCTGGGGTTTGCCGCGATCATTGGCAATCTTTTTCTGCAGTTTGCCATGATCTGGTTCACCCGCAAGGAATTCAACATGCTGGGACTGTTTTATGATCTACTGGTGGCCACCTTCGCCCTGGGGCTTACCGGAGGGGTTTTCCCAGGCGGAGAAACTTCAGGTCCTGCAGTCAACGTGATTGTTATTCTTTTTCCTCTCATCATTCTAAATGCCAGCGGGACTCTGGGGCCGGCATGGGGATTCGGCGCCAGCCTGTCTTCCACTGTCATTGAGGGGATATTCATGTTTGTGGGATCATCGGTGCCTTCCTGGCCCTTGTTTCTGGTATTGCTGGCTGTTAACCTGGGGGCTTTTCTGTGGAGGCCCGGCAGTGCGGGTTCCAAGGACTCTGCTGGGGATGAAGAAGACAGAACTTCCTTGGCGGAAGCTGAGATTCAAGAAGACAGGGATGTTGCCCCGGCATTGGCGAAGCCGGAGTCTTCCGGGGAAAGCCCTTCCATAATGGACCTGGTGGAGGAACAAGAGGATCTGGTGGTCAAGTCGCCGGGTCTGAGGAAGCAAGGAAAAATTTCCCGGGATGAGGATCTTATGGATACCCTGTCAGGAGCTGAAGGTGTTCCCCCGGTGCCGGAGGTGGAGATTCCTGTTGCCATGAAGAATGCCGGTGACAGGATTGATGAGATGCAGAAGATGATCTTCCGTCTGGAATCTGAAAAGGAGGATCTGGAGAGGGCTTATATCAATGCCACCCGTGAATCGGAAGCCCGGCGACGCAACGAAGAAAGCCTTGTGGAGCAGTTGAGGCTGTTTAACAATTTGATTGAGCTGTCCGGCTGTCTTGGTTCTGCCTTTGAGTTTTCCGATCTTTTGGAGTCCATTATTCAGAATGTCCGGGAACAGTTGAATTCTCCCATCGCCTTCATTATGCTGGAGGACAGCGGTATTCTTCAGGTGGTGGCATCTGCGGGGCTTTCCGAGATCAGCAAGAATGAATTTGAGTGCCGGGTTACCACCGAGGATAAGCTGATTTCCCGGCTGATGCTTGACGGCGAGCTGGTCCGGCTGAACCGGGAAGAAGCCACCAGTGATTTTGGCATTTTTGACAACGGAGTGGAGGATTTTGTGACTGCCATGATTGCTCCCCTGGAGAATCTCCGGGACAACCGTCCCATGGGGATCCTGGGGGTTGCAAACCAGGAGTTTTATGCGCCATATTCCAGGGAGCAGGAAAAGTTTTTGAAGATTTTTGCTGCCCAGGCAGCTACTTTTATTTTTCAGTTCAAGCTGAACAGGGATATGGAAACAACCTACAACGAGTTGTTGACGGCCCTGTCCCAGGCCATTGAGTCCAGGGATCCCTTCACCAGAGGTCATGTTCATCGGACTGCAGAGTTCTCTTACCGGCTGGCCAGGGCAATGAAACTGCCTCAACGTGAGCAGAAGAGGATCCAGCAGGCGGCGATTCTCCATGACATCGGCAAGATAGCCGTTCCTGTGGAGCTTCTCAATAAGCCCACCAGCCTCACATACGAAGAATATGCCCAGGTCAAGAGGCATTCCCAGGAAGGCTATAAGCTCCTGTCCCGGCCTGAACTCAATATCGAAGATTCCATTCGCGATTATGTGCTCTATCATCACGAACACTGGGACGGCCAGGGTTATCCTAAAGGCATCCGGGGAGATGAGATCCCCCTGGGAGCCCAGATTATTGCCGTGGCCAACACCTATGATGCCATGGTTTCGGATCGGCCCTACCGCAAGGGGATGCCCCGGGAAGAAGCTCTCCGGTTGATGAACAGTGAATCGGGAAAGCAGTTCAACCCGAAGGTTCTGCATACATTTTTCGAGATGCTTGATTATGACAAGAACACAGAAAAGATTCGCCCCCTTACCACCGAATCCATCGAAATCGAACAGGGACAGCTCCACCGGATGCAGAAAACCCTGCGGGAGATCAACCGTAAGGCCGGTGGCAGGAAGCCTGGGACATAATTTGTTCTTCTGCATCTGTTTCTTATGAAATAAATCTGCAATATCTTCGAATGTTTGTTATTTTTGCAGGATTTTGATTCAGGGGATCGAAAAACCAGTCATAAAGATATAGTATGTGTTGGGTGGACAGACTCAACATATTGTGATGTTTTTTTCGACAATTGAGAACGGTCATGAGTCCCGGCCCTGACAGAAGTTTTCGTTATAATGCGGGACTGGTTTTCAATTGTTTTTTTATAAGATGAGGAAAGGCAGATGAACGAAACAGCGGACAGGGATGTAGTATCCTTCAAGGGGACTCGAAGTGGCATATTGATGTCGATTCTTGAGAATGAACCCTTTGCCGCGGCTATGGACAGCCTGCGGGATAAGATCCGGGGAAACAGGAATTTTTTTTCCGGTTCACCGGTAAGCCTGGACCTGGGATGGCGGGAGCTGGACGGTGAGGACCTCCAGGAGATGCTGGACTTTTTTGAGGAATCGGGAGTTCGGCTTCTGGGAATCATATCTTCATCCTTGAATACCCGACGGCTCTGCGAGGACAGGAATATCAAGGTGATAATCGGCAGGCTGGGGCTGGCGGATCATCATGGAAATCCCACCAGGAAAAAAATATCTCACCCGAAGCAGAAAACCGCGGTTTGCAAGGTGGAAGAAAAGATTCAGGAAATCGCCAATGTGCCTGAAACTCCGGGGACTGCATATCCCACCCGGGAAATGAATATCCCCCAGGAAACCCTGATGGTGAAAAAAACTGTCCGTTCAGGCCAGACCGTTGAGCATCCGGGAAACCTTGTTATCCTCGGGGATGTGAATCCCGGCGGTGAGGTGCGGGCAGGGGGCGACCTGGTCATTGTCGGCGCATTGCGGGGAGTGGCCCATGCCGGGACTGTGAGCCGGGAAGATGTCGTTACCATAACGGCCCTCAAGTTCAAGCCGACCCAGATCAGGATTCGTGATGTTATAATGAACAGTTTTGATGCCAGGATCACCCGCAGCAGACAGCCGGTGATTGCCACCTTCAAAGATGGAAAGATTGAAATTTCAATATACCAGTGATTTTACGGCTGCCGGAAAGCCGGTACAGCCTGTGGAGGGATTATTTTGGGAAAAATTTATGTGATAACTTCCGGCAAGGGCGGGGTGGGGAAGACCACCGCCACTGCCAATATCGGGGCCGGTCTTGCCAGAGAAGATAAGAAGGTTGTCTTAATCGATGCAGATATCGGCCTTCGAAATCTTGATCTGGTGATGGGTCTGGAAAACAGGATTGTATTTGACCTGGTGGATGTGGTGGAGAAAAAATGCCGTAGTTACCGCCAGGCCTTGATCCGGGACAAGCGTTTCAAGAATCTGTTTCTTCTGCCGGCGGCCCAGAGTCGCGATAAGAATGCAGTTCAACCGGAACAGATGCTGGAGCTTTGCAACGAACTGCGGGATAATTTTGACTTTGTTCTTATCGACTGTCCCGCGGGGATAGAACATGGCTTCCGCAATGCCATTGTCGGCGCTGATGAAGGTATAATTGTCACAAATCCCGAGGTTTCTGCGGTCAGGGATGCCGACAGGATTATCGGCCTGCTGGAGGCTGAGGATAAAAAAGAACCTTATCTCCTGGTCAACCGGATGAAGGATGATATGGTACGCAGAGGACAGATGCTCAGCGTGGATGATATTTCCGATATTCTCAGCATTGAGCTTCTGGGGATAATTCCTGATGACGAGAAGATATTGTATTCCACTAACAAGGGCGAACCTGCGGTGATGGACATGGCGTCCCGGGCGGGGAAAGCCTATCGCAATGTGGTTCGCAGGATCATTGATCCTGATTGCGCCCTTCAGATGGATCCCGGGGATCTGTCCCTGTGGGAAAAGGTCAAGCGCTTCTTCCGGGGAGCCGCGGAATACAGCTTCAGCTGAACCCAGATAATCGGAGGCATCAGTAAATGTTTGACATAGTTGAATTTATCGCCAGAATTTTCAAGGGTGAATCAAAAAACAGCAGTGGAAACAAGGCCAGGGAAAGACTCAAACTGGTACTGGTTTCTGACCGGGCTTCCATATCTCCCCACCTGATGGAATCTCTGCGGGAAGAACTCATCGAGGTTATA
>CAYNGH010000079.1:0-14935 GCA_964396845.1 uncultured bacterium | reverse complement strand
ATGAATCTTGTTTTCATGGTTGTTCTCCCTTTTTGGTATCACGGGTTATGGTTATCGACTCTATCCACAGGGTGTTTTCGCCGGTTATCCCTTCAAAGCCGGACATGTCGGCAATGATAAGCCGGGTATTGAGCTGGTCGGTGTCCAGCATGTTGTTGGTGTCACTGGAGCCGGGACTGAGCATGAAAAGGTCCGGCGGGCAGTGTTGCTCCAGCCATTCCCCTGCCGGTGCCACAAAAGTATAGACATATACCGCTCCTGATTCCTCCTCGTCGATGACAACCCCCAGGGTTCTTTCCTGTTGTGAGTAAACTGCAACCCGGATATCGGTAAAATTTTTCAGCGGGGCATCCAGGGTTCCCACTCCGGTGAAATGATCTGCCTGGTTTTCATATGCATAGGCCAGGGCCGGCCTTCCCTGGGTGTCATCGCCGGGTCTGATTGTGCCTGCTGGCTCTCCCACGGGACGGAACCCCGACGCGCTCCGGGAAAAATCAAACCGGGTGACAGGCCCTGCCTGGCGGTTTCCTGCCCAGTTTACCAGGGCAACAAAAAAAAGGAAAATCAGCACCGACAGTCCAATGACCACAAGGGGTCTGTTCCGGGTATTCCTGATGAGGCCCATATCTCTATCCTGTTTCAATTAGTTTCACCTCGAACCCCTGCCGGGGGAATATTGTTACTTTAACAGGAAATTAGAAGAAATTCAAGATGGTGATGATATGACTGACAAGTTTAAAAAGCTCCCCTTGTATTATCAGAATATGGTCAACTGGGAAAAACGTTTGTTAAAGGAAGGGCCTTTTATCAAGAAAATACTCCGGGATGCGGGAGTCCGCCGGGTTCTGGACTGCGGATGCGGTAATGGCCGTCATGTGATTTATCTTCGCCGGGAGGGTTTTGAAGCCGACGGCGCCGACACCAGCCCGTGGCAGTTGGATCTGGCCCGGCAGGAAGCCGAAAAAACAGGAGTGATCCCGCAATTTTTCCTGGAGGATATGACCTGTCTTGACGGGATTGAACCGGGAAAATACCAGGGAATAATCAATATCGGCAATTCCATGGCTTCCCTTGGCCCTGACAAGGCCCGGATGGTGCTGGAGAATTTTTTCCGGCTTCTGCCTCCGGGAGGACTGGCCATGGTGCATGTGCTTAATTTTCATTCCTTCGGGAGACAGGATCGCACGGAAATCCGCCGTGCCCGGGTGGAAGGCCGGGAGATGGTATTCCTGAAGACCTTTCATTTTCGAAACGAACTGGCAGTGGTGGTGGTAAACCTGCTGGAGAAAACCGATGACGGGGAATGGGATGTGACCCTGAACACTGCGGATATGCATTATCTGGACATGGAGTTTTTCAGGGATGCCTCCATAGGGGCTGGCTTTGACAGGGTTGAGTTTTACGGCGGACTGGACGGCTCCGTTTTTGATTTGCAAGAGTCCCGGGATCTGGTGGCGGTATTTTTTAAATAATGACAGCGGTGTTCATCCGTGTTCGGTTAAGATTGCAATTCTTGCTCCATCAATATCCAGACGTCACAGCTACTGAGTTATATTACTTAACCGAACACCAATGAAGCGGTGTTGTCAGCTGTTCTGCCCCGGAGCTCCGGCGGAAGGAAACACCTGTTTTCTCAAAGAAATACGCACCAGCAGGGATGCCCTCATATTTGATTGTCTGTGACTGAAAAGAGCACGGTTTTGCCAGTTGCCGGCAGTTTCGGCCCGGTTATGGCATCACAACAAGATTCCGGGCCTGGTGTTTCTGCAGTGGCGATTTGTCGCCTTATTCCAGAACCGGGAGAAACCTCCATAAGCTGATGATTGAAGGACTCCTTCCAAAAAGGGAAAACCAGAAAAACCAGGATGGCAGTAAAATCCTTGTTCTTGGATTTTTCATTCTCTGCACGGTTCTGATGATAACCTTTGTCCTGCCTGATTACCTGTTTTCATGGCGATATGTATTTGTTCACGAAAAGGCTGGAGATATTGCCAACTATTATTACTGCGGGTTGATGATAGCTGACAATAATCCTCATATCTATGTGGAAGAAGAATTTCGGAATTATTTCAGGAACTTTGGCAGTATCGCCGACGGCCACAGGAATGCCATAACTTATCCGCCTCTTATTTATGTTATCTTTTCTTTTCTGGCCCGGTGGAGCCTTTCCCAGGTGAACCGTTTCTGGTTTTTTGCCAATCACTTATTCCTGATTGTCACCATATGGATTCTGTATCTCATCATAAAGCTCAACACTGGCGGGAATGTGTCCCGGCCCAGGTTTCTGCTGTATTTTGCCTTTGCCTTGTTTTTTTCTCCGGTAGTTCACAACAATCTTCAAGGTCAGGTGAACACTCTTATGATGATGCTCCTGGCCCTGGCCATATACTGGGATCTCACCGACAGGCCTTTTCTCTGCGGGCTTTTTATCGCCCTGGCAGTTTCCATCAAGATCACTCCGGGAATCCTGATATTTTATTTTCTGGCTCGGAGAAAATTTAAACCGGTGCTGTATTTTATAATGTCTTTCCTGCTCATTCACCTGTTTGTTGTTATCTACCTGGGGCTTGCGGTTATCCCGGAATATATATCCAACAACATAACAACTTACACAAGTTTTTTTGTAAATATTGACAAACTCAGCTCCCAGACGGTTCATTCCTTTGCCCGGAGGCTTTTTTCCCGGACACCTCTTAATCCGCCCCTGATGGATGCCCCTCACATGGTAAGGCTCTTTCTTGCATTTCTGATGACTTCAAACCTGGCAGTGCTTCTTTATACTCTTGTGATGAGTTTTAAGTTCAAGACAAAAGAATCACGGGATCATGGATGGCTGGCAACATTTCATCTTTCTTTTCTGCCTGTTGCGGTCTTTTTATTTCTGCAACTGGTATGGGATTATCACCAGGTGTTTTTCATCATTACCCTGGTGGTGTTCCTGGAATACTTTTTTTCTCAGGAATCTCCGGACATCACAAGTTACAGCCTTGTTCTTATTCTTGTATCCGCCATTGCCCTCATCGGAACTTTCAATGGTTTCATATCGCCGGCAAGTCGGCCCATTGCCGGTTATATGCGGTTGTGGTTCATGACCTTTTTGATTCCCCAGGTATGCATACTGATTATCTGGTGGATTCAGGGGGGCCTGATGCACCGGTTCATGAGGCAGGTTTTAAAGAAAGACATTGCTGAAGGTGTTGCCTGATATGGCTTTTGCCGGGGTGAACCTGAGCTTTATTTTGATTTTAACCATTCTAAAAGTCTGTCAGGGGGCAGCGTGTTGACCACGTCTTCTTTACGAATCCATCCCCGTTGGGCGATGGAAACCCCGAACTCCATCATGTCAAGTTCTTCAGGGCTGTGGGCATCGGTGTTGATGAACAAAGGAATTCCCATATCCCGGGCAGTTCTGCAACGGTGTTCGTCCAGGTCCAGCCGGTAGGGATGGGAATTGATTTCCAAGGCAATACCCGCATCCAGAGCCGCTTCAAAGACCCGATCCCAGTTGATGTTCATCTCGGGCCTCCGGTTGATGAGCCTCCCTGATGGATGGGCCAGGCAGTGAACCCGGGGATGTCTGATGGCTCGAACTAACCGGCTGGTCATCTTCTCTTCGCTCATTTTCATAGCGGAATGAATTGAGATCAGGACAAAATCCAGCTGTTCCAGAAGTTCATCAGGGTAATCCAGGGAACCATCAGAAAGAATATCCACCTCGGCAGCCTTGAATATTTTGAATTCGCCGTCAAAAAGGCTGTTGACCCGGTGGATTTCCTGGTGTTGTCCTATCTTTCTTTCGGGCTTTACCCCGTTGGCGATAACCAGACTGCCGGAATGATCCGTTATTGCGATGTAGGAATACCCTTTCTGTCGGGCACTTCTGGCCATCTCTTCGATGGATGCGATGCCGTCGGAGAAATGGGAGTGCATCTGCATATCTCCCCGAATGTCACTTTGTTGAATGAGTTGAAGGGCTGGGTTGGCAAGGTATTCATCTACTTCCTGTCCGGTATTTCTGACCTGGGGTGGGATGAAGGGCAGTCCTGCCAGCTGGTAAAGGGTTTCCTCGTCAGGGGTGGGGACAAAACTGTCGCTGGAGTTATAAAGCCCGCCGTTGCGGATGATATATCCCCCCTGATTGAGCATGTTCTTGATTCGCAGAGTGTGGGGGGAACTTCCCGTGGACAGGAGCAGGGCCAGTCCGTATCTGTGGGGATCTGCCACCTGGAGGGAAATTTCGATGCCGTCGCTGTTTTCCACCAGTATTGATGTGGCCTTTCTGCTGTGGATCTTTTCAATGCCGTCGAGCTGGGCCAGCTGATCCAGAATCGGATCCGCAAGACCGGCAGAACCCACCAGTTCAATTCGTCCGACGGTTTCGGTTCTCCGGCGGAGATCCCCTCCTTCACTGAGTTGTTCCAGGGAGGAGTTTTCCAGGAGATCCTGCATTACCTGCCGGGCAATGGGCAAGGCGGTGCCGATGGATTTCTGCTCCATGGCCTGCATCCGCAGGATGATTCCCATCAGGATGTTTTGTTCTGTCACGGATCCAAAGCCCTTGAGTTTCTGAGTAAGTCCGCCTCTGGCAGCCCTTTCCAGATCTTCCAGGGAATCGATTCCCAGCTCCCGGTAAAGCTGGACAGCTTTTCTGGGGCCTACTCCGGGGACTTCAACGATTTCAAATATTGATGGGGGAAAACGTTGTGAAAGCTCTTGGAGGGCTGGACTCTCGCCGGTGTTGACCAGGGCTTCCACCTCCGATGCAATCCCCTTGCCGATGCCTTCGATGGACTGGAGTTCTCCCCAGCGGGTCATGTCTTGAATGGAACCGTCAAAACTCGAGATGATTCTGGCAGCCCGCTCAAAAGCACGAATTTTGAAGGGATTGGAGCCCTCCATATTAAGAAGCAGAGCTATTCTTTCCAGGACATGGGCAATCTCCCGGTTATTCATGAGGCCCCTTGGGGGAGTCCTGCTCCCGTTCCTGTTCTATTTCTGCCAGACGCTGGCGAAGATATTGTTCTTCGTCCCTGACAAATTTTTCATAGGATACCACCGCAACCTTCTGGAGATCCTCCAGGAGCATGGCGGATACATAAAAAGAACATTTCCCTATGGACTCTGCATAAAGGGCGCACTGGGGATAGCATTCACGGTAGTCTTGTGAAAAAGGACAAATGGGCATTTTCATCCTCCCGTTACTGATTAATTAAACTTCTCCCGGACAGATTCAATTTCCTTCATTCATTATTGATGATGGAATGATGCCGGTATGGTGTCCTTTTTTCCCGCGGGGTTCTCTGTATCATCCTGTTGTCAGAGGATTAATTCATGGAGGGGTTTTCAAAAAAGGTATCGAATAAATATCCTGAGTATTCCGACAATAACCGGGGCGGAACAAGCATCAGCTCCGCTTTGGTACCTCGTCAGGGACCATAAAAAAAAGGAGGAGCAAAAGTGGAAAAAAATGTCACCAGGACTCTGATAGTTTTAGCAGTTATTCTGGGGTTATTCACATTGGCCTGTGTTCAGGTCCAGGCAAACCCCTTCAGGGAACAGGGAGAAAAATCCACAAGGCAGTTCAAACTGAAGCCTGGGCTTTACCTGTTTGAGGTGGATCATAGAGGATTCAGCAATTTCAAGATCGATTTTCGTCAGGCCGGGGGAGCTGTCATAAAGAACCTGGCCCAGGGTGTCGGCCCTTACCTGGGGATCACCGTGGTGGGAATCCCCAAAACAGAACAGGGTGAAAATGCCGGGGAAGGGGAAGCTCCCATGTTCTACATTGCAGGAGAAACCGACGGCGAATGGATTGTTTCCGTCAAGTCAACCATCAATGAGCCGGGTAAGAGGAATTTTTCCGGGACCACGGAAACCCGGGATGCCACCCCGGTGTTTAAACTGAAGGCAGGCACATATGACTTCAAGGTGAAACATACCGGTGGCCGTCAGTTTTCTGCTGTCCTTCTAAACAACTACGGCGCAAAGGTTGAGGATCTTGCCTCAGGCATCGGTTCTGTCACTGAAACCAAAAGAGTAAAAATCCCCCGGGAGAGTGATTTTATAATCGATATCACTGCCAGTGGGGAATGGACAATTGAAGTGGATGAAGTTCTCAATTAACTTTGCTTTTACTGTTGATAAAACGGGCTGTCGATGATGGCCCGTTTTTGTTAATTATTCTTAACAGAATAAAAGAGAAATTTAACATTTTTTACAGTTTTTTAATATCTGACGAATTGAGATTACCGGCAATAATGACTATGATATAGATACATGGGGGTTGGGATGCTCTGAAAAAAACAGATAAAATCAGAGGTAGATTTTCCCCACAACCCGAACCCACGAATGGAGCTTGCATTGTCAGGCTCCATTCCATTTTTATGAGCTGAGGATTGAAAAAGGTTTTAGATTATTTCCTGCATCTCTTCCCTGGTTTTTACTGCTCTATTGATGTTGTCGTTCTTCTCAAAGCATACCAGGGCCTGTTTGTAAAAATGATATGAGTTTTCGATGTCTTTCATCCGGCGGTAAACCCTGCCCATGGCAAAATAGGCATCACCCTGGCCTTCCAGGTCATTTCCCCGGCGGTATGCGTTCAGGGAGCGGGTATATTGTTTCAGGGCTTCCATGTTGTTGTCTGCTTCTTCTTCCAGGGATCCCTGGTTGTAGAGGGCATCGCCGGAACCTTTATGGTCCTCTTCCTGCTGAAACAATTTGTCGGCTTCCATATAATACTTTTTGGCCTGTTCTGAATCTTTTTTCTCTTCACAGGCAGTTCCCATGTTCAGCAGGGTTTCCGCCTGGTAGCGGTTCTCTCCCGCCCGGGAATAAGCATCCAGGGCAAGTTTCATTTCCTCCAGGGCTTCATCAGGTTTTTCCTGATCCAGCAGGACATTTCCCAGCTGAAAATGGCAGTCGGCAATTCGGGTTTCCATATCAAGATCCTGGTATATCTTCAGGGATCCCTTGAAGTAATTTAGGGCCTGAGCTGGTTCTTCTATTCTGTTGAACATTTTGCCAATCTGGTATTTTGTGTCTGCGGTGGCTTCCCTGTCTTCCAGCTCCTCGTATATATCCAGTGCATCAAAGAAAGAGTCAAAGGCAGTGGCATAATCTTCTGTTTCCATACTGCAAAGGGCCAGGCTGAATGCGGCATCGGCGGTGTTGTGGGTTTTTTCTTCTGCAACATAATGGCTGTAGGCCTGCTTGAAGTTTACTGCCCCCTGGTGATGATTACCCTGGGACATTTCCAGGTTTCCCAGGTTGTACAATACATCCGCCTGACGCAGGGTGTCCTGTTGTTCGATGTAGAGATCCCGGGCCATTTCCCAGTGTCTGCGGGCTTTGTGAAAATCTCCCTGGCTGAATCGAATCATGCCCAGCTTGAAAAGGGCATCTGCCTGCAGATCCGGGTATCCTCCTGACCGGGCTGACCGGGCTGCATTCTTGAAAAGATCTCTGGCCTCATCCAGAAGGTCCTGCCGGTGACAGTGGTTTCCCCTGTCCATCATTTTTTCTATTTCATCCCGCATTAATTCACCGCCTCTTTGGAATATTATTTAATCCTTCCGGCCAATCCTCCAAGAGAAGAGATGATTTTTTATGAATCCTGTTCCTTTTCAAGGATATCCCGGCATCATGGTAAAATAACCAGATGAGGTGTGGTTCATTGCAGTTGGATACTATTGATCACAAAGAAATTAAAAAGGAATTTGCCAGGGTTCAGGGCATGGAAGAGTTCATCGACCTGATGCTGGAGTATTTTCATAGATACTCATCAGAAAAATATTCAGAACGTCTTGAAATTCAAGTCCCGGGTCTTTCCAAGACCTACGGCACCCCAGTCCCGGTTTTGTCGGCCATTGCCGGCTATGTGGCAGAATTCCTCCATAAGGATGCCTCCCTGGGAATTCTGCTGTTGAAAAAGCTGTGGGATCGGGGATCCAGAGAAGAACGCCGGGTTGCCTGTGAAGCCCTGGGAGAGCTTTTCAGGATGGATTCAAAACAGGCTCACCGGCTGGCAATGAACTGGATGGCAGATCTGGACAACTGGGAAATATGCGATGCCCTGGCCCTGGATGGATATCGGCCCTTTGCAGAAGAGAATACCCTCACAGCCCTCCGGCACAGCACAACCCTGGTCAAATCCCCCAACCCATGGATTCGCCGTTTTGGCATTGTCAGCCTCATCCCTGTTGTTCCCCTGATTCCTGGGGAGGGGATTGGTGTCTTTCTGGATATTCTCAAGGGAGTGATGAAGGATCCCGATGAAAATGTTCAAAAAGCAGTTGCATGGCTTCTGCGGGAATTAAGCCCCAGAGATCGGTTCCGGGTGGAGAAGTTTCTTGATTATTATTCAAAAAAACCATCGCCATCAACCCGTTACATCCTCCGGGAAGGATCCCGGAAATTGCCTCCGGATCGAAGAAAGCTGATAATGGAAAAAATGAGCCAGTGAACATCGGGAAACATCAGGAAACAAAAAAGGACGCCAGAAGCGCCCTTTAATTTTTTCAGTTGATGACTCAGGTGGCTATGTTGTAGCCTTCGATTTCTTGATAAGGTTTGATGTTGGTGGGGCTGAAAGCCTCTGTTAGCACCTTATCGACATGTTGTTTGTATTCCTCGTCAACAGGTCTTTCATTGATGGGAGGGGATTGAGGCTCCTCCGGGGTTTTATCGGCATTTTTGCGACTCATATGCCCAATCAGTCCGCCGTTTTTACCGAATTCCCAGGCTTTTTTCAGGCCCCCTCCCTCTTGGGGTTTTTCTTGTACTGGTTTATCCTCTGGAAACAGGGGGAGTTGTACAGGGACTTTTTTGTCCGGATCGACTTCTTCGGTGCCGTGTTTCTTGTAGGCTGCTCCGATTATTCCTCCGATTTTGCCTAGTTCCACAAGCTTTTTCAATGTTGATGCATCAGGGTTTTGTTCTTCGATATTGGTGAGGTTGGTGTCGATATTGTCCCTGATTCTTGAGTGGACATCATCGGTCTTTTCTTTGATTTCCTGGGCAGCTTTCTTGCTGCGATCCATGATATCGTCCACGGTCTTCTTGGCAGTACTGCCCTTCCAGGTGGACCCGGCACTGCTTAGTTTGTTGTCAATCCAGTTGCCTATCTTTCCAAAACTCATCAGATACCCTCCTTGCCTTCATACCCGAACCCATTATACAATATTTCCCGGAAATTGTCACTAAGAGCATTCAAGTTTTAGTGCTGATTTTGTTAACAAAATGTAAACTTGTTGTAAAAACCGGCAAGATTTTTTGAAATTACCATGAAAATTCAGGATTGATGCCAGATGCCGGGAATTCTTGTTTTGCATTTAGGACAGCTGGAGCCGGCCAGATTATTTTTTATCACCCGGAATCCCACCCTCTGGATGAGCATCTCCTGGCAGTTATGGCAATATGTGTTGTTGTGGATATGTCCCGGGACATTTCCCACATAGGCATATTTTATTCCGCAGTCAAGGGCGGTTCTGCGGGCTCTTTCCAGGGATGCAACAGGTGTCTGGGGCAGATTTCTCAGGCGGAAGGAAGGATAAAAACGGGAAAAATGAACCGGCACATTTGGGCCGAGATTATCGGCAATCCACCGGCAGATGGTGGAAAGCTGAGAGATATCATCGTTGCGGGTTGGAACCACCAGCACTGCGATTTCCAGCCAGCAGTCGGAGTCGGCGATTATCTTAAGAACTTCTTTGATTGTATCAAAGGCGCCGGCCCGGCCATATTCCGAATCATCCAAACCCTTGATGCTCACCACCATGGAATCTACATCGGAGCAGATTTCCCTGAGGGGATCCGGGTTGACAAAACCGCCGGTGACAACATGGTTTTTCATTCCCCTTTTCCGGGCAAGTCTTGCAGTATCCAGCATGTATTCTGCAAAGACCACCGGTTCTGAAAAGGTATATGATACAGCTCCGCAGTTGTTTCTTTCTGCGTAAAAAACTGCTTTTTCCGGGGTCAGGTCGTATGTTCTGACCTGGCTGGTTTTTCTCTGGGATATTTCCCAGTTCTGGCAGGCGGGACAGGCCAGATTGCATCCTGCTGTGGCAAGGGCCAGGCACTGGACTCCAGGAGTGTAATGATAAAGAGGATTTTTTTCCACCGGATCCAGATGCATTGCTGCGGGTTTTCCATGGTTGGTCACCACCAGTCGGCCCTGCTGGTTTTCCCTGACCCGGCAGGCCCCCATCTGGCCGGGCTTCAGGACTTCATTGAGAGGACAAAGAACACACCTCACCTCACCGTCAGGCAATTTTTCCTGCCAGCGGGCCGGATGAAGGCCGTGGCCCCCGGCATAAATCTTGTTTCCCCACAGCAATCCCTGTCCCAGGGCTGTTGCACATCCGAAGGCTGCCGATTTTATTAAAAATTCTCTTCGATCCATTGTCAATACACAACCTCCTTGGCTGTCAAGGGGAGTATAGCAGATTTTTCCTCTTCTTAAAAGGCCCCCTGTCAGAAAGAAGGGAACAGTTGCCGGGGCTGATCCGGCCTTGTCTGAAATTTTATCCCGACTGTTCCGACAAAAACAGGGAAATATGCGGGAATTGGCTCCAGGCGGTTGAATAATGATGATGATTATTTATCGTTTATGGCATATGTTAGTGGAGGTGGTTTTCTTGAAAAGAATCATTGCCGGGATAATGCTGTTCACTGTTATTATGCTGACAGTGAGTGTTTTTCCTGTATGGGCCGGGGATATGAGATTTTCCATGAACGACAGGGTGAAGATATGGTGGCTGGAAAAATGGGAAATTGCCAGGGTCATGGAAGTCGGTCAGGGGAGATATAAGGTTCACTTCATGGAAAACGACATGATTATTGACAAATGGGTGCCGGAAGATATTGTCCATAATTACACATATAGAAACGGCGATATTATAATGGTGAAAAATCAGCAGGGCCAGTGGGTCACCGGCCAGGTGGTGGCTGCGGGGACTCTGAAATACAAGGTTCATATTATTGGCACTGAGTCCCAGTTTGACTTCTGGGTTGGCCCTTATGAGATAAAGGACATCACCTATGCCGATGGCGAACGGGTGAAGGTCCTGTGGATGGGGGACTGGTATGAGGCCCGGATTCTCAAGTATAGCAACGGCCAGTATCTGGTTCATTATGAAGGCTTTTCTGATACCCAAAACCAGTGGGTGACCCTGGACCGGATAAAAAAATGGGGGAGCAAGTAAGAATGGCCGATTTGTTCTATGGTTCCTGCGATTCCCGATCTTCTGTGTCATTATGGGCCGGATGGGACTGGCCGGGGTCTTCTCCCTGGCCGGAATCCACAGGACGGTAATGGACAATGGCCTGATCCGGGATGGATCGATTGCCCCTGGAATCGGTAGCCTGTACATATATGAGCATCTTCATTCCCTGAATCACAATCGGCGGAAAACCGATTTGTTGTGAAAAGTTGCCGTTCTCATCGGAACGGGTTCGGTAGCCTCCCGCAGCAGGCCCGCCCGAAGCCATGGCATCTTCCTTGGTAAAATTAAACCCCAGTTTTGATGATATATTTACAAGCACATCAGGAGTGGTGGTTCCCCGGACTTCGAAGATGCGATCCACATACTGGCCTGGCTTGGGGCTTGTGATCTGGACCCGGAAGAAGCTGGCGCTGATCCATGGAGGCGCATCGATGGTCTTTGTCTGACGGGATCCATCAGGGCCTGTCATCATCACAGTGATGGTTCCGTCATGGAGATAATCCCCTTCCTGTATCTTGTGGGATCCTTTAAACACTCCATCTGGCCCCTCTGACAGGGGAATCCCCCTGGCGATATGAGATAAATCAAAACGGCCTGATGATCCCGGAAGGGCTTGCACGGTAACAGTCAGGACCTGTCCCAGAGTCATAAAATCATCGCCGTCGTGGCTGATGGAGTGGATGATCTCCGGTGATGAAACATTGAAGCTCCATTTGACTTCCCTGGCTTCGTCATTCGCCTGGTATGTTATTCGAACATGGTTTTCTCCCTGGGGAAGGGGATCCGCCGGGGTGTATGAAACAAATGCAAAGGATCGGACTGCCTGGCTGGTCACATCCTGCCCGTTAACATATACCCGCAGGCTTTCAGCATCGGCACCGGTGCCGATGAGGGACAGGCGGATATCAGGAGAGTTGGTGGTTATGTCAGCATTCTGAGCCGGTGAATGGAAAAGCTGTGGCCCGTCCCCGGCTGGGCAGGGAAGGACTCCTGCCAGGATAAGTATGAGTGTGATACATATTGTTTTTGTTATAGACATAGCTTTCATGTTTAGAAGAGTTGGGGATTTTCCTCCAGTCTGGGGAAAAAAACTAAAGATTTCATCGCTATGCTGATTTTCAAGGAGAGAATAAAAAAACTGGTGGAGGGCTTCTTCTGGAGCCGGAATGTTGAAATTCGGCGGATTCATGATGACCTGTGGGAGGTGTTTCTCCCGGAGGATCTCATGGCGGATCTGGGATCTGATTCGAAGGATCTTCAGCTAACCTTCAGCCCTCGTCTTCCCGGGGCCGGCCCCCACAGTATTCTCATGACTGCCGGTGCTCCTTTTATATTCAGGATTATGGAAATAATCGGCACGGAAGGCCTTCAGGGAGAAGGTTACCTGGCGGTGGAAAGCGAGCTTATTAATTCCCGGAGGGGGATTATTCCACAGAGTATTCAGTTTGTCAACTGCAGTGGAGTTATCGATTCCACAGGGGTGGAGTATCCCGGGCTGGGGCTTTTCATATACCGGCTGGGAATCTCCGGCAGGGAGCGCCGGGAAGAGATTGTGCCGGTATTTTTTGATCTTGCTGGAAATGGCCCTGTTGAAGGCTTCACTGTGGATCAGGTTTTGGGGAAACCTCTTCTTGATGAGCCTCCCTGTCATGGCCTGATTCTGGATAATTATCCCCTTCCCAGAGGTGAGGCTGAAGCCCGCAGGGTGCTGTTTCAGAATACCCGGCAGGTTCTGTCGGTTCTTGATGAGGAAGGGAGCCGTCTGCTGAAACAGGAGAAGAAGCGGATTGATGATTATATGGATCTCCAGAGAGAAAAGGCAAAAAGCGACCTTGAGAAGAAAGATATTGACAAGGCCCGGGAACAGATGCATCAGGAAATTCAGGGAAGATATGCTGTCGGAGCAGAAGCCCGGCTGGCTATGGCGTTGCTGATAAGATACCCGGTAATCCGGTATCGGATTCGTCTTGTGCGGGGATCAGACTCGGCTTATTTTGAAATGACCAGAGATCTTCTCAGGAATTCTATTCCCCCGGTGGTGTGTCCCCGTTGCGGCAGGGAGGCTGAAAAAATGGGATTGTGTGAAGAACATGGCGCAGTATGTGCCGACGAGATTTGGACCTGCCCCGTATGCCGGCAGGATCGATGCGGCAGCTGTGATTATATTGAATGCTGTGTTGATGGTGTCAGAAAAGACCCTGATTGTACCTTCAGCTGTCAGTTCTGTCTTTCCAGGGCAGGTCTGGATAAAAAGGTTCAATGCAGAAAGTGCCGTCAGGAGGGGTGTTCCCAGTGCCTGCAGACCTGCAGCGATTGCGGTGAACTCATATGCCCCGACTGCGGATCCATATGCAGTAGTTGCGGGAATACATTCTGCCGGGATAAACTTGATGACTGCGCCATGTGTCCGGGTCATGTCTGTAAGAACTGCGGTATCCGGGAATGTGACAGTTGCGGAAAAAAATCCTGTCACCAGCATTCTTTTTTCTGCAGTCGGTGTCAGGGGGTCTTCTGCAATGACTGTATGGGAGGACAGGATGCATCCAGTGGCGGGATTCTGTGTCGGGATTGCCTTCATACCTGCCCCGGTTGCGGAAAGACTGTCAATCCTGATACTGCCGGAAAATGCGCCACCTGTGGTCTGGATATTTGCGGTGCCTGCGGTGGTACGTGCCATATATGCAATACCCGGCAGTGTCCGGCTCATACATCCAGGTGCCTCCCCTGCGACAGGGAGCTTTGCCCTGAACATTCGGGCTTCTGTTATGGATGTGGCGACACCTTGTGTCAGAGGCATCTTTCTCCCTGTCCGGTTTGCGGAGTGTTATATTGCAATGCCTGTCGTCCTTCCAAAAAACCTGGTGAAATCTGCAGTTTCTGCAGTGAGCCTTCCCCGGTGAAAAATGCCAGGGAAAGAAAAGCCCTGGAAGTCATGTTAAAAGAAAAACCCCAGCTGTTGGGGGTGTCTGCCTGGGAATATTCCCGGAGCAAGGAGATTTTTATCTTTTATGGCCGGGATCTCCTGACGGAACATACCTTAGCGGTAAAGATCGACTCCGGCCAGGTGATAAACCACGTCCGCCGGGGCCTGATGGATCGGATTGCCGGGTTCTTCAATAAAAACAAGGGGCCTCGATAATCGAAGCCCCGGTATTATCACAGGCATATTTTGCGGTCATATATGGCAGATATTTATTTTTTCTCTTTTTCCGGCATCTGATGATGGGTGCATTGGGCACAGCCTTGTTTCATCATTCTTTTGCCTTTTCCCTGGTATTTATTCCAGATTTCTTCCACAACAGTCCTCTGTTTATCGGTAAGAATTTCTCTGGCCTGCTGGAATCCCTTCAGGCGATGAATCTTATACTTCAGCTTCAAGTCATACAGTTGTTTCATCTTTGATTCGATGGCGGAAATATCCATCTTGGTATTTTTCATCAGTTGTTTTTTGTCAATCTTGAGTTTCTGGATTTGTCCCTTGATGTCAACGGCCTCTTTGGCGTGGGTTGTCATGAGAGTTTCCAGCTTTTCTGTCTGCTCATCAGTCAGTTCCAGTTTTTCTTTCATTTCAGGGGACAGGAAAAACTTATGAATCATATTTTTGCCCCGGTGCCGGCCCATGCGACACTTCTGGCCCATTCCCTTTTGGTGATATTTATGTCCGCAGGCGCATTTGCATTCTCCGTCAGCGCATCTGCATTCCCCCTGGG
>CAYNGH010000078.1:890-14942 GCA_964396845.1 uncultured bacterium | reverse complement strand
CGACTCCGGCCCTCTCTCAGGACGGTTCCATATATATTGCCAGCCGTGGCACTTTTAACGGTAGCAGTTATTTTTACAGCCTGGACCGGGGAGGGAATGTCCGTTGGTACACCGCCATCAAATCGCCGATCCAGTCTTCTCCCTGCACATCCCGGAATGGCACAATATTTTTCGGAGGCATGGATGGGAACCTCTATGCCATAAATCCTGACGGTTCTCCCCGTTGGAAATTCAAGTCCGCAGGGCCAATAGCATCATCTCCGGTATCCAATGGCAAGAATGTAGTCATTGTAGGTTCGTCGGATCGAAATGTTTACTGTATCAACAGCATAAACGGTGCATTGAGATGGAAGTATCAGACCTTCAGCTCAGTGGTTTCATCCCCGGTAATTGGTGCCAACCGAGCAATATATGTGGGAGGAGATGATTATTACATCTACTCTCTGGATACCAGGGGCAAGGTTCGCTGGCGCATCAAGACCGGGGGACGGGTTCGATCCTCCCCATGCATCAGCAGTAATGAAACTCTCTATGTGGGGTCCGATGATGGTCTGCTCTATGCAGTGCGATGATCTTCCGGCCCCGGGGCCATGAATTGTTCCCTGCTCATATTTCCGTAAAAGGCATTAAACATGAGCCTCGATGATTCATAGAACTCAAGCTTCTCTCCAGTTATTCCCCTGTCATTGGAAACCCTGCCCTGGGAGTTGACAGTAAGAAGATCCCCAGCGGAGCCGGGGTGTTCCGGCAGTTGATAATCCCGGGTCAGCTTCAGCCTGGTGGAGAATCCCATAAAGGAGTCGGGAAGATACGACAGGATCCTAATTTTAATTTTTCTGGCCCTGGCCATATCAAGAAGTTTTAACAGGGCATCCCCTGATTCCGTCCCCGGGGGAAGCTCTCCGGCCCTGAAGCATACCAGATGCGTCTTATCTCCCCTGGATGTCATCTCATCCACAATTTTTTCCGGGTTTTGCAGATCCTCTCTGGTGAGCCGGACCATCACTGCGGGAATATCTGAATGCTTTGGTGGGCCTGATACGGTGATTGAATCTTCTAAAAAATGAATCACCAGATCTTCCCAGGGGACCATAAAATTGGCCAGTTTTCGGGGTGCCGCAATTTTCAGCAGTTGGATGATTTTTTCCTTGAGATGAATCCTTGGTGATTCATAAAGATAAAAGGTGGAAAACATTTTCGGGTTTTCCGACACCATCTTTTCAATGCGGGGATCCAGGGGCTCCTGTTCTTTTTCTGTCTTTGGAAGAACCAGTATTTTCATTTCTTTTTCCAGGGTGATGACATCATAAATATCGAAGTTGTTGCCAGAGTTCATCATGTTGACAATTCCCCGTCGGACCAGCCGATCTCCATATTTCGCAAAGATCCCCGTCCGGGGCAGGGGTGAGAGATAATGCAGTTGGAAGGTGATATAGTTGGGAGTCGTCCTGTGGCACATCCGCCATATGATGTTGACGGTATCAAGAAAGTCGCTGATTTCTTCAAAGGGGTATCCAAACATCATAGAGGCCATATTGTGCATGATATGCCTTGCTGACAGGTTAAGTCCGGGGATGATCCTCTCGGGGGTAAATTCCTTTCGTATCTCCCGAAGAATCCTGGCGCTTCCAGATTCGATGCCATAAAGAAGAGTGATGCATCCCACAGATTTTGCCTTTTTTAATACTCCGGGATTGATGGCGTCTATCCGGCGATCGATGGCGAAGGGAAAGCGGTATTTTCTTTTTTTCATCAGCTTAATGAATTCATCAAAGGATTCTCCATGGTGGCAGAATTCATTGTCGGAAAAGGAAATTACCCACTGTACTTTAAGGGTTTCCATCAGGTAATCCAATTCCTTCATCATCAGATCCACCCCCCGGTGAATCTCCTGTCCGGCCCACATGCCTGGCTGATCACAGAAAGTGCAGAAATGACTGCATCCTCTGGAGCCGAAAATATACATGGCATTATAACGGCGGTGATCAATCAGGTGATATGCCGGCATGGGAACACAATCCAAATCCCTCATTCTTGCCCGGCGAGGATTTGTGACAACCTGCCCTTGTTTTCGCCATACCAGACCGTTGATACCGTCCAATTCTGGGTTTTCCTCCTCCAACTGAGCCAGAAGCTCCAGCAGGGTTATTTCTCCTTCCCCCACGGCAACAAAGTCAATAAAGGGGAATTTTTCCATCAAATCCCCGGCAATGCCCGAAGGGCCCGGCCCTCCCAGCAGAATTTGCTTCCCGGGGTATTTCTTCTTGAATATTTCACAGGCGGTCAGAGTCAGGGGAAGGTCCTTGCTGATAACGCTTATTCCCAAAAGGTTTGAATCGGCTTTTTCCAAAAATTCCCCCAGGCTTTCGGGAAGAGTATTGTCCTTCACCGGGGGATGGGTCTGGTAATCGAGGACCTGGACTGAGTAGCCTGCATTTTCTATATAAGCTCCCAGCCACAGTACCCCCATGGGAACAAAAAACCTGAGTATATCCCGTTTAGTTGGAAAACCGATATTAATAAGAGTGATATGTTTTTTTGGGTTTTGATTGTCCTTCATTTTATCAATTCCTTATTTCAGATCCACTGCTCCTGACTGTACCGCAAAGAGGACCATCTCTACCCGATCCCGCAGGTTCAACTTGCGCATGCAGTTCATCACGTGGGTTTTTACGGTGGCATCACTGATGAACAGGGCGCCGGCAATTTCCCGATTGTTTTTTCCCATCCCTGCCAGCTCCAGCACTTCCCTCTCCCGCTCTGTTAGGAGGTTCAGTTTTTCCTTTTTGTCGGGGCATGATGCAGGCTTCTTTTCTTGCTCCATCAGCCGGTTGAGCTTCTTGAGCACTCTGCTGGCAAGGCGGGGCTGTATCAGGGATTCCCCGGAATAAGCTGCCCGGATGGCGTTGACAACATTCTGTGATGAAGTGTCCTTGAGAAGGTAGCCTGTGGCTCCCGCCTGAATCAGGGTAAAAAGATAATCATCATCGTCGATGGCGGTCAGAATTACAATTTTGACCTGGGGACATTCCCCGGTAAGAATTCTTGTGGTTTCAATGCCGTCAATCCTGGGCATGTTTATGTCCAGAAGAATTATGTCGGGCTTCAATTCCCTGACCATTTCAACAGCTTCCTTGCCATCAACGGCCTGTCCTGCCACTTCAATGTCCTCTTCATCCTGGAGGGTATGATACAGCATTTCCCGGAAAAGACGGTGATCATCGGCGATAAGAACTCTTATTTTATTGCTGGCATTATTCATTAATTTCCTCGGTGTTTGATTTTTTCAGGGTGAAATAAAAGGAGCTTCCCTTCCCCATGGTGCTTTTGGCCCACACCGTCATTCCATGGCCTTCCATTATTTTGCGAACTATATACAACCCCAGCCCAAGACTGGTAGAGGGGGACTCCTTGCCGGGGATCTGCTGGAATTTCTCGAAAATTCTGTCCAGTTGTTCCGACGGGATACCGATACCGCTGTCCCGAATACGCACCTCCACGGTTTCTAATTCTTCCTCGGCAGTGACGGTGATATCGCCTCCATCAGGAGTATAATTTATAGCGTTGGACAGTATGTTGGAGAAAACCTGGCCGATTTTTGTCCTGTCAGCGTTCACATTCCGGCATTCGTCGGGAATCATCACTGCAAGACTTATCTGTTTTTCCTCCATCATTGGGTGTAAATTGTCATTGACTTCATTTATAAGTTTGACCAGATCAAAGCTCTCCATAAAATATTCCACCTTGTCGGCGTCATATTTTACCGAGTCCAGGAGATTTTTCACCATCCCCAGCAAATGTCCCGTGGCAGCCTCTATGGAGTTTACGAATTTTTTCTGCCTGCTGTTCAACTGACCGGTCCGGGGCTTCTGCAAAAGGGCCAGGTATCCCCGGACCGCCGCCAGAGGGATTTTGAGATCGTGAGTGATCAGGGAAAAAAACTCTCTCTGCTCCAGGGTTTTTTCCTCCACCTGGTGTTCGAGATTTTCATTTAAAGCCAGGTACTGGCGGTTCAGTTTTTCCAACTGGGATGCCTGTTCCTTGAGTTTCCGCTGATACACATTCAATTCACGAGCCATTTTGTTGAAAGAATTTGCAATTACTGCCAGTTCATTGTTTCTGGGAAGGTTCAGTTCCACATGGACATCAAAATCCCCCTGACTCAGGCGTTCCTGTGCCCGAAGGAGGTTTCGTATCGGTTTGTTGATGGCATTTTCACTCCACATGTATATGGCCACAAAAGCCGTGAGAATGAAGACCATTGAGAGTGACAGGTTTCCCAGGAAAAAGAACTTCAGCAGTCGGGAAGCCTTTTCCAGGTTGATGGTGACTCGGAAAACCCCTGTCACATCTTCATTTCTAATGATAGGGAAATAAAAATCCGCAATGATCATCCGGGGGTCCAGAATGCCATACTTCTCTATGGTTTCCCCTGTGCGGTTGTAAGGGTCCACCGCCCACATCACGGTTCTTTCCTTTCGGGTTGCCACGGCCAGCATGATCTCTGAATGATTTTCAATAGATGTATCCTGGTTTATGAACCTTGAATAGACCATGTTTCCCTGGGCATCATATAGACTGACATTGCGAAGATCATTGAGGGACATTGTGTATTTAATGAACTGGTTGAGCCTTGCGCCGTCGGCAATGAAGCTTTCGGCGTTGTCTTCTTCTTCCTTGAGGGATTCCATCAGGAGTCCGAATAAATTTCTGGCATCGGTATGGGCCCGGTACAGGGACAGACGCTGGAGCTGATCGCTTAGAATTGTGACATTAAAATAACCCATTATAAGAACAACCGTTGTAAACAGTATGAATATAAAACCTGCTATCTGGTATCTCAGGCGAAGTCCCAGCAATTACAACCCCCCGGTTTATCAGGTGACAACGGCAACCTTGCTTCCGCAAAAAGCGCAGAGGTTTCCCTCTTTCAAACTGATTCTGTTAATCCGGTAGCCACTCCTGTCAATAACCACCTTGTGACACTCAGGACATCTGGTGCTGTCCCAGTCCCCTTTCCAGACATTTCCCACATAAACATAATCCAGCTTCTTAATGGCAATCTCATAAGCCAGGGACAGAACCTGAATATCGGTAGCAGGAGCATCGAAACGGAAACTGGGATGGTAACGGGAAAAATGTATGGGAGTGTCCCGTCCAAGATTTTCTGACACCCAGTCCACCAGCCCGGCGATACTTTCAGCGGAATCATTCTCGCCGGTGACAATGAGATTAGTCAGCTCCACCAGGGCCGATTCCTTGGCCCGTCTGCAGTAATCCAGCACCGGTTGAAGCCTGGCTCCGCAAAGCTTGCGATAATACCCGTCATCAATCGACTTTATATCAACATTGACCGCATCAATATAGGGCATCAATTCCTTCTGGGGATCCTCTTCCAGAAAACCATTGGTGACCAGGACATTTTTTCCGCCAGCTTTTTTGACTTCCCTGGCGCAGTCGGCCACAAATTCAAACCAGATGGAAGGCTCGTTGTAGGTGTATGCGATGCCGATATTTCCTTTTTTGAACAATTTCTTGACGATGGAGGCGACCTGTTGCGGAGTGATTTTCTGGGTCAGCCGTCGGAAATATATGTCAATCTCATTTCTGGGGATCTGGCTTATGGATGCATTCTGACAGAAGGAACAGGACATATTGCACCCCAGGGTTCCCAGGGACAGAATCGAAGAGCCGGGATAAAAATGATACAAGGGTTTCTTCTCGATGGGGTCCATGTTGTCGGAGCTTATCTGGCCGTAATTGAGGGAATACAGCTCTCCCTTCAGGTTGCGTCTTACCTGGCACAGCCCTGTCTTCTCCGGCGCAATGACACAATGATGAGGGCACAGAAGGCACTGAACCACATTATTTTCCCTTTTCTCATAATATCTCGCTTTTTTCAATTACTTCCCTTCTTTCCTGTGCATATGAGTATAATTTATAAATCGCCACCGTTGCTTCCCAGGCAGACTTGAGAGGGAATCATGATGGTTCTTCTGACTTGATGAGAAAAATCCTGACTCTTGTCTGATTTACCCTTGTGATGTTCTCTCCTTTTATTTCATGGTATTGACCTGGGTCAGCACCTTTTCCAGGTGTATTCTCATATCTGGCCTGGGCCTTCCCACTGCTATCAGCCTGCCCGCAGGATCCAGGATCATCACCGGATCATCCCGAGTCCAGTCAATGTCACAATGCTTCAGGATCAACATCTCCTTTCCCAGGGGCCGGCCGTTTCTGACCAGCTCCATTCCCCGGGGGCTGACAGTCACCCTGGAAAATCCCTGAAGCACCTTTTCCGGAGGTATCAGAATTTTCTCTGCTTCATCTTTCCGGCAAAATTCTTCTACCTGTTCCAGAGTTATGGAATCTTTCAGCAGGAATCCGCCGGATCTCTCCCTGATAATCTGCTCCACAGTACCGCCACATCCCAGGACTTCTCCCAAATCCCTGGCCACTGAACGGACATAAACTCCCGGCCCGGTTTCCAGTCGAATCTCCAGCCGGGGAAGATCAGCTGTAATGAGTTCTATCCTGTCGATTCTCACCTTTCGGGGCTTTGGCCGGGGATTCCTGCCCTGTCGGGCCAGCTGATAGGCTCTCACTCCGTCAACTTTGACAGCGCTCACCGTCGGAGGTGTCTGGATAATATCCCCTGTAAAAGTCTGGAGATGCTTAAACACTTCATCGGCGGTGATATGCTCCACCGGCGCGGTGGATTTGACCGTCCCCTGGCAGTCATCGGTATCAGTGACCATTCCCAGCAGGAACACTGCCCGGTAAATCTTCCCTCCTCCTTCAAGATAAGGGATCAGCCTGGTGGCCCTGCCGGTGGCCACAGGCAGAACTCCCGTGGCAGATGGATCCAGAGTGCCAAGATGCCCCATTTTCCTGGTTCCGATAAGTTTCCTCAATCGCCGTATGCAGTCAAAAGAGGTAAGGGCATTGGGTTTGTTCAGATTTATGAAGCCTGTCACAACGCCAGGGTTCATTGGTGCATCATTCATCGAATTCGCCGGGATAGGTAAAAAACAGATACTTCACCTTGTTGTCATCGGTCAGCCCGATATAAACTCCTCTTCGCCAGTAAGCCAGGGTATTGCCCACCTGCTTTTCCGGATCTCCCCAGCTGGCCGTCACCTGGGATATGTCCTGACCGATACGAAAGGGACAGTTGACCATTCTGGTTGAAACATTATTCTCTTCCACCAGGATTCCCTTGACCTGATTGGTGTTGTTGGCCACATCCACCGAGAAACCATAGCTGAAGTAATCCAGCTTCACATAATCGTCATCTTTTGTTTTCTTTCCCCGCATAGACCATATCTTGTCGGGTGGCCCCAGAAAGCCCCAAATTATCGGGAGCCTGTCCCCGGAGCGGATCACTTGTTCTCCCACCAGAACCCCTGCCGGCTGATATTTTTCTGTGTCAACCCTGATGCCGGGGTCCGGCTGGGGTTTGGCCTGGGGGTGGCAGATTCTTGTGGTGAACGCTGAAGTCATCAATAACAGCACTAAGATTAATGATACTCTTTTCAAACTATTGCCTCCTGATTATTTTTCAATCAGCTTTCCTGCCTGTCGCACGGCAAGATAATATGAATTCGGGCCAAAACCTGATATTTGTCCAGCGCATACCGGGGCGATTACAGAGCTGGCCCGGAAGGATTCTCTGGCAAATATGTTGGTGAGGTGTACTTCTATAACCGGCAGGCCCACTCCGGATATGCAGTCCCTGATGGCATAGGAGTAATGAGTGTATGCGCCGGGGTTGAGGATAATCACCCGGCAGTTGTGGGCATACTCGATGATTTTATCAACAATGCCTCCCTCGTGGTTTGTCTGGAAAATATCCACTGATACTTTAAGTTCATCACACAGGCTTTGAATCCGGCTGTTAATATCTTCAAGGGTGGAACGGCCGTATATCTCCCTTTCCCTTTCTCCCAGAAGATTCAGATTAACCCCGTGAATGACCAGTATATCCTTCATTATTCCTCCTGTGGGGAAATATATTTGAGAACTTCCATCAAGTGTTGTTCCTTCACCTGACAGGTAATTTTCATCCGGCCCGGCGCAATGGGCAGAATAAATCGATTTTTGCCATTAAACTTTTTCTTGTCCTTATCCATGATTCTTAAAATTTCTTTGTGGCAGGGCAGTTTCATCTGCCGGGGAAGGCCGAATCGGGCCAGCATCTCATCCAGCCTGGCAGGAAGGCTTTCATCTTCCAGAATGCCCAGTATTTCCGAGAGCCGGCAGGCCGCCACCATCCCCAGGGCAACTCCCCGGCCATGGGATATGCCCGTGTAGCCTGTAGCCGCCTCAATGGCATGTCCGATGGTATGGCCAAGATTCAACAGGATCCTTTCCCCGGATTCTCCGGGATCCTTCTCTACAACTCTGGCCTTGTAAGACACTGCCAGGCAGATTATTCTCTCAAGACTGCAGGGAGAAATATTCACCGGATCTGTTGTGGATTCCAGCAGTTCCAGCAGTTGCGAACCGTCAAGAACTGCGGTTTTGATGACTTCCGCCATTCCATTGGAGAATTCCACATCGGGCAGGGTGGAGAGAACCGTCACGTCGGAAATAACCATCCGGGGATGATAAAAGGCTCCCGACAAGTTCTTCCCCTGGGGGAGATCAACTCCCACCTTTCCCCCCACCGAGGCATCCACCTGGGCCAGGAGGGTTGTGGGCAGGTGGACATAATCGATACCCCGCATGAAGCAGGCTGCAGCAAAGCCTCCCAGGTCCCCGGTGACCCCTCCGCCAAAGGTTGCCACCATGCTTCGACGACTGCCCCCCAGCTCAACCATCCGGGAGATGACCCCGGACAGGGTTTCCATGGTCTTGTAAGATTCGCCATCGGGGATGCTGATTATTTCAGGTTCAAATCCTGCAAATTTGAGGCCCTGGATGAGGGTATCGCCATGAAACCCAAGAACTACCGGGTTGGTGACAACGAAAATCTTCCGATGCTCAAACCTCGACAGGAGCTCCCCTGCTCTATCCAGGAGTCCCCGGCCAATGAGGATTTCATAATTGTAATGAGGGGACTGCCCCCGGATGGAAATTCTGTTCACTTTGAATTAACTGATAGTGACAGGGGTTTCACTGTCAACTTATATGAATATACTGGTTGTGCAGTTGGTCAAGAATGCGGATTCTCATCTTGAGGGTGTCGATGATTTTCCGGGCAGCCTCCTGGGGAGTCAGGCTGGTGGTGTCAACTCTGATGGGTATCTTGAAGTATATGTTTTTCCTGTCTTCAAGAAGCATCTTGACCTTCTGGGCCACCTTCTCCCGGTCACCCCGCAGAAGGGGACGTTTGTCGGTACGCTTGAGCCGGGAGATCAAATGTTCCGTGTCTGCCACAAGACAAATAATCAAGCCCGACTGGGCGAACAGCTCCCTGATTTGATCGTTTAGAATTGTTCCCCCGCCGGTGGCTATGACCCGGTTTTCCTCCCGGGAAAGCTCCAGGGCCAGGTCCATCTCCATCTTGCGGAAGTACTCCTCGCCATGGGTGTCAAATATTTCGTTTATGGTCATCCCTGCCCGTTCTTCCAGCAGGGCATCCATATCCATGAACTTCCGGCCCATAAAACGAGCCAGCTCACGGCCCACGGTACTTTTGCCAGTTCCCATGAACCCCACCAGGTAGATGTTTCGTCTGATTCTCAACTCCAGGCTGCCTTTCGTGAATATTACTTCAAATGAATTCAGGATTGCCGGTAATTCTCCTCCATCTTGTCCCGGAAACACTGGTAATGCTCAAATACATCATCAAAGGTGTCAGTGCCGAATCTCTCCAGAAATGCCTGGGCAACCACTGTGGCAGCTACCATCTCACCGATGACTGCCACTGCAGGAATCACACACACATCAGATCGGATATATGGAGAATCCACCTCTGCCCCGGTCTTTAAGTCAACAGAGCGGGCCGGACTTCGCATAGTAGGCACCGGCTTTGATGCAGCCCGCAGGATCAGGTCCTCGCCGTTGGATATTCCGCCTTCGATGCCTCCCGCGTGGTTGGAAACCCTTGTGAAGCCTCTCTCCCCTGTCCGGATGGGATCCGAGGTATGAGATCCCGGCAGGGATGCCATACGGAAGCCATCGCCGATTTCCACAGCTTTAATCGAAGGAATGGACATGAAGGCTCCGGCAAGACGGCTGTCCAGCCGGGCATCAGGATGGGCATAAGACCCCAGGCCCACCGGCAGTCCCCGTCCAAAAACTCTTATCACCCCTCCCAAAGATTCCCCTTCATCCCGGGCTTTGTCAATGATCTGCTTCATTTTTTCCAGGGATGATGTTTCTGGAATCCGCAGGGGGGATTTTTCGATGATTTCCCTGACCGCAAAGGGATCTGCGGGACAGTTGGCTTCGATACTTCCGATGGAATCCACGAATCCCAGAAACCGGATGTTGAATTTTTCCAGAAACTGGGTCAGCAGGGATCCCGCAGCCACCCAGGATGCCGTCTGCCGGGCGGAAGCCCTTTCAGCCACCAGGCGGATATCACTGAAGCCGTATTTTAATGCGCCGGGAAGATCGGCATGGCCTGGACGGGGAATTGTCTGAACCTTTGCCGGATCCCAGTCGGCCCTGCGGTTGTCCCGGTTGGGTATATAAAGGGTAATGGGGGATCCGATGGTTCGCCCCCCGATGACCCCCGACAGCACCTGCACTGTGTCCTTTTCCATCTGCATCCTGGCACCCCGGCCATATCCCATCTGCCGTCGGGTCAAATCCCGATTTATTCTCTCCTCGTCAAACTCAAAACCTGCCGGAAATCCCTCGATCACTGCCATTACACCATCCATATGGGATTCCCCTGAGTATATTATCCTCAACTCAATCTCCCCCTTCTAACTTTCCAGAGCCTTCATTGCAGCCACCCGCATTTTTTCCATGTCAGGTTTCTGGCCAGTCCACAACTCGAAAGATCTGGCTGCCTGAAACAACAGCATCCCCAGACCGCCTTCAGCCCTGACCCCCAGGGTTCGCATCTGCTCAATAAGACGGGTGCTTCTGGGGTTATATACCAGGTCATAAACCCTCATGTGCCGGCTGACCTTGACATCCCGGGGAATCGGGAGCGTGTCGATATATGGAAACTGCCCCACTGGTGTGGCGTTCACAAGAATATCCCCCTGCTCAATACACTTCCTCAGGCTGGATGTGTCCGACAGAAAATATGCTTCCCCCTTCAGGTGGGGATAACGGCTTCGGAACCTGTCAAACATCCGCCTTGCCCGGACTACATCCCGGTTGAAAATCCTTGCCGAGGCCAAGCCTTCCTCCAGCAGGGCAAAAAGAACTCCGTAGGCCCCACCGCCGGAGCCGAGGATTACCGCTTCCCTGTCTTTTATTTGTCCCATCTGGTGATATTTCCAGTCATCAAGAAACCCATTCCAGTCAGTGTTGTCGGCGACAATCTCTCCATCCCGGAATGTAAGAGTGTTGGCTGCGCCGATAAAATCAACCACACAGCTTGTGATATGGGCAAGTTGAATCACGTCTTCCTTGTATGGGATGGTGACATTGCATCCCCGGAATCCCAGGGCTGCCATACCCCGAACTGCATCGGAAAGCTTCTCCGGAGGCACGTCAAACTTCAGGTAATTGACCTGCATCTCCCGGTGGTCAACTCCCGCCTGGTGAATGGCCGGTGAGATGCTGTGGGACAGGTTGTATCCCAGGATCCCGAGATTAACAGGAGGATCCACCACCTCCACCATGGGGTTCACTGCTTCCCTGACGCAGGGATCTTCATAGTTTTTCATTTCTATTCTCCCCTTTCCCCTGTCTGATGGTCGAATATGGGCAAATCCCAGAACCGGGGGTATGATACCGATGCTGCTTCACTCCCACCGATGGTGACGGGTCCCCCGGCACCAAGAGCAGCAATGGCAAAGGTCATTGCCATCCGGTGATCCCCGGTGGCATCAACCATTCCGCCGGCAAGGGTCTGGTTTCCCTCTATAATAAAGCCGTCGTCCATTTCTGTGATTCTCCCGCCGATGGCCCGGAAGTTCTCCTTGAGTGTTTTTATCCGGTCAGTTTCCTTCACCCGCAACTCCCCGGCACCGGAAACTTTCAAAGCCCCTGATGAAAAAGCTCCCACAACTCCTATCAGGGGCAGTTCATCTATCAACCGGGGAACCTGGTCAGAAGTGATTTCAATGCCACTCAGAGGGGCATACTCCACCACCAGATCCCCCACAGGCTCTCCCCAGGGGGTTTCTCGAATATTCTTCCGTTGAATCCTGGCTCCCATCCTTGTGGCTGCATCAAAAAACCCAGTGCGGGTGGGGTTCAGGCATATATCCTCGATGGTAACGGCAGAACCGGGCAGGATCATTGCCCCGGCCGCCAGATACGACGCCGAGGAGGGATCCCCCGGCACTTCAATATTCAGAGGTTTCAGCTCACTGCCGGGGATAATCTCCACTGTCAAACCTGCAACCCGGATATTTGCTCCCATGGCTTCCAGCATCTTCTCTGTGTGATCCCGGGATGGTGCCAACTGATGGATGAGGGTATTTCCCCTGGCATAAAGCCCTGCCATCATCAGGCAGGATTTCACCTGGGCCGAGGCCACCAGCAAGTGATGTTCCATGCCGACAAGGTCACCCCCGTTAAAGGACAGGGGCGCAAGACTGCCTCCATTCCTGCCCCAGATTTTTGCTCCCATTTCTCCCAGGGGATTCACAATCCTTGACATGGGTCGGTTTCTCAGGGATTCATCCCCGGTAATCACCGAATAAAAACCTTGCCCTGCCAGCACCCCCGACAGGATCCTAAGACATGTGCCGGAGTTTCCTGCGTCCAACACTCCTGCCGGCTCTCTCAGGCCCCCAAGCCCCCTGCCGGTGATTTCAAAAGACCCCTGGCCGGAATCTCTCACTTCAATCCCCAGCCCCCGGATACATCCGATGGTGGAGTTAACATCATCGGACAAAAGCAGATTTTTGATGCGGGAAACTCCTTTGGCCAGAGAACCAAAAATCACCCCCCGCTGGGAGATGGACTTGTCGGGAGGTGCCTTGAAAACTCCCTTTATGGCCTTTCGTGGACTGATGGTCTTTCTTATGGGGATCATCTCCCGTTGTCCAGGTTTATTTTTTTCAGGAATTCCCCCACCCTGAGAATATCCTCCCGGAGAGTTTCCTTCAGACTGCCGTTATACAGGGCCGCTGCGGGATGATACAACAGGCAGAAATGGTAATTTTTCTTCGGGATAATTCTGCCATGAACCCGGGATATGGACAGGCCCGGATCCTTCATCAAGGTTCTGGCTGCCCAGTTGCCCAGAGTGCATATTACCTTTGGCCGGATCAGTTTTATCTGGGATCTCAGATACGGCAGGCAGGATTTCACCTCGTCGGGGAGCGGATCTCTGTTTCCCGGGGGACGGCATTTGACGATATTGGTGATGAATATATCCTCCCGTTCCAGTTGAATCAGCTTTAGAAGTTCATCCAGAAACCTGCCGGCAGCCCCCACAAAGGGAACCCCGCTCTTGTCTTCCCTGGCGCCGGGGCCTTCTCCCACGAATACCACATCAGCCCGGAAGGAGCCGGAACCAGGCACTGCCTGATTCCGGGTTTCCCACAGGTGACATTTCCTGCATTTGTGAATCCGGCCCTCCAGGTCATGGATGGCTTCACCGGAGCACTTCGTATCCGGGGATAAAGATTCCATAAGAACTGGGGTTACAGAACCCCCGCCTCCTCCAAATCTTTTCTCAGAACCAACAGCTGGTCATCGGTGGCAGGGATCATGGGCAGACGGAATCCGCCGGGGTCAATCCCCTTCATCTTGAGAGCTGCCTTAGTCAGGGTGGGATTGGTTACCTTGAAAAGACCCTTATAAACCGGCATAAGCTGGTTGTGGATTTTCAGGGCTTCTTCCACCTGACCCTTGAAGAAATGCTTTATCATCTTGTTCATCTGTGGCCCCGCCACGTGAGATGCGACGCTTATCACTCCCACTGCGCCCACAGAAAGCATGGGCAGAGTCAGGGAATCATCGCCG
>CAYNGH010000078.1:0-880 GCA_964396845.1 uncultured bacterium | reverse complement strand
TCGCCGGAGTAAACCGCAAAGGCATCATCCACCTGGGAATCAGCACCGGATCTTGCCCCCACGGCAACCGTTGATGGCCGGTATTGCTGAAAAGCTTTCATGGCGCCGGTCTGGATTACTATCCGGGAGCATTGCTCTACCGAGCCTGCGGCTTCTTTATCGGCCACAACACCGGGAATCTGGGAAAGGCGGGCCATGGTTTCCGGGGTGATATTGACGCCGGAGCGTCCGGGTATATTATATACAATCACCGGCAGGGATGAGGCTTCCGCTACTGCTTTGTAATGCTGATATATTCCTTCCTGACTGGGCTTATTGTAGTATGGACACACCACCAGCGCGCCGTCAACACCCGTCTGCTCAGCTTCTTTTGTCAGGGTGATGCTGTCCCGGGTATTGTTGTAACCGGTGCCGGCAATGACGCTTGCCCTGTCCCCGACGGTCTTCTTGACTGTAGAGAAGAGCTTCAGTTTCTCATCATGGGTCAGAGATGGCGACTCCCCGGTAGTTCCCACCACCAGAAGCCCTTCGGAGCCATTTTCCACCAGGTATTCCGCCAGGGCCGAGGCTTTTTTATAATCCACCTCAAGATTCTCATCAAAGGGTGTGACCATTGCAGTTATCAGTTGTCCGAATTTTTTCATTTCCATCCTCCTTGTTTTGTTGTACACTCAGTTTTGATTAGTTTCCCTGTTGTCCTCCTTGTCCCTGGGGGACTGATCCGCCTCAACCGGCTCAGGATCGAAAGAATCGGCCTTTTTTGTGGACTCCCGACAGTCCTTCTTCGAGATGGAAGATTCCTGCCGGGTTTTTTCGGGATCCGGTGAAGTTGACAGGTCGTCGGCTTTCCTTTCAGCAGGTATGATTTTGTCCTTTCTGG
>CAYNGH010000077.1:0-15201 GCA_964396845.1 uncultured bacterium | reverse complement strand
GCATCGCATCCCTGGAGTTTATTACAAGGTTGAGAAGGATCTGATCCAGATGGCTCTGGTCCAGGAGAATTGGCGGGATGTCGTCCCCCAGACGGTTTACCAGCTCAATATTTTCACTGATGAGCCGGCGGAGCATTTTATCCAGGTGGAGAATCCTTTCATTGAGATCAATTATCTCCGGGTTGATGTCCTGACGTTTGCTGAAGGTCAGGAGCTGTCGGGTCAGCTCCGATGCCCGCTGAGATATGTGAATGATATCATTGACATACTCATCCACGAGATTACTTTTCGGGATCTTCATCTGGAGCAGTTCGGCATTACCCATTATCCCTGTGAGGAGGTTGTTGAAGTCGTGGGCAATTCCCCCGGCCAGACGGCCCACCGCATCCATCTTCTGGGACTGGCGGAGCTGTTCTTCCAGTTTTATCTTATCTGTCACATCCCGGGAAATCTTGGTAAAGTTGACAATCTCGCCATCAGGCCCCAGAACGGGAAATATGCTGGCTTCTTCGTGGTAGGTGGTGCCGTTCTTCCTGCGGTTGACGAACTCCCCATGCCATAGCCTTCCAGCCTTGATGGTACTCCACAGCTCTTCATAAATATGAGGCCCCTGTTCACCGCTTTTCATGATTCGGGGAGTCTTGTTCAGGACTTCGTGTGGCTGATATCCTGTGGTCTTCGTAAAAGCCGGGTTCACATACTGAATACTGCCTTCAGAATCAGTTATGATTACTGTTTCTGATGCCTGTTCCACTGCATTGCCCAGGAGCTTCAGCCGGGCTTTCATGTCGATGTTTTCAATGGCGAAGGATATGTCGGCCCCAGTATCCTCGAGAAAAACCCTCTCATCCCGGCCAATGAATATATAGTCAGGTATTGAAACCCCCATCAGGCAGAACCCCGAATCTCCACCGTCGATTTTTACCAGCATTCCCCGGCCATCTTCAAAGAGAGTCAAAATTTTATCAAATCGTCCAGCCGACATACGGTGAAGATCCTGATCCACGTTCAATACCCTGCTCTTTTCAAAAGCCCGGTTTATAAAGTCAGCAAAGTCCAGGTCTTTCATTTGTATCAAGGCATGGGACAGTTTCCCTCCGATGCCTGATTCTGCAGAGGCCATAGGCAGGTTCCCGCTGTCAAATAAGACAATCCAGGCACTGGAATATCCCCTGGTCAGGGTTAGAGTATGGCAGACCTGTCCCAGGAATCGTTTTTTATTTCTCTCCTTTACAATCAGCCTGTTAATCTTGCGGGAGGCCAGATAAGCCCGCCGGCAGTTTGATAAACTTTTATCTTTGTCAGTTTTGCTTATACTCCTTACCATCAGGTAACCCCCTTGTTACAATTTCATCAGTGCCTGAGAGTAAAAGAACACCCACAGTAATTCTGACGATACATCCCCATTTTCTTCGATAGTTCCACTGACTTGCGGTATCTGTCTTTTTTCTTGAAATTTGACGGCATGTAAATCGCCCCGGTAGTTTCAGCCGCTTCCATGCCGGCCCGGTTTATCTGGTCTGCATTTTTCATGGGAGCCACCGTCAGGGTTGTGGCAAACATGTCCATACCTTCTTTCCTGCAGAGCCTTGCGCTTTCCATCAGTCGAAGTCGAAAACATTCAACACACCTTGCTCCTCCTTCGGGTTCATCCTCCAGTCCCTTTACTGCGGAATGAAAAACTTCCGGGTTGAAGGGGTGGCTGATAAGCTTCATGCCCAGATGCCGGGCCAGTTTTTCCATCTCCCAAAGGCGCAGTTCGTATTCCCGGGGCATGTCAATATTAGGACTGTAAAAAAAACATGTCACATCATATTCCCGGGCCAGTTCCCCGGCCACATAAACCGAACAGGGAGCACAGCAGGTGTGAAGCAGAAGTTTTTTTTTCAAAAGTTAACTCACCTCAGGATGAATAACATTATCATAAAAAACAAAATTCCCAGTACAATCTGAACTTTTCCCAAGAGCTTTGCCGTTGCAATGGTCTTCTTGATGCCGTATGCTTCTATGGCATGGCGGGTGACAAAGGGATGAAGGTTTATCAGAATACCGTTCCCCACAAACATTACCAGCACTCCCCATGCGCCCCCGTCCTGGTTCATGGTGATGATGATGAGGATAATCCCGACCAGCATTATAGCCATCATCAATATGGCAAAACGAAAAACACCGGCAGAATCCTTCGACAGGAAATCTTCCGTCCTGAGCCGGCATCTTTCGCTGCATACCGGCAGGGGGATTTTCCTGTTGCGGAAGGTCCCTCCCACAGTCTTCAGCTCTGCCCCAGCATCTCCACACCAGGAACACCGTGGTTTAAGACCGGATCTTTTCTCTGACCCTGTCTTGACATCCACTATCTCTTTAGGGTTTTTTTCCATTATAAATGTTACATCATATTGAATAAATTTTATTTAGACTTTAGTAGCACTTTATTTCGTTCATTTAGCCCTGGTATATGTCATGATTTTTGTGTCAACCAAAAGTTTATAAATATTCACTATATGAAATCAAATTCCTCTCCTGTTTCAGCTTCCCTGGGTGAGCCACCATAAGGCTTTTTTGTCTTGAGCAGTAATAGAAAGCAGGTATTGCATTTCCCGGCGGGCTACTTTTTCCGGGCTACGCTCAGAACAGTGTCACGGTAGAAATGGGCCAGTATCTGCCGGTAGTTGTATCCGGCCAGGGCCATATTTCTGGCGCTCCACTGACTCATCCCCACGCCGTGTCCCCAGCCGGAACCTTTGAATGTGAAGTATTCAGGCACCTTGACAAAATCTGTGGTGGGAACATCTCCGGCCCCGCCGGCTCCCCGGCTGGCACTCATCATTCGGGTGTATCGGTGGGTGTAGAACTGGGACGGGTGAAGTGTTGTCCTGGTGCTTTTCAAGTTGCGGTATCCCAGGATCCGCCGGAAATCGGAACCATGAACAACAGTCTTTCCCTTTTCGTGCTCAACTTCCAGGTCGATGATTCGCCCGCCACTGCAACGGCTTTTAATGTTGAGGGTAAATATTTTTCCCACGGGGTAGCCGTTTCTGGACAGGAGATTTCGAATGGTTTCACTCCTGACGGTATATGTCCAGCTCTCGTTGGGTGCTCCTCTGGCGTAGGGATCCTCCACGCCCTTGAGATCGGCATGGCCTCTCTTGAATACAGTCATGCTGTCGGATGTATGTCCCCCGCTGTTGGAATGGTAGTAGGCGCATATCACCTGCCCGTCACGGCTCAGAACCTGGGATCGGGTCTGTCGCAAGGCTTCATTGAAGCGGGAGGATTCTCCCCTGACTCCAAGGTAAACCTGGTCTGCATCAGAATTTACCAGGTCATAGAGGCGTTCTTTGCTGCCCTGAAGTTTATATAGGGCATAGGTCCGGGCTGCCACTGCCTGGGCTTTTATTGCTTCTATGGGCCACGACTGGATGATTTCTCCACCTAATACTCCCCCCAGGTAATCTTCCATCCCCACATGATTGACCAGCATGAGCCGTCCTTTGTCGTTCTTGCCAGCCATGAAGTATCCCCGGTAAGGGACATCATTGAGGTAGATGGGAGTATGAAAGTCGCTGGTGAGCACATAGACATGATCGCACCCCGCCGGACGGTCATTGACATAAATCTGTCCCTGGTGAACCTTTATAACCACTCTGCCCCCGGTGGTTAGAATCTCCTTGAGGCTGTAGCCGTTCTTCACCGTCAGGGGTTTGCTGCAGGTCAGGCCCACCGCAGTCTGATCCATCAGAATCCCCACCCGGACCGTGACCTCGTGGGATTCCGCCAGGGAAACCCCCCAGGTCAGCAGGATCAACACTCCAAGGATTGCAAGGAATAATAGACGCCTTTTCAAGGAAATCACATGCCTTTTACAAAAAATTTAACTATTTAACAAGGGGTTAATTTATACTGATTATTATTCTTTATAACATCTCATTTCCCTCCGGATTCCGGCGGAGGTTTTTGCCGGGGCGTATCGTATTTGATAAATATCATCCAACCAACAACGGCTTGAACATATCGGGGGCAAAAATGAAAATTCAATATCTCGGTCATTCCTGTTTTTACCTGATAACAGCCCACGGGATTCGGATAATGACGGATCCCGGATTTCCCGGCTCGGGAGTCCTCCCCGGGGATATAGTCCTCACATCTCATGATCACCAGGATCACTGCAGTCTTGAAGGAGTGGCGGGGCCTTCCACGGTAATTTCCGGGGCAGGATCCAGGGACACCCATGGTGTTGAAATATTCGGATTCCTGGGAGATCATGGCACATATCAGGGGAAGTGGCTGGGGATGGTGGTATGCTACCGTCTGAAGGCCGACGGCCTGACTCTGCTTCATCTCTCGGATGTGGGGGTTATTCCAGGGGATGATGAAATCCGGCAATTCGGCCCGGTGGATGTTCTTTTTATTCCTGTTGGGGGGAGATTCACCCTGGACGGTGAAACCGCGTCAATCCTGACGGAAAAAATCAAACCGGCGGTTGTCATCCCCATGCATTATGCCCAAGCGGGAATGGATCGATCCCGGTGGCCCATAGACGGGGTGGATCCATTCATCTCAAGAATGAAAAAAGTCATCCGTCACCGGGAACAATATTTGGAATTAACGGTGGAAAACCTGCCTGCCACCACAGAAACCATTGTTATGACTGTCCAGTGATGTTTCTCAGCTGTCCCCTTTTGACAACCGTGCCTTTCTCCGACGGAAGAAATCCTTTATGGCATATTTGCCGGTGACATCTTTTTTGGCCAGTTTTTCCAGCTCCATCTTCTCCATCCGGAGATTCCCCATCATCCGGTAAACTCCCGCCAGCTGGTGATGCACGTCAAGGGAGTCCACATAATCACCGCGGATCTTGATGAACCGGCGGTAATCATGAGCGGCCCGGTCCAGCCTGCCGGTCTTTTCATAACCGAGTCCCCGATAGACATAAGCCCTGGGACTGTAACAGCCAAGGTTGTTGGATGTGGTCTGGTAAGCGATTCCCCTGGCTAAATCTCCCATCCGAACCGCTTTTTCCCCGGCCCGGTAATAAATAAACGACTGCAGTCCCCTATCCAATTTGTCAATATCCCGGTAACCCACAAGGCGGTTCCAGTGCTTCTGAGCGCCGGGGAAATCGTTCTGCTTGACACGGATGAGGGCCGAGAGAAAGTGGCTCAGAAGATACATGTCCCCACCCTTGCGGGCAGTGGCTCGAAGGATTTTCAGGGCTTCGTCATACTGTTCCCGGCGGAATAAAATCATGGCCTGGTCATAGTCGGGTATCAGCAGGTCTTCCCGGTCATGGCGGATCAGATCAATGTATGAATCAGCCTTCATTTCATCTCCCTGTGCTTCGTGGATCCCTGCCAGACGCAACGCTGCAAAGGCCCCCAGAAAGGGATCCTCTAAAAGGGACTTCAGCTGGTCAACAACCCCGTCATCTTCTTTCGGCGGGAGCTGCCGGTCAATCTCCACCATTTTTTCAAAGGAATCCGACAGTTCGTCAGCCTTTCCGCCGGTGAGCATTCCATGGAGCACATCCCCCACATATTTTTGTTCCGGCGAGGTATACCCCCCCCCCACCGAGTATGCGATGGTAATTATCTGGGGATTCGGTGCAAATTTTTCAAGCTTTTCGATGAAGTCGGCGGGATTTATCCAGGGCAGGTCATCCCGGTCAAAGAAATAATCCACGTCCACATCCCATGCGATATTACCCGACAGAACCGGCATATCATCCAGGGTGCAAAGGGTAAAGGGTACTCCCGCCAGGATGCCAGCAACCCTGCCATTTTCCATTTTCAGGGAGGCATATTCCGACAGCAGTAAATCCTTCCAGTTCTGAAGCTCCCAGCAGGCCCATGTAAGAAGATCCACATCCCCGGGAAGGTGAGGCGGAATCACCCACAGCAGTTCTTTCACGGTGCCGTCCCATACCGCTGGATAAAGATAATTCCCCAGGTGAAAGCCTCCCCATTGTATGTCATCATCCCGGTGAAAAGGCTCCAATTCCTGTGGGGACCTTGCCCGGGCCATCCCTTCCAGGGCTTCCCGGCTGACTCCTTCATCCTTCAAATCCAGGTGGGCATCCACGTGGACACAAATAAGGTCCCGATAGCCTCCTTCCTTCCAGCGGATATATGAACCGCAGTGATCTTCGAACAGGTGAACCGGTGGCTTCATTGTCTTTTGTCCTTTCGATGCTTGTCTTTAATGCTCTTTTCAGCAGGAGGTTGAAAAACCCTCTGGTAACTGATATAAGAGGATCAGGCCCGACGGGGAATAATATAGAATAATCCGGGAAAAACCGTGACAGATCAATTAACATATTAAAGGGGTTGCACCTGATGAAAAAGAGTTTCCGCCTGCCGGCGATTTTGCTGGCAGTCCTGATGTTGCTTACTGCCACAACCCAGCCGGCAAGATGCGAGTTTGACATAAAATCCAACCTGAACCGGGTTCAGCGGGAGTTAGAAGAGATCCGGGGACTCAAGTTCAGGCAGGATGTCCCCTTTGACGTAAAAACCCGGGAGCAGATCCGGGGATTCCTGATGGAAGCCTTCCGGCGGGAGCTGCCTCCTCCAAAACTCAAAGCCCTGGATGCGACTCTCAAGACCTTTGGTTTTGTGGGGGATGATTTCAAGATCTGGGATTTTCTGATAAGCCTCTATTCGGAACAGGTGGCAGGGCTTTACGATTATCGATCCGGGAAGATGCTTTTGATGAAGGAGCCTGTCAAGCTGGAGGGAAGCGCCGCGGCGGAAATGGCCATGATGAAGGCCATGGGGATTGATCTTTCCATGGAGGAACTGTTGCTGATCCATGAGCTGAACCATGCTCTTCAGGATCAGCATTTTGACTTGAAAAAGCTAATCAGCAGAGCCCAGGCCACAAAAAACGATGATTACATAAACGCTGTTCAGGCCCTGATTGAAGGTGATGCCACAGCCATCATGATTTATTCCATGCTGGGCAGGGTTTCTTCTCTGACGGGAGGCTCACCGGAACAGCTGGAAATGTTCATCGACATGAAAGACCTCCGGGACAAAATGACCAATTCCCCCATGCAGGGCGCCAGTATGGCCCAGTTTCAAAAGGCGCCTCTGTTTTTTAAACGTTCTTTGCTTTTCCCCTATGCCGACGGGCTGTTGTTTGTGGATACCCTGAAGCGCCGGGGTGGATGGGAGCTGGTTAACAAGGCCTTCCGGGACCTGCCCAAATCCACAGAGCAGATCCTCCATGTGGAAAAATATCTCTCCGGGGATAATCCCATAAAGGTAACTTGGAAAGAGCTTCCCAACTCCCTGGGAGGGTATGCTATGATTGAGCAGAATGTTGCCGGGGAGCTGACCATGCGGATTCTGTTTGAAAATTTCATCCCCGGTCACGATTTCAAGGCCGCCGCGGCAGGCTGGGGGGGCGACAGCTACCGGATATACAACCGGAATGATGACAGTTTTCTGGTATGGTTCACCACTTGGGATCGGGTTCAGGATGCCCGGGAATTTATGGCAGCATACCGGCTTCTTTTGGAAAGCAAGTATGAAAACCTTCACTGGACAAGGCAGGTGCCCGACAGGGCATATCTTGGCCGGGCGCAACGCCGTCACGTTTATGTGGCCATCAACGGCAGGGATGTTCTGGTGATGGAGAAAATCCCCGAGAATATCACCCAGGAGCTGATTCAAAAAGCCTGGCTGGTCAACAAGAATGAATGGTAGGGCTTGCCTTTCAGCTCAAGCTCAGGGCCTTTTTTTCTGCCGCAGCTTTTTCAATTTTCTCCCAATTTCTGGGCCAGTACCAACGGGGAAAGCCTACGCAGAAACTTATCAGCACTATGGTGGCGGGGAGTCCTGACAGACTGTCAACGGTGCGGGCAAGCTCCATGTCCCGGTGTCCCAGATAGATAATAAGCCCCCCCAAAATCAAGTTGACGGATCCCCAAACAATGCTGCATATTATCCAGGTGTTGGAGTAATAGGGAGTTTCCTTAACAATATCGGGAATTCCGCTGGCATTGGAGCTTTCCACAAAAAATTCCACCAGGGATCGGGATGTGAAAACCGAGATTAAAAACACCGCCCCGAATATAAAGCTGTCCAGAGCAAGGGCAAGGACTTCGTCAATGCCCGCCAGGGAACGGAAATGGGACAGGGCCTTGCCGATGAGCATAAAGACCGCCAGCACTGCAAACCAGTCAGTCTTACGAACTCGAAGCCGTCTGTATATTCCGTATCCCACGGCCCAGGAAACGCCGATGAGAAGGCCCGGAACAACCATATCCCGGGAAGCCATCAAGTTGAAGATAACTTTGGGAATTACAAAGGCCATGGTCAAATCGGCCAGAGGGATGTTTTTTGTAACTAATTCTATGAAACCCGGCCTGTTATCATTACTGGACTCGGTGTTTGCCTGCTTTTTTATTTTTTGGTCTTGGGTTTCGTCTTTATTTTTCATTGAGGTTTCCTCAAAATTATTCTGTACTGAATTATTGACTTGGCAAGGGTTGTTAGTTCTCTGTCAATAGAAATTTTTCCTATGGAAGGGACAAGTTGTAGAAAAATTGAATTTAACTGCAAAGGTTGAGCGAGGAGGATAAAATGAAACAGCTTTTTAGTTTTATAACAGATATGATGGATGGGAAAAAGTTTGACAAGGCCCTGGAAAAAGGCGACCTTGGCACCCTGATGGAATTGCTGGAAAAAAATCCCGAACTGGTTTCCCACAAAAACAAAGAAGGAAAACAGCTCATTCACCTGGCGGCATATCAGGGAAACAACAAAGCTCTCAAGAAGATTATTGAACATGGAGGAGATATGAAATCCTCTGACGGTGAAGGCAGGACTCCCCTGCACCTGGCGGCCTGGGAAGGGAAACCTGATACAGTTAAATTTCTTCTGGACCGGGGGAGCAACCCCAACGGAGTTGACAGCCGAGGACAAACTCCCCTGCACCTGGCCGCCCAGAAGGGACGGATGGAAGCCATCACCCTGCTGAAATCTAAAAATGCCCACATAAACGCCCAGGACAAAGAGGGCATGACTCCCCTGCATCTGGCGGTACAGTCGGAAAACTTCGAGATGATTAAATTTCTGGTGGAAAACCAGGCCGACGTGAACAGCACCAACTGCGACCAGTGGACTCCCCTGCATCTGGCCTGCAGTACCCGCAAGATTGAGATTGTAAAATATTTCATCGAAAAAGGAGCAGACGTAAACGCCAGGACCAAGGAGCAGTGGACACCTCTCAACTGGGCCATGCGCAAGGGGCGTAACGAAGTGGCGCAACTTTTACGGGAGCATGGAGCCAAGTAGCCACAGGCTTTTTACCACGGCAGGGCAAGGTTTTGTGTTTTTTTCGATTCAGGAGAAATAAGTAATATCCCGAAGCGACTTTATGCTGATGTCAGCTGTATTGTCAGGAGGATAAAATATGGAGAAAACCCAGCATCCGGACAAACTGAAAAAAGAACTGGGAATGCTGGATATTTTTGCAATCGTCACCGGGGCCATGATAAGCTCCGGGATTTTTGTCCTGCCAGGATTAGCATTTGCCGAGTCGGGCCCTGGAGTGATTGTGGCTTATCTTCTGGCGGGACTCCTCAACATTCCCACCATGTTTTCCGCGGCGGAGCTGTCCACGGCAATGCCCCGAACCGGCGGGACATATTTTTTCATCGATCGAAGCATGGGGCCCGTTATGGGAACCATCGGGGGCATATGTCTGTGGCTGTCGGTGGTGATGAAGAGCACCTTTGCCCTTCTGGGCATCGGAGCCTTTGCCACGATTATTTTTCCCGACATGACCCCCTTTCAACTGCAGTTGGTGGCGGTGGGATTCTGCCTGTTCTTCATGGTGCTTAATTTTAAAGGGGCTAAGGAAGCAGGCAGTTTTCAGATAGTTATGGTCATGGGCATGCTGATTATCATGGCCCTTTTTATCATTGAAGGCTTTGTCCGTCTGAATCCTTCAAACTTCCAGCCCTTCATCCCTCATGGCCGGATGTCCATACCCATCACCGCGGCGATGGTTTATATCTCCTTTGCCGGGCTTACCCTGGTGGCCGATGTCAGCGAAGAGGTGAAAGACCCCGGCAGGAATATCCCCATGGGAATGTTTTCTGCCTTCATTGTGGTCATGACGGTTTATGTCCTGTCAGTGCTGGTGACAGTGGGGGTTTTGCCGGGAAAGGATTTGTCGGGGAATCTGACTCCCCTGGTGGATGCCGCCGCTATAACCATGGGAAATGCAGGCAAGATCGTATTGTCCCTGGCTGCCATTATGGCCTTTGCCACCACCGCCAACGCCGGAATAATGGCGGCGTCCCGCACCCCGGTATCCATGAGCCGGGACAAGCATCTGCCTTCATTCCTGGCCCGGCTTCATCCCAGGCTCAAGACCCCGATAAACTCCATTTTAATCACTGTGGCCATGATGATTTCTTTTATCCTGTTTTTTGATATTGCCACCTTTGTAAAGATTGCATCCACCATCATGATTATGTTGTTTGTTCTGATGAACCTGGCAGTGATAATCATGCGGGAAAGCCGGCTTTACAACTACCGTCCCCTTTACCGATGTCCCCTTTATCCTTTTCTGCCCATAGTGGGTATTGTGGCCAACTCTGCCCTGATATTCATCGAGGGAACAAGACCCCTGGTCACATCTTTCATTGTGATACTGGCGGGAGTGATATGGTATCTTATTTATTCCCGAATTAAGGTGAACCGGGAATCAGCCATGTCCCATGTCTTGGAGCGGGTCATGTACGATGGCTACTCTCGGGACAGGTACCGGGAAGATCTGGGGTCTGAATTGAAAGACATCATCCACCATCGGGATGAAGTGGTGGAGGATCATTTTGACAAGCTGGTTCGAAAGGCGCACTTCTGGTTTCCGTCGGGAGAAATGCCCAGGGATGAATTCCTGGAGAAGCTGGCGGATAAAACATCGGTGCTGTGGGCAATAAAGAAGGATTCCGCATTGAAGGATCTGCAGAATCTTGAGGAGAACGCTGTTTCAATGTTCATCCCCGGGGTGTCGGTACTGGTGATTACCGACAGCCAGAACCGGGAGCTGGAAATGCTGGTGGTTCGATCCCGGAGGGGTTTTCATCTGAATCCCGGACAGAACCCTGTGGGAACAGTTTTTGTATTCCTTCAGGCTCCGGGCACAAAGATGGATTTCCTGCGATCCCTGGTGGCCATATATAATATTTTTACAGATAAAAGCTTTGAAAGACACTGGGATAAATCCACCAAGGCAAGCCAGCTGAAGAGGATACTGCTGTCGGTGGACAGGGATCGTCTTGAGCCTCTGCCCCTGGTTTCTGAACTTCAGATGGGTTGTGACGGCAAGGATCCCTTCTGTGATCTTATGTCGGAAGACCTAAATGATATTGAGGATGATGATGAGGAAGAAGAACTAAAAAAACCGGAAGACACAGAATCCTGACCTTGCCGGAAGGATCCCGGTTTTTTCCATGAAGTTTCATGTGGTGATGCGGACGGTGTATAATGAGTTTTTTTAACAGCCTTGAGCAGTCCCTGGAAAAAATCATCGAAACCACTCTGCTGGGCCGGGGAAGCCGGGTTCAGCCCGTTGAGATTGCCCGGGGGTTATGGGGAGAGATGACCAGAAACAAGAGGGTGAGTATCAATGATACATATGTCCCAAATTACTTTCTGGTTACCCTGTCCCCGGAGGATTATGATTTTCTCCAGTCGGTCAGGGCAAGGGTAAACGATGAGATTCTGGAATACCTCCGCCGGGAGTCCCATAAGCGGGAATTCTCCACCCTGGGCCCTCTGGTTATCCACTGGGCATGCAGTAATGAACAAAAAACCGGGGGCTTTTCTCTTTCGTCAGATTTTCTGGAAACCAGGGAAATACCGCCAGAGTTGCTGGCTCCCCCGGCATCCAAGGGTTCCAAGAATCCCACCCCGGCATCCTCCCCTGCCGGCGTTACATCCGCCCCTGATGTGTCAGAATCTATTCACATAATCGAGGGTTTGGAATCGGGCCGGCGGATACCCCTGGAGAATCTCCCCCTGACCATAGGCCGGGATGCCCGCTGTGGCATATCCATCGGGGACCCAACGGTTTCAAGAAGACATGCAAGGATATTCCGGCAGGGAGAGCAATTGTTTATTGAAGACCTGCAGAGTCGCAAAGGTTTGCTGGTTGACGGCAGAAGGGTTGAGAAGGCTCCTGTCGAAGAGGGCATCAGGATAAAGCTGGGAGGCACAACATTTGTTTTTACCGGCTTGAAAGAAAAAACCGGCTAATTTGCAAACATTATGAGGGAGGAAAACAATGGCAGCACAAATCGGCATTCTTGCCGCAAACGAGGGCCCGTTTCCAGGGGATCTCATCAATAAAATCAACGAAATGAATATCGACGGCATTGAGGCGGAAATGTGTCAGGTTCCAGAAACCGGCACAGAGTACCATATCCCTTACAAGGTGATTATCGACCGCATATCTCATGCGATACCTTATTACCTTCACTACTGCAAGCAGGCGATGCTGGGAGGGACCTATGTCATCAACAATCCCTTCCGGTTTTATTCCGATAAGTTCTTCGGTTATTCCGTGGCCCAGAAGCTGGGGATCCCCGTCCCCAAAACCATTGCCCTTCCTTCCAAAGCTTACAGGAAAGGCATCGAAGCCGATGATCTGACCAACCTGATCTTTCCCCTGAAGTGGGATCGCATCATCGAACATATCGGTTTCCCTGCAGTGCTGAAACCTGCCGACGGCTACGGCTGGCGGGATGTCAGCGTGGTCAACAACTTTGACGAGCTGATGGAAGCCTACAACAAATCCGGGGAGCTGGTGATGACCCTGCAGGAGTTTATCAATTTCGACCAGTATGTCCGGGCCTTCTGTCTGGGCAAGAAATATGTCATGCCCATCCGTTATGAGCCTCATCAGCCCCATCATCTCCGTTATGTGGTGGATCATCAGCATCTCACTCCGGAGCTGGGCAAAATGGTGGAAGACTATTCCATCAAGCTTTCATCGGTTCTGGACTACGACATGAACGCCTGCGAATTTGCCATCAAGGACGGCGTGCCTTATGCCATCGACTTTATCAACCTTGTCCCCGACTCTCATCCCGATTCAATCCGCCATCATTACTACAACTGGGTGGTGGAACACATGGCAAAAGTTGCCATCGAGTATGTTCAGAATCCAACCCAGATGCAGTCGTGGCCAACTATTCAGGATCTTTTCTGTTTCCCCGGCCAGAATCCCGCAGGCACCATAATCAGTGCCGAAAAAGAAAAAAAGAAAGCCCCTGCCAGGACTGCAAAAAAGACAACTGCCAAAAAGGCCCCGGCCACAGCCAAGAAAACCACCACCAGGAAAAAATCCCAGGAGGCAAAGGTATAGGACTCCGGGATTGTGACAATAGAAGCAGGACTCTTGTTCTTTTCGCCCATCCCGACGACGAGCTGTTGTGGATGGGCGGGTTTCTTTTGAGATACCGGGAAAGGCTGAAGCTGGACTTCATATGCCTCACTTCCCCATTCAACCGTCCCCGCATTGCCGGACTGCTGAGGCTGGATGCCTATTTCCCCGGCTCCCGGGTCATCTGCCTGGGGTATCCTGATGATCCGGCAGTTGTCCGGGAAGGTGCGCCCTTCGATTTTGACGACAGCTGGATGGAGGGCATAGACTTTCCGGGATACCCGCTGATATTCTCCCACAACCGACATGGGGAATACGGCCATCCCCATCACATATACCTTCACCAGGCATTAAAGAGTCGGGGCATTCCCTTCATCTCCTTCGGCCACCATGGAGATTACCATTTTGCCCTCCAGCTAAGTCCCCAACAGATACAGGAAAAGCAGGACATCATCAGAAAACTCTACGGCATTGAAACCCGTCGCCTGCTCCCATCTCATTCATACTGGGACTGCGGTTACGAGGATTTCCGTCTGGAGGGTTTTTCAACCCCGCCAAAGGCCCTGTGGGGGCTGGAGGGATTAATATGGCAAAACAGACTACAGGAGAAAAACCAATGAAAAAGACAAGAATTATCGGTTGCGGTTCCCTGCTGATGGGGGATGACGCTGCGGGGTGTCAGGTTGCCCGGAGGCTTCAGGAAATGGATCTCCCGGATCACGTGGAAGTAATCGAGGGAGGCACTCCCGGCTTGAAGCTCCTTTCCATAATGCAACCGGGGGAACGGGTCATAATCGTGGATGCGGTGGTCACCGGCGCTCCGGCAGGGACCCTGCATCATTTTCTGGAAGAGGATCTGCCCAAACCCTCGGTTCTGCCCTATTCCGCCCATGCCATCGCCATACCCGAGGCCATAGCCCTGGGCCGTCATCTGGAGCCGGAATTGATGCCCGACACCATCGAGATATGGGGCATAGAGGTGACAACGCCCCTGATTAAGAAGATGGAAACCTCCCGGGAAGTAAGCCGGGGTATCGATGAGATGACACAACGGCTGGTGAGGGAGTTGAACATCAAGGACTGATGAGAAGATTATCTTGCATCAACGAAAAAGTCCGATTCTGATACTGCCCCGAAAAAGTAAAAACATTGTTAAGCCACCTATCAAAAATTTTAGTCTTGTCAGTTCTTTCCTTGTAATTTTCATCTACAAAGGGCTACTGGCTTTTTTCTAAAATCTCTGGCGTCACTTCCGCCCCCAGGATAGTTCTGACCTTCAGATTAATAGAGGGATTCGCATATTTTCTCAACATTCTTTCCAGCAGTTCTGTCTTCTCGCCATCGATAACCTCTGGCGATAAAGCCTGGGCAAGAACATAAATTCCATCTTCCTTGACTTCGCAGGTAAAATCAATTAAAACAGCATTTTCCACTTTTCTTGGGATATTCAGCATTAATATTCTGTGAATCTGCTGATAAGTGTAAGGATGAGTTTCAGCAAACCCTGGCGGAATAATAACCGGCTCTGGTTCCGGTTCCGGTTCCGGCTCTGGTTCTGGTTCTGGTTCTTCTTCATAAATAAAACCATGGGCACTGGCATCAACAGTAATTGAGGAGCGAACAATCAGCACTATGTTTTCCTTCAGGGCCTGGCGAAGACTATCCTGAATCTGTGAAACCATCTCCGGTGTTATTTCACTGGGAGTTCTCACTGTCACATAGAGAATCTCGTCACCCTGGGAAGACTCTCTCAAGATATCTGCCAGCTTTGCCCCTGGTTGACTTTTAATCTGTTCCCTG
>CAYNGH010000076.1:0-15369 GCA_964396845.1 uncultured bacterium | reverse complement strand
CTTCCGCCTGGGATCCCACATTCTCATGAACAACTGTCAATACCGGCTTATATACAGTTTCCACCGATGGCTGAGGTTTTACCTCCACAGTCAGGGGCTGGGGCTTTGTCCCTGCATCGGCATCGTTCTGTGGTTCCGTGATAGTGACCTTGCTTGCCGTCGTCAGGGTTTTGACATCCTCCCGGGCCACTTTGGTCATAACCTTGACCTTCCGGGGGACGGGCCTGGAACTGGTATTCTTGCGCTGAACCGTTGTTTCTGACATGGGCTTTAAACTGCTTGAGCCTAACTCCATTATCTAACCCCTCTCTTCCTGCCGGGCTGAGCTTTTATTTCTCCCGCAGGTTGATGCAGTAAAGCTTCTTATATATAAGTTACCATGATTTGTAATGTATGTCAAAAAAATGCAGATTTGCCGGGTATTACTGTTTTTATGCTGATCAGTCTTCTGGAGGGATAGTTTATATGAGAAAATAAAATTTCAGCCATGGCCTGCCGGGTTACTTATGGCAGGTCTGATCCTGTCGCCGGGCAATTCTGTGATTCCCGAGTCTTATTCCCGGGAGGTTTTCTCGCTGTCCCTGTCTTTATCTTCCTGGTGGGATTCTCTTGATCCTTCGGTCAGTTTCACTTTTTCTGTGAAGTCTTTTTTGATTCCCCCCACCTGACTTATGGCCTGTTTCCCTGCAGACTTGATCTGGCTGGCCACCTGCTTTAACTGGGAAAAGAAAAGATCCTTGATGCTTCCATCCACCGGGGGAGGAGGCTCCGGGGAGGATTGGGGATCCTTCGCCGTACCCTCGGCGGGTAATTTTTCAATCAGATCCTGATCCGATTTTAGATTTCGTTCTTTCCGGATCTTTTCCATCACTTCCAGAAAGGTAAGGCGGATCTCCTCGGTATCCTTAACTGGAAGCTCCGTGACAAACCGGTATATTGTTTCAAAAAGTTCCTGCCTTTTCATGGCAACACCCCCAATTTATTATTCCCTCAGTAGTCGATTCCACCCTTGAGCCTCAGAAGCCGGTAAATATCGTCCCTGCCCGCCAGAACCGCATATTTCATGGGGGTCCAGTTGCGGTTGTCCCGGGCGTTGACCCGGGCGCCATATTCCAGCAGAAGCTCCACGATTTCCTTGTTGGATTCCAGCACTGCAAAATGAAGCAGAGTCGCCCCCAGTCTGTTGGTTTTATCCACCAGTTCAGGCCATTCTTCCAGCATATGCATTACCTGTTTTGCGTCATTTTTTTTTATCGCTTCGATTATGTCTGCCATTTGATGCTTACTCCCCGCTGTTTGTTATGCAGTAAAGATGGTTGTCAAGGGAAACCACATACAGCCTTCCCCCGGCACCTATGGCCGGGGCTCCCAGCATTGCCCCCTGAACTGGTATCCGGAATATCTGTTCCCCTGCCGGACTTAAACAGTAAAGATTTCGATCGTGGGATCCGAAATAAACCCGGCCCTGCCTGTCAATCACCGGGGAGGATTCCACCCCGTAACCGGTGGAGAAACGCCACTGCAATTCCCCCTGGGAACTGAGGCAGTATAAATAACTATCCTTCGACCCCCCATATACATTTCCATTTATTCCGATGGCCGGGGAACCTTCCACAGGGGCGCCGGTGGGATGCTTCCACAGGAGGGAGCCGTCGGGGTTTATGCCGTATATATTCCCGTCGGTGGATCCGATATATATTATATCATTTTTTCCCACTGCCGGCGACCCGGTAACAGGGCCTCCCGTCGGAAACTTCCATGCCAGTCTGCCTGAAGTATCCAAGCAGTAAAGTCCTCCGTCCCGGCATGTAAAATAAACCTGGCTTTTGTCCCGGGACAAGGCAGGGGTGCCGATAATCTCGTCCCCGGCCTTGAATTTCCACAAAAGTTCACCATCGGCATTCAGGCAGTAGAGGTGGTGATCCTCGCCTCCGAAGTAGATCCGCCCGTCGGCAATAAGTGGCGCTGAGGAGATATAATATTCCGTCTTGAATTTCCACACCGGCTGTCCATTCCTGTCCAGGCAGTATAGATACTGGTCATTGCTCCCGATGAGGTATCTTTCTTCTTCGTCAAGGGTTCCCGGCGCGCTCACATAATAACCTGTGGCATAAGTCCATACCTGTTGCCCGTCCTGATCCACACAGTATATCCGGGAATCGTCGCAACCGAAGTAAACCCGTCCCTGATGGTCAATCACCGGTGAGGAGAATATCTCGTGACCGGCCTTGAATTTCCACTGGATCCGGGCATCCCGGCCCGGCCCGGGAAGATTTGTCCTGCCGGTATTGTGGATGTCGCCGCGATAATAAGGCCACGGAGCAGAAGTGTTGATCTCAAGGGGTTTTTCTGGCGGAGATTCAAGGGTTACGGGATCGTTGTCTTTGGGGGTTCCCCTTGGGACAATCCGGAAAAGATACTGGGTAACCGGTTTGATTCCCCGGGCCGGGGAAGGCCGGGTGAAGACTCCCGAAAGCTCCAGAGTCCCTTCCTGTTTTAATATGGCAAGGGCCGGCAGGAGAGAACGGGATCGTTCCAAGTCCATCTCGCCGGAGCCGGCAATGAACCATCCACCGCCTGCCTCCTTGATGACCTTTCGGATCTTTTCCACCGATGCCCAGGGGGGAATTTTCATCCAGCGCCCTCCGGCAATCCATGCATCCCGGGGATGAAGGCAGAACACCGGCTCTCCCGGGGATCCAAGACCTTTTGCTGTCAGGGCTGCCTCGGTGTTGTAGCTGAGGTGATTATACCTGATCCTGGCCCTGCGGGCTACAAGGATATTATGGACATTCACCGGCACCATCAGGATAAGCCCTGTTATTATCGCTCCCCGGAGAAAAGCATCCCGGTTCTTCTCTTGGATTCGGGACGCGGTATGATAATATATGGCTCCCAGAAGAATCAGCATCAGGATCCCTGCTGTGGGTGCGGTGTCATATCCCGTGAGGAAATGCCCCGGAGTTATAGTCCTCGATGGGGGGTTCAGAATCCCCGGCAGGGACAGAAGGCCGGAACCCGCCGAGGCGAAAAGGACTCCCGGTGAGGCACTTCGATAATAAAGGGTATGGGCAAGGCCCAAGGCAGTGATGGCGATAAACACCGGCAGGAGGATACCCCGGGATTCAGCGGTTATGGCAACAAACTCCGGCGTCAACTGCCAGAAATCATACACCAGGGGCCGGGGAGTGCTGACAGTCCACGAGGCCAGGATGGCACCGGGAATCAGCACCCACAGGAGAACCCGGCAAAACACCGGGGATCCCTGTTGAACATTCTGGCGAGGCCGGGATATGTCCCATATGAACTTTCCGCTCCACAGGGAAAACAATGGCACAAGAAAAACAAAATATCTGGGACTGGGATCCCAGAACTGGAACAGAAACCCCGGCAACACCGCCATGATGAACCATCCCGGCAGAATATCCCTGAGAGTTGTTTTTCCCGCGTTCATCCAGAAAAACAGCCCTGCAGTGAGAATCATAAACCAGCTCAGGTTTGACCGGGCCACCCATATATTCTCCGGCAGGCTCTTGACGGTGTTTTGAATAATCAGCCGACGGTTCTGACGGTAAAGCCTTCCGCCGGTGGTGCCGGTCACCTGCTTGAGATCCCGGTATGACATTTCTCCCGGTGCTCCCAGGCGATAGATAAATCCCCGGTATCCATCCCGTTCACCCCTGACGATATATAGCCCCTCGGAAAGATCATAAAGCTGTTTTGCCGGGGATGTCAGGGAAAAGGTTCCCGATGAGAGCCGGGTAATTATGAGATAAGGGGAAATCACCAGCAGAAAGGCGATGAGCCATCCGCCCCACAGCAACCCCCGGACAGGGACAATCTCCCCTGTTGACGGTTCTTCATCTTTTCGGGGGATTATTCTGGATGCCAGGATTATCCCTGCGATTCCTGCCCCGGCCAGTCCATCAAAACGCACCAAGTATGCCAGGCCGAAAGATACGCCACAAAGGATATAATCCTGGAGTTTTCCCCGGTTCCAAGCCGTCAGGGTGAAATATACTCCCCCCATAAAAAAGAGAAGATACAGGGATTCCGAGAGTCCCATCCCGGATATGAACACCAGGGACGGGTTCATCACACAAAGTGCTGTGGCAATGTCCCCTGCCGGGTCGCCGAAAAGCTCCCGGCCCAGCAGAAACACCGGCACCATCAGGAGGACTCCCGCCAGGAGGGATACCATGTAAAGGGACAGCTCCACATTGCCCACAGCAAGATTCAACACCGCCCCAGTCAGGGCATAAAGAGGCGGACGGTATTCGATGCCGTAATAGTTTTCGTGAATCGGCGCCCTGTGGAATATGGATCCATCCCTCAGAGCTTCGGTCATGTCCCCGGTCGTCCGGACAAAAAAATGAGTATCCAGCTCCACAGACAGAGGAACTGCCGTTGCCAGACGAAGGATGAGGGCCGTCAGCATCAGCAGGATCAGCCTCCGGGGCCAGGGCAGGTTTATATACCATCTCCATGGAGATTTGGCCAGCATCCTGAGCCGGGCAAATATACCAGGCGCGCCGGGATTTTCACCCGGGACAGGCAGGGCTTTGGTGACCGGGACAGGTTTTGAGCTGGGCTTTTTTTTCATCTCTCATGGTTCCTGATGTGGAAAATATCATCACCGGCCTGTCAGGAATGTTGGCCGTCCGGTGGTATCGGCGGATCTGTCATAAAGTTTACGGGCTGTTTTCTTGAAATACTTTTTCTGCATTATCAGCCGGTCCAGGCTGGTAAGTTTTACAAACAGGCCAAAAAGTCCCTCCAGTATTTCCCCGGCGCTCATTTTCATGGGCTGGTGGTTGACATGGATCCATGTGTAACGGGACCAGTCCCGGCAGAATATCCGTCCCTGCTGTTCCATCCGCCGGTAAAGCTCCGTGCCGGGAAAGGGACACAGGGCCGACACTTCCACATCCATCAGCCTGGTCCTTCGGGCAAAATCACAAATCTCATCAAACACATCAGGGGTGTCATGTTCAAACCCCACAATAAAAAGCCCCGATACTCCCATGCCTTTGGATTGGATCTTTTCCACCGACTGGCGATACCCATCCACCCGGCTTGCTTTCCAGGGGTTTTCCCGGACAAGGTTCTCCCGGCGCAGGGATTCAAGACCGATGAGAAGCAAAACACAGTTGCTCTCTCGAAGGCACTCCAGCAGTTCATCCTGCTCTGCAACAGATATGTCGCAATAACACTCCCAGAGAACCCCCATCTCTCCCATCCGCCGGGAAAGCTCCATGGCATAATCAAGATTCAGGAGCATATTCTCATCGGTGAAGGAGATGAAGGGATCTCCCACAATCTCCTTTATCATGGACACTTCCCGGATCACCTGATCCACGCTCTTGTGGCGGTGCCCCGGGCCGTACATGACCGGCAGAAAACAAAAATCACACTGCCGGGGACATCCCCGGGTTCCCTGTATGGGGAAGCGGTTGTATTTTTTGTGATAATCAAACTGAGTCAGAAGATCAAACCGGGGAGGAGGCAGGCGGGATAAATCCACCTGCTCCCGGCCTTCATACACCGGCAGGGGATCTCCCCGGTCAAAATCCAGAAGAAACCGGGGAAAGCTCTCTTCCGCCTCGCCGATGAAAAGGTAATCGCAGTGACCCCGGCATTCATCCGGCAGGGCCGTGGGATGGATGCCTCCCATTGCTACTGGGATTCCCCTGCCCCGGAATATGTCGGCAATCTGGTATGCCCGACGGCTCTGGGCGTTTATAACCGACAGGCACACCATGTCAAATTCCTCCCGGTAAAGCAGGTGAGCCAGGGTATCTGCCGGCAGGTATTCTTCGTCGATGTATGTAAGCTGATGATGTGGGGGGATAACCCCGGCCAGGGTCAGAAGACCCAGGTTCGGCATCCATTCCATATCTTCCATGAGAAAAATCAACTCCCGGTGCAGGAGTTTTTCCAAATCATCAAACATGCTCCCCGCGTAAAATCTTTCGGCACCCCGGGGAGAAACAAGGGCAATCTTCATGGCATCTCCTGTGACCTATCATGTTGGCAGGGGTAAATGCATTCAGCTATCTGGAAAGTCGTCAGAGATGATTATAACAGAAATCCCTCTTATCACCAAGGGCCGTTGCATCAAAAAGGAACGGTGACATACCGCTCCCGATCTGTCATTACTGGGATCCTATCATAACTTGTCCAGATCATACCCCTTCATTTTAAACCATCGTTTGTCGGTGGCTTTCTGTTTGCAGGCCTGAAGGGAAATTTTCTTGGCCTTCAGGTGATTTAAAAGGGATTGGTCCATGGACTGCATTCCATGTTCTGAGCCGGTGGCAATAAAGTTGGGGATCATGCTGGTCTTGCCTTCCCGGATCAGGTTGGGAAGACCCGATGTGGATATGAGAACTTCATTGGCAGCGCAACGGCCCTTGCCGTCGATGGTTTTCATCAACTGCTGGGCAACCACTGCCTTGAGGGATTCTCCCAGCATAGCCCGGATCTGCTCCTGTTGTTTGGCGGGGAATACATCGATCATCCGGTCAACAGTCTTGGGGGCATTGTTGGTGTGAAGGGTGGCAAAAACCAGGACTCCTGTTTCCGCAGCCTTGATGGCCTGGTATATGGTTTCCAAATCCCGCATCTCCCCCACCAGGATGATGTCGGGGTCCTCCCGCAGGCAGGCCCGCAGGGCATCGGCAAAGGTGGTGGCGTGGATTCCCACTTCCCGGTGATCGATGATGCAACGTTTGCAGGGATGGGAAAATTCCAGGGGATCCTCGATGGTGATGATATGGGCGGAACGGCTTTCGTTGATATGATCAATCATTGCTGCAAGGGTGGTGGACTTGCCGGAACCAGTGGGGCCTGTCACAATCACCATACCGCTTCTAAAAAGAGCAATGTCCTTGAGGACCTTGGGCAGGTTCAGCTTGTCGATGCTGGGAATCTTGCTGGGAATGATTCGAAACACCGCGGCAAACCCGTAATACTGCTTGAAATAGTTTGCCCTGAACCGGGCAAGCCCCTTGATTTCATAAGCAAAGTCAAGGTTTCCCGTGGCCAGATATTTTTCCTTCTGATCGTATGCCATGATGGGATTGAGGATTTCCTCCATCCTCTCCTGGGTAAGCCGGGGTGAGTTCATCCTGACCAGGTCCCCATGAACTCTTATGATGGGAGGATTGTTAACTGCAAGGTGCAGGTCGGAACCGCCTTTTTCCACCAGGAGCCTCAGGAGATCATCCAGGGAAAAATTTGCCGGGGGAGTGATTATTTCGTGTTCCACCGATGGTTCCGGCTCCGGGGGTGTTTCCGCCATAGCCTGTTCAAGCTCATCTCCATGGGGCTGTTCCAGGGTGGCCACTGAAGCTGTGGGCATCGAGGAATCTGAAGGCTCTGCTGCAGGGGAGTGGGAGTCTGGTGAACTGTCATAACTGCCTTTTTCGAGGACCTGTCCAAGAGGATCAATGTAGGATTTGCCTGGGGATGAGTCAGGCCCGCCGTATGATGATTCCTGGGTCTGCTCCTGCTGGGGAGATCCGGGAACAAGCTTCTTTGTCCATCTTGAGAAAAATGACACCGATAATTCCTCCTGTCTGGTGATGGCCTTCCATGGGGATTGTTACTTGGGGGACTGCTCTTCTTTCTTCTCAGTCTTTTTCATCAGCTCCGGGGTTCGAGCATTGAGCTTCGCTTCCTCCAGGGTGATGAGATCCTTGTCCAGGAGATCCCGGATGGACTGATCCATCATAATCATGCCCAGGTTCTTGCCCGTCTGCATTGCCGATTCCAGCTTGTATGTCTTTCCTTCCCGGATGACATTGGCCACGGAAAGGTTGCCGATGAGTACTTCCACCGCGGCGATCTGCCCTTTGCCGTCTTTTCTGGGAAGCAGTTTCTGGGCAATGACCCCCTTGAGGGATTCGCTGAGCATGGTGCGGATTTGGGACTGCTGATCGATGGGGAAGGAGTCGATGATCCGGTCAATGGTCTTGATGGCGCTTTGGGTGTGGAGGGTTCCCATCACCAGATGTCCGGTTTCCGCTGCGGTAATGGCCAGCTGGATGGTTTCCAGGTCCCTGAGTTCCCCGATGAGGATAACATCAGGGTCTTCCCGCAGGGCACCCTTCAGGGCCAGGGCAAAGGATTCCACATGAAGCCCCACCTGCCTCTGGTTTATCAGGGACTTCTTACAGGTGAACACATATTCGATGGGATCTTCAACGGTGATGATATGTTCTGCCTTTTTCTGGTTGACAATCTCCACCAGGGCTGCCAGGGTTGATGTTTTTCCGCAACCGGCAGGGCCTGTGGCCAGAATAAGCCCCTGGTGATGGTTGGTGAGGTCTGCCAGCCTCGGGGGCATCCCCAGGGATTCCAGGGTGGGGATCTTGACAGGAATTGCCCGGAAGATTATATTCAGGCCGTATTTCTGATAATATGCATTTCCCCGGAAGCGAATCCTCGTGCCGTCAGGCTCGATAACCTCATAGGCGAAGTCGATATTTTTATCCGCCGGGAGTCTTTCTTTGTTTTCGACGCTGAAAATCTCCATTCCCAGCCTCTCGATCTCCTCACCGCTTAAAGCCGGCAAGTCCTCTACATAATCCAGCCTGCCAAATATCCGCATGCAGGGTTTCTGACCTGCAATCAGATGGAGATCCGAGCCTTCCCGATCCAGCAACATTTTAAGATATTTGTCGATCTCCGCCATAATCATCTCCTGGCTTATAGTATTTGGGCCGGGGCAAAAAGAAACACACCGTTTGTATCCCCAGAAGACCTGCTCTTCCCCTCTGTAATCTTGTTTTATCATAAGGGCAAAAATCCTCCCGAAAGAGGCATTGATAGTGGATTTTTTCACATCAATATCCATTGACCTTTGATTTTATTGAACAGAACAGCAACAATGCATTTCGAAACCCCAATCCTGACCGCTGAGGCATTGACGGGACGAAGCTTCTGACCTTGACCGAACACTATTTTGAAGAAACACAACTGTTCACTCCGGGAAAGGGATCCTCGTCGGCAAGGTAAAACTGAATAAAAAATATTATGTCAGGAGTTACTCAAAGTTGAGCATGATTAGATTAGTGTTATTAGCAAACCTAAATATTATCGAAAAATCATTTGATAGACTACAGACAGGAAGAAGGTGCGTTCTAAAAAAAGAATATCTGATCACACATTGATAAAAGTAATGCCGAGCATTGTAAATGCTTGGTATTACGTGATTTAAAGCTTTTTGAAGGGGGGTGGGGGAATACTTTTTCACGAAAAAGTTTCCCCGAAAAAAAAATGCGTAACTCCTGTAATGTTTTAAAGGAGCCAGCCATGGGAGATAGTCCGGAAGAAAAAAGAAAAAACCCCTGGCCTTTGCGGATTATCATACTATTATGCTTTGTGGTTCTGGGGCTGAGCCTGTTTCTTTTTGGTGCATGGCATGTCCCTGATAACCGGCAGTGGGCAGAATCCGAAAGGAATCGGGTGGAAGACAGAGTCAGGGAGATTGCCGCCATACCCCATGAAGAGAACCCTTACTATAAGTATGTCCGGGCTGTTGAAGCATATGCCCCGGTGGAGCATACTGTTAGGGGAATGGGACTGCCCCCGCCGGATATGTCCAGTATCACAGGATCCAGTATCCCCGGTGAATATGTGCCGGTTTTCATTGAACACCAGAAGGCAAATTCTGAATCCATAAAACTGGTGATGGAGGCATACCCTTTGGAAAAGGGCTTTGCAGTTGTCAGCCATAAAACTTTTGAAGAGAAAACCATCGATTTGCTGGGAATCAGGGATTTGGCCCAGTTCATTACAATTCTGGGAATGATTCAGGAGAGGGATGGCAATATAAAAAAAGCAGTCCATCACTATTTTGCTGTGATAAAGATGGGCAACACCATCGGCTCCGGGGGAAACCTGATTCATGGTATGATGGCTGTGGCGCTCAATTCCATTGCCCTGGATCCTCTTATCTCAATCGGAGGCAGGAACGATCTGGATGGAGATATGTATGCTCATATCCTTGATGAGCTGGATCGTCTTGATCAGGGGTGTTTTACATATCGGGAACTGGTGGATATGGAGTTTCTGATATTTGAAAATGTGTTTGAGAGTATCCGGGCCGGGAATACAAAGATTCTGAAAGTCGATCTGCCCTGGGGAGCCAGATTCCTGCAGGGATCTTTTTTTGCCAGGGAACAGCGGATCTTTCAGAATTATCATAAAGACCTGGTGGAGAATCTGCCGGAGCATTATCCCCACGGTGGCTGGACCTTTCCGGAGCCGGTGTTTCCTCCCCTGTCATATGTTGCTCCGATTGTTGTTCCCAATCATAACAGGGCCTTTGAAGTCTATATCATGATGCGGGCCAGAATCGACGGCCTGAAGACCCTTCTTGCACTGCAACTTTACCGGGTAGATCACGGGGATTTTCCACAGCATCTAAATGAGCTGGTGCCGAGATACCTGCCGTCCCTGCCGGCGGATCCCTTTTCCGGAGATGGGGATTTTGTATATATTAATCAAGATGGCCGGGTTGCTCTCTACAGTGTCGGCCCCGACGGCATTGACGGCGGTGGCAGGATCAATGCAGTGGCATCCAGTGACCGCAGGGGAGATATTATAATATATCCTGCAGGAAAGGAGCCGGAAGATGAGAATCCGAAGGGAAAGGTTGAAAGAATACCCCGGAAACGTTGACATCCGGGGAAGGCATGTTCTTTATTGGATGCAGAGATCCATGCGGGCCAGATTTAATCATGCCCTTGAATTTGCCATTGATCAAGCCAACTCCATGGGTCTGCCACTGCTGGTTCTTTTCTGCCTCACTCCCGATTATCCCATGGCCAACCTTCGTCATTACAAATTCATGCTGGAAGGACTGATGGAAACTGCCCGGCATATCCGGGAGCGGGGAGCCGGATTCCTGATGGCCCTCACAGATCCGGTGTCCGGGGTCGTCACCATGGCAAAAGATGCCCCGGTGGTGGTGACGGATACCGCCCATACCAAGGTTCCCCGGCAGTGGCGCCAACAGGTGAAGGAGAGAATCGGCAGTCCCTTCATTGAAGTGGAAACTGACATGGTAGTGCCTGCCTGGATTGTATCAGATGGAGAAGAGTATGCCGCGTGGACCATCAGGAAAAAAATCAACCGAATTCGGGAGAACTTTCTGACACTACCCGATGAAGAGTCGTTGAAGGTGCAATGGAAAGGACTCTGGCAGGATCCGGGGTTGGAGATGATGGATCCCCGCGACATTGACGGTACTTTGAACCGGCTGGGGATCGATACATCAGTCCTCCCGGTGGAGGAAACCCTGGGTGGCACATCCCAGGCCCTGGCCTGCCTCGGGGAGTTCATTGAAAACCGGCTGGATGGATATGAGGACAATCGTAATGATCCAAATATCGAAGGCACCAGCAACCTGAGTCCGTATCTTCACTTCGGCAACATCTCCCCGGTGGAGGTGGCCATAGCGGTTCAGGATTCCGGCAGTCCCGGCATCGGGGCATTTCTGGAAGAACTGATTGTCCGCCGGGAGCTGGCCATAAATTTTACCAGCTATAACCAAAACTATGATGACTTTTCCTGCCTTCCCCGGTGGTGCAGGGACACCATAAATTCCCACCGGAAGGATCCCCGGGAGTATGATTATACCCTGGAGGAATGGGAAAGGGCCGGGACTCATGATCCCTACTGGAATGCTGCCCAGAAGGAATTGCTTATTACCGGCAGGATTCACGGGTATATGAGGATGTACTGGGGTAAGAAAATCCTTGAATGGACCCGGGAGCCGGAAGAAGCCTACAGGATCGCGGTTTATCTCAATGACAGGTATCAGCTGGATGGCCGGGATCCCAACGGTTATGCGGGAGTGGCATGGTGCTTCGGAAAGCATGACCGGCCCTGGGCCCAGAGGAATGTCTTCGGTACTGTGCGGTATATGAATGACCGGGGACTGCGTCGCAAGTTTGATGCCGATGCTTATGTGAAAAGAATGGATCAGTTATTCCGGGATTTCCGGAGTGTTTGAGGCTTTTCCTGAGTTCTTGCTTCCAGCACCTTCCACCATATAGAGAACTCCTCCCACTCCGCCGGTGAGAAGCCTCAGGGCATGCATCAGCATGGATGCCGACAGGGCTTCCACTTGACCCAGACCCATTGCTCCCCAGAAGAGAATCATTGTCAGGTCCTGAGTTCCCAGAGAATTCCAAGAGATGGGAATATGATTGATGAACCGCAACAGGGGCACCAGGGTGAGAATGGGCAGAAGCTCAATCCCCGGGGCTATTCGGCTGAGAAGAAGCCAGTATGCTCCCGCCTCGGCAAGTTGGGAAAGGGTGTTGATTACTGCCCCTGCTGACAGTGCCGGCAGGCTCTTTTGCCACAACTCCGCCGGCATTTTCAGATTGTTTCGGGGATGGCCGTCGGCGAGGCTGGGGGGCCAGGCCAACTTTTCAAGAAGCCGGGGAAGCAGGGCAACACCGGTGATGAATCCAGTCAGGATTAATCCCATAAACCCCGCCACCGGGGGGAAGATCCCCGCTCCGGAAAGAAGCCCATGGTTGACTATCAGGGATATACCTCCCAGAATTAGTATCGATGCGAAGGCAGAAACCCTCTCCAGAACAGTTGCCGTTACCGCCGGCCAGGTTTTGCCGGTCTGCCGGGCCAGGGCATATCCCCGCCACAGGTGACCCCCCACCCCCGAGGGCAGATATGAGTTGAAAAAATAACCCACCAGATTCAACCGAAGAAGCTCCCGGAAAGATACTCTCAGTCCCTGAGTCCGACACAGGATGAGCCATGCCCTGGATCCCGGCAAAGCGCCGGCGAGGATCAGCAAAAATCCGCCGAGCAAAGTCATCCACCCTGCCGAGGATGCCCGGTGCCATAATTGTTGCGGTTCTGCGCCCCACAGAGCCAGCCCGAACAGGATTAATCCCGCCAGAATGCGGAGGGCGAAAGCTGTCTTACTGCTCCTGGCCGGTGGCGGCAGTTGTTGAGTAATATCTTGCCGGGAGTTGTTCTGGTGCAATTATGCCAGCTCCAGTCGGGGATGGTCAGGAGCCGGTCCGAACCAGTTGAAGGATGGACTTGCTGGAGAGGTATATCTTGTCGCCGGGGAAGATGATGCGACTCTGGCCCCGCTTCAGGGATACCCCGTTGACAAAGGTTGGATTCACCTTTGATTTGTGTTCCAGGTGAAACCGTCCCCCCTTGAAGGAAAGGACTCCGTGAAGCCGGGAAACCTCGGGATCCTTCACCCGGATGTCACAGGATGAACCCCGCCCCATAAACATCATAGTCTTTTCGATGGGGTATCGTTTTCCTTTTTCTTCGGGGTTGCCGGCAATCACTGCCAGTTTGTATCTTCGAAGGGCGGCAATAACCCGGTTGTCGGTGAAGGTGAGCACTGTGTTTCCCATCTTGATGCGGTCACCGCCGTTTAAGACAATCTTCTCATTTTCATGAATCTCATAGTTGTTCACATATATCAATGTGGGAGGGGCCTCATTGATGAGATACATATTACCCTGGGTAAATTCCAGGTAACCCTGTATGTTGGTTATGGCAGGCTCATCAAGCTCGATGTCGTTCTGCCGGACATCACCCTGAGATCCGAAGGTGATTATCCTGCCTTCAGTGATTTCCTCGGAAAGCAGAGAAACCTTGTGCCCGGTGTCGGCTCCCTCCACCACCTCGAAAACATAATCGATACGGAAATGCCCCGGGGCAGTATGTCCCGGCACTCCCGATTCATCATCAGCCGGCGGGCCGGAAAGCTCCATCTCGATGTCAATTTTTGCGTCTTGGGTTTCGCCTCCGCCGGTGCGGTGAATAACCAGCACCGTATCCCCGGCCCGGATGGAATCCTTGTCTTGGAGAAGGTTGTTGTAACTCTGACCTACCTGGTTCTCCATGGACTGGTCTTCCAGAACCCGGAAAAGACGGATGGGAACCGGGGATTTTTCCGACTGGTAAACCTCGAACTTTTCCTCCTGATTGTTCCAGACCAGCAGAGCCAGTTCTTCGGGCAGTTTCGGATCCGACAGCAGAATACCGTAGGAATCCCGCATATCTCCTTCGCCCTTTCGACGTCCGATTACCAGGAGGTTCTTGTCCAGACTGAAGGATTCGCCTTTGTCAGGGCCTTCCACCACCACCATCCTGAAGCCGGAATCGATGCTTTCTTCTCCCCGGCGTCGTCCCGCCTGAAAATCATCCCACACCACTGCGGATTCTTTCATCTTCTTTTCCTTGATGGAAACCATCAACAACACCACATTGCCGAATTGGATCCGGTAATCGGAATGAAGAAGGGATTTTTTTATCACCCTGCCGTTGACGCTGGTGGGGACATCCGGGGAATGATGATATATGATGTAACGTTCCAGCTCGTCATCCCACCGGAGGAAAGCCTGAATCTCGTCCACCGAGGTGTCATCGAAGATCACATTTCTCTGGCTGGTTTTCTCATCGGGCATACCCCGGCCCAGCACCACTTCCCGCCGGTCAAGGGGGATGATCCTTCCCGTGTCGGCTCCCTTGACCACCTGCAGTTCAAAACCTGAGTCAAAAAAATTTACATCAGGCTCATCCTGCTGTTTTCGAAAGGGAGATCCCAGCTTTGCAATAATCTCCGGGAGTTTCATGTTCTGGAATTTTTCCATGGCATCGGACTGACTTGACATTCTGCACCATCCTTGAAAGGTAGTAAATAGAAGACCTTGATATATTCTTCCTGAGAGGATAATTACCTTTTGCCGATTTAACAGGGAAAAGAGGTGTTGCTCTTTCGGAGAAAATAATATACAATTGACCGAAAGAACAGGGCTTCGGCCCGGAGGGATGTGGTGTCAATGCCCACAATCGGACTGACGGAACTGATCATCATACTGGCCCTGGCATTGCTGATATTCGGCCCCAAGTCAATCCCTAAAATCGGGAAAGCCATCGGCGACGGGATCCGGGAGTTCAAGAAATCCCAGGACAGCCCCGATAATGATAACGCCGGCGATGGACAGGAACCTCCCCGGCAGGGAGATTGACCCGCTGATCAGTACTTTTTTTCCAGGTCAATTCCCCGGTAGTAATGCTCCAGGATCTGGTCATATTTCTGTCCCGCATGGGCCCGGCCCCTGGCTCCTTCCTGGGAAAGCCCCACACCATGACCCCATCCGCCTCCTGCAAAGGTTATTTTCTCGCCTTCTTCCTTCACATAAAACAAGGTTGACTGAAGCCCCCCGGTGCTTATTTTTCCCCCGGATGTTATCCAGCGCATCTGGTCTTTCTTCAGCTGGTACGTTCCCTCGGAGGCAACAATCTCCATTACCTGGGCTCTGCCATCCCGGGCTCGGGATGTTATCCTGACAG
>CAYNGH010000075.1:0-15581 GCA_964396845.1 uncultured bacterium | reverse complement strand
ACGGATGAAGAGTATGACCGATATGTACCTGGACAAGACCCGTCAGGAAAAAAAATAATGTAAACATCAGTTTTCCGTGACATTCACATGAACCGTGGTGCTATCTGACTGGGGCGGAGTGCTGGAATCGGTGACTCTGAGGGTGATTCTTCTTTTTCCGGGATGGGTGAAGATTATGGCAATGTCACTGCGATCCGATGTGCTTCCGGTATCGGATTCCCAACGGTATTTGTATGGTTTTGTACCGCCGAACACTCTGGATCGGAATATGACCTTGTCACCGGTTCTGGAGCTGGCGGAGCTGGCAGAAATCTCCACAGTGAACCCGGCCTTGATTCCGAAAGTGATGATTTCCGATGAAGCCCTTTCACCGCCGGCAGTTACCTGGGCCTGGTATTTGTATGTCCCTCCGGGAGCATCTTTGGGAATCACTCCCCGGATATACTTTGTCTGGATCTCCCGATCAGAGGTTCGAAGATTCAACTGCCCGGTATGGGAGAGGCCTTTAACTTCTCCTCCGTCGGGATTGAATACTTTCCATGAAAAAGTTCCCTGGCTGTCAGAGGCCCCCTGGGGGGGGCGGTATTGAACCGCCAGCAGAATCGAGTCCCCCGGCGAGAACAATTCTGCAGGTTTTCGATCCTTGGTCAGGATGAAGGCCGAGGTTATCTCCAAGGGAATACTGCCCACCATGAAATGATCCGAGTATGTCTTCTCCCGGGGATCTCCCGGCAGGGTGACAACTTCGAACAGGTAGCGTCCCCGGGGTGACTCATCGGTGAAGGTGTCCCGGAAAAGCTCCACATAATGATTCAGCCGGCTCCCTTCGATGGCAGTCTTTCCTGTCTTCACCTGGCCGTCGGGAGCTGTCAGCTTCCATTCCACGGGTATCTCTTCATCGACTCCCTGGGTACTGCAGATAAACCCGGCAACAATAGGGTCGTCATCCTGAAAGTTCTTCATCACTCCGCCATAGTGCTCGTTTCTGCCGGCCCGCAGTCGGATTACCATGTTTCGCACTCCGTAGGCGGATATATCCTCTCGGGATTTGTCCGCCATGTCTGTGAGGGTTTTTACATCGTCGCTGATGGAATTTTCCAGCTTCTGCCGGGCATTGTCATAAAAGATTCTTGCCTTTTTAGGACTTAAGGCCTCGTCAAATTCCACTTCCCTTTGGAATCGGGGAATGGCCAAAAGTTCAATGGTGTCTTCAAGGACCTGAAGGGCTGACTTCTTTTCGGCTTCTGTAAGACCGGCAGGGAGGATCTTATCAACTCCCTCGGTGTTCATGGGGAATGCCCCTTCGCCGAACAGCTCCTCGGGGCTCATCTGCTGAGGGTTGTCATGCCCCAGTTCCCTGGCAGAGGAGAGTTTGGCAGTTACATCTTCATATATGAACAGCTTTATATCGATACTGACCCGGAGATTCCGGATTTTTTCCAGGATTCCTGATATACGGTCATACCCTTCAAGGCGATCCCTGGTCAGTCCGTTGAGATACTCAGGCAAATCAGGGATCTTTTCTTCGGCCAGTTTATGGCGGATTCCCTGGGCAAATCCCAGCCCTTCGGTAGCGCTGGTTTCAGCCAGGGCTGGAATGGGTGCCGTCCCTGTCAGCATTATTGCTGTTAATATGATAAAAGCAGTGAGTGTTTTTATTCTGTCAAGTTTCAATTTTCCCACCTCGCCGGGTTATTTTTGTTTTTTATAATCTTCTTCCACCAGGGATCTGATTCGGGAGTATTTTAGGAAATCTTGCTTTTTTCCCAGCCTGGAACTTGCCCTGGACAGGTTCCGCAAGAGATATATCAGGAACCGCCGGTTGACCCGGATGCTGTGGGGTGAATCCCAGGGCATCCCCGGCGGGGTAATGTATCCGTCGTTGCCGTTTCTGCCGTATTCGATTTTTTCCAGCTCCTCCATCCCCGAGGGATCAAAGGGTTTGTTTTTGAACTTTTCAATGAAAGTCCCCAGGTCTTTTCTTTGGAGTCCCAGTTCCTGGAGCACCTTGAAAATCTTATGTTTTATTATGGTCTTGCTGGATTCGCATCCTGCCTCGTCAAAGAACTGATAAGCCCCGTTGTAGCAGTTGAGGGCTTCCCGGGGGCTGTTTCCCCAGCGGAGCTGATCTCCCATCATTTCGAAATATCTTCCCCTTCCCTGGGCAAAATCGATGGATTCCTTGATGTCCAGGGCTTCCCTGAAGACAGCCTCTGCTGAAGCTATGTTTCCGTCTTCGATTTCATAGGAGCCGATACGGTTCAATATGTCGCTCATCTTCAGGAGGTTCGGAAGCCGGCGGTAGCAGTCCAGAGCCTTCTGATAATAGATTCTGGCTTTTTCTTCTTTCTGCTGGATCTCGTATATGTTGGCCATCTCCAGGTATGAATGGGCCACAGGAGAATGAAGTTTTTTTCCTTCCTCATGACCCAGGATCACTTCCCGGCAGAATTCCTCGGCCTTGGAGTAAAAGTTCAGGTCGTAGAGAACATGGGCGCAGTTAAAAAGTGCCGCCTTGAAATTGAAAGAATCCTTCCGGGTGCCGTAAAGCCGGGATGCCTTGTCAAAACGGGTCAGGGCTTCTTTTTTTCTGCCCATGTGCTCCTCGACGATACCCAGCTCCATGAGCATCTCCGCCATGAAGGTTTCTTCCTCAGGCATTCTGAGTCCCTTAATTATTACCCGGTACTGGGCAGCGGCCTCGGTTCTTTCTCCCCGGTTGTCATAGTATTTGGCCCTTTTCTTCTGGGTGATGATCTTCAGGGATCGAACATCCCTGGGATTACGGCTTCCGCTGTCATCTTCCACATAACGGCTCAGTTTTTCCGCTACTGCCAGGAGCTGATCCGCCTGTTCCCAGTTTCCCGATGACAGGTAAACATCCACATGATATATCAGTTCCCTCAGGGAATTGAAGCGCAACTCAAAACGGAGGGATCTCAGGTATTCCCTCAGTTGGCGGCGGTTTTTCCGGCTGTTGATATTTTCAATTAATTCGCTTATTTCCATATTTTCTTTCCGGGTGGATTATGACTCATTCCGGCGGGATTCTGGGGCCTCAGCGGATTCTGGTGTCCCGGATATGTCTTCTTTCCCGATGTTTTGGTCTTCTTTCGGGTTTTTTTCTTCTGCGGGTTTCTCTTGTTTCTGGTCAGGTTTCTGTTCTGGTTCCCTGGAATCTCCTTGGGTGGTATCGCCGGTGTCATCAGGGGTTGTGGCATTTATGGCGTCGTTGGTATCTATCAGTTGCTGATTATCATCGTCTTCTTCCTGTTCTTTTTTTGACCAGGAATCAAATATTCTTGATGACAGTGAAACCACAAGGATGCCGAAGAATCCGGCAATCACGGTCATGGCCACTGCCATGTGAGGCATATATTTTTCCAACGTCATTATGTTAATATCCGCCCTGCTGAAGCGGTGGGTCAGGAGTATCCAGAAAAGCCCCACCAGAAAAGCCGGCGGGATGAAACCCAGAGTCGGTTTCATCTGGCTGTAGCCCATCATAAAACATGGAACAAAGGACAGGGCCATGACTGCAAAGAAGAGCCAGAGGCTCTGAACGTGGGTTTCGTGGGTGATTTCCAGCTGATTTCCCCTGGTATCATAAAGAAATGCCACCTGAAAGAATATGGCCGTAAGAATAAACAAAAGGATCAGGATGGCTGTCTTTTTATTATTCATAGTATCAACCCTGTGGATAAAGTCCCCCGGTGATTCAGATCCTGCCTTTGTAGCGGTATCTGGTTGAAGCTTATTTCACCGGGGGAGCTGTTTATCCTTCATAAATGTGGTATCTTGCCGGTTACAGGGAAATATATCTCTGCGTCAAATTAACTTTGGAATATTTTGTGAATTAAAGCCCTGGCAGGAGGATCCAATCGTTGTCGGTTCTTCTTGAAGAAGGAAAAAAATTAGCTGGACGCTATCTGGTGGAAAGGGTTCTTGGCCGTGGAGGCATGGGAGCCGTTTACCTGGTTTCGGATTCCCGGATTCCCGGAAAGAAATGGGCAATGAAGGAGCTTTGGGATTATGGGGATCCTGACACCAGAAAGCTGATTCAAGATACCTTCCAGCAGGAAGCCTCGATCCTTGCAACCCTGAATCACCCGAATCTACCCCGGATTACCGATTTTTTTGTTGACGGGAACCGGAAATATCTGGTGATGGATTTTGTCGAGGGGAAAACCCTGGAAGAGGTTTTTGCAGAAACTCCGCCCCCGTTGCCGGTGGATAAGGTTCTGGGGATACTGACCCAGCTTATGGAAGCCCTGGGGTATCTTCACGGACAGGATCCGCCGGTTATTTTCCGGGATCTCAAACCCGCTAACATAATGGTGGGGCCTGATGGAAAAGTGATGCTCATCGATTTTGGCATTGCCCGGATATTTTCCAGGGGCAAAACCAAAGATACAGTAATAATGGGGACCCCGGGATTTGCCGCCCCGGAGCAATATGGAACCGGCCAGTCGGATCCCCGCTCGGACCTTTTCGGCCTTGGCGCCACTTTATACTTTGCCCTCACCGGGGTTGATCCTTCGGACAATCCTTTTCATTTTTCCACTCTTTCCAAGATTAATCCGGAGGTCTATCCCCGGCTTGAAAAGGCGGTATTGAAGCTGGTGCAGATGGATCCCGGGGATCGTTTCCGGAATGTGGATAAACTCCGGGATTATCTTTTCGGGCCGTCATCCTTGACCGGCGACATATCCCCTTCCCTGGAGGGCGCGACCCCGGAGCCTCCTTCCACAAAGCTTCTGGATCAGGTGACGGTGGAACCCGATGAAATAGACTTCGGCAAGGCCAAAAAAGGAGAAAACCGCCGTGGCACTTTTATTATCCGTGGGACAGTATCCCGGATCAATGCCCGGTCTGACAGGGCCTGGCTTCGGGTATATCCCGGCCTGATTGACGGCACGGATCAGGAAGTGACAGTGACGGCTTATACTTCTTCTCTCAATCATGGCGGCAGTTATGGGGGAGCGGTATTTCTCCAGGGAGAAAATTTCAATAAGACTGTTCCGGTGTCCCTGGGGATTGAACCCAGGCACCTGAACTTTTTTACTTATATCCTGGTATTTTTTTTCACTCTCCTGAGCCTTTTGCCTTTGATCGGACTTGCTGGATTCCTGTATAACTCTGTTTCATATTTTTCCCTTCCCCGGGGTGAGAGAAAGTCCCTGAAGGTGTTTTTTTATGTGACCCTTTTTGCCACTTTGCTGTGGGTTATTATCGGCACTTTCTGGTTCGGGATATTTCATATGGGCTGGTTTGAAAACTGGATTTTTCAATGGTTTTCTACAGTCATTTAGAGGATTTGTGTAAATTGATGTATAAGATAAGGCAGACAGAGGCCATTATATATGGTTTTTGCAGGTTTTGATTTAATCAGCCTCCGGGGTATTGTCTGATACGGCCTGCCTTGGGGGTGACTGACTTTGGGGTGAATATATGGCGGAAACAATCTGTCCGGAATGTGAATTTGAGAATGTTGCCGGTTCCACCTTCTGTGAGGAGTGCGGAGCAATGCTGGAAGAAACCGGTGCCGGCGAGGCTGAGGGAGGAATAATATCCTTTCAGCCGGGGGATATTGTAAACAATCGCTATGAGATCGTGAAGATCCTTCAGGAAGGCGACTGGGATGCTTCATATCAGGCCCTGGATCGAAAAAAAGATGACCGGATGGTATGGATCAAGCAGAAGTATGAACCGGGCAATATTCGTCGGGAGCTTGAACGCCAGAAGAAACTTTTCATGATTCTTCGAGATAACCCTCATCGCAATGTTGCCCGGCCCCTGGACATATTCCGCCGGGACAGTTCTATTTTTGTGGTGATGGAAAACCTTCACGGTGAGAATCTTCAGAAGATCATCGGTTCACTGGGCAAGGCTCCGGGACAGGACAAAATCAAGGATTTAGCGGTTCAGGCAGCCAGGGGACTATCTTTTCTGCATGAGAATTCCATCCTCCACCTGGACATTCAGCCGGCTCATTTTTTTCTGACTGATGCCGGAGTGCTCAAGTTGACGGGTTTTTCCCGGATTGCTTCAGTGAATGACTCCCCCTCGGACTTTGCTGTGACTGAAGGATATTCGCCTCCTGAGGCATACGGCCTTGTGGGTGGAAATGTGGGGCCACATTCCGACATATACAGCCTCGGGGCCACAATATATTCTCTTATCACAGGCAGAGCGCCAAAGCTGTCCCGGGAGAATTTCTTTATTTTTCAGCCTTTGAACGACACGGATCTATTAATAGATCCGATTTTTGAAAAGATCATCATGCGGGCAGTGAAAAAAGAGCCCGGCGAACGCTTCAGCAGTGTCGATAACATGCTCACGGCCCTGAAGGCATTGAAAGATAAAGAAGAAACTCCCCGGCGACAACCCCTTCAGCCACCGAATCTTGAATTTGAAGTGGTGGCCAGAAGCCATGTGGGCAAGGTTCGAAGCACCAACCAGGATTCATGTCTTGTGACCCGTTTTGGGTCTTATGAAAAATCCAAGCCCAACTTCTGGGAACTGTTAGTGGTGGCTGACGGCATGGGAGGCGAAGCAGAAGGGGACAAGGCATCATCCCTGGCCATCCGGGTCATCGCCTCGGAAGTGCTTCAGAGTTTTATGCCCATCAACGTTGATGCAGAAACCATGCGTCTTTATTCCGATGACAACCTGCAGGAAAAGTCCGGGGACATCCTCAAGAGGGCTGTCCTGCGGGCCAACAGCGTTGTGTTTGATTATTCCCGGATGGATCCGGCCCGCCGGGGAATGGGGTCCACCATATCTGCGGGACTGATTATAAAAAATAATCTCTGCCTCTGCCATGCCGGAGATACCCGGGGTTATGTTTTTAACCGTCATTTTGGATTGATGCAGCTCACCGAGGATCATTCCCTGGTAGGCAGGCTGGTTCGTCTGGGCCAGCTGACCCGGGAAGAAGCCCTGCGATCTCCTCAGCGAAGTGCTGTCTATCGTGCTCTGGGCACCACGCCGGATCTGGAGGTTGATGTCTATCACTATAATATTAAGCCCGGCGATATTATAATTCTTTGCTCTGACGGGGTTTGGGAATATTTCCCGGATCAGGAGCTGATTTCCATTATCCTTGAAGAGGCCGTCCCCGACAAGATCGCAGATCGGCTGATCGCCACATGCCTTGAACGGGGTGCTGACGACAATGCCACCCTGGTATGCCTCCGGGCCAAGGGAGCTGTGGAGCATCCCAAGACTCTCCGTCTTGATGAGAAAGCCAAGGTGATTCCCCAGATTCTGGAAAAGCGTCAGGAAGAAAAAGCCGAAGAGAGAGCCAGGGAACAGGCCGATTCCCAGAAGGAAGCCAAGGAAAAGCGTCGCAGGGAGGGACAGGACAAAAAGCGCATGCGTGAAGAGGCAGAAAAGAAACGTATGCAGGAGGAAGCAGAAAAGACAGTTGATAAAAAAGATACAGACAAGCCTCTGGAAATCCGGGAAGTGGTCATGGAGGATGGAGCCGATGATGAAGAAGAAAAAGGGTCTTCACCCCTTCCTCCCATGGATCGCCGTCTGAGAGAAGAGCTGGAAAAGAAACGTCTTTCCAGTGCCGGGCCAGATACGGAACCCCTGGAGATCCCCCGGGGATTGGAAGATCGTCTGGTGGAGATAAAGCAGTCCTTCGAGCAGACCCGGGAATCTTCTGTGGAATCCGCCAAAAGTGCCGAAGAATCAGGAGCTGTCCAGGATGAAACCGAAGACAGTCTGGAAGATAAGACAGAATCCCCCGACAGTGAAACAGAACCAGAGAAGAACAACGCCGGGGGAGAGGCAAAGACTCCTGAAGCCCAGGATTCTCCCGGAGAAGAGGATTCCGGGAAGACCCCGGCAACCCCAGAGCCGGATCTCAAGAAAGGGGATCCCGATGATTCCCCTGATGATGAATCAAAAAAGAAATCCAAGGGACAGGGCAAGACCAAGAAAAAGAAAAAACGTCGGAAGAAGCGTTAAAGGGATTGGCCTTTTTGTCCCAGTTAAAATATTTAAAACAGTTTCATAAGGAGGAGAACCTATGAGTGCTCCTGTCAGCCTGGAATGTGAAGTCAGTTATAATAATGTGATGGTCACCAGCGAGAGCAAATTAATATACCTGTTGGCGGATGTCAAGCCGGATAACGGTTCCGGCGGAGTTTCATCGGCCACTGCAGCTATGAATCTCTCTATAGTTCTGGACAAGAGCGGTTCAATGTATGCCGCGGAAAAGCTGGAATATGTAGTGACAGCAGTTCAGCACCTGATTGACCAGCTCCGGCCCGATGATATATGCTCCATCATAGCCTTTGCCGACAAGGCCCGGGTGGTTATTCCCGCAGGGCCGATTCACGACAAGGAATCTGCCAAGAGGATAATCAGAAATATCGATCATATTGATGTGGGTTCGGGCACCGAGATGCTCCGGGGAATAAACGGAGCCATCGAAGAGATTAACCGGAATTTTTCCAAGAGCCGGACCAATCACTGCATCCTTCTCACCGACGGGCTGACCCTTCACGAAGGCAAATGCAAAGCCCGTTGCGAGGAATCCGCTCTGGGGGGAATCAGCTTTTCTACCATCGGAGTGGGGGACGATTTTAACGAAAAGCTTCTGTTGGATATTGCCAACGCCTGCCGGGGTACATCTTATTATATTGACATCCCCAGGGATATCCCCGATATATTTGACCGGGAACTCAAGGGTGTCCAATCAGTGGTGGTCTTGAATCCCCAGCTTCAATTGAAGCTTTCCAAGGGTATTGAACTGCGCCGGGCACACAAGGTGAAACCCCTAATCAACGATATGGGCGCCCTTCCCGGTGTTAACCGGGTGGTAACCATGAAACTCCAGGATATTCAGCAGTCGGAGGTACAATCGGTTCTGTTTGAGCTGGTGCTTCCTTCCCGCCGGCCTGGGACTTATCGGGTTGCCCAGGTCAAGCTGAAGTTTGAAATACCTGGTGAGGGAGATAGCCAGGAAGTTTCCAGGGATATTACCGTGTCATATACCAACGATTCCCGCCTGGCCAGCCGGGTCAATCCCGGGGTAATACAGGTGGTGGATTTAGTGTCGGTTTTCCGTCAGCAGACCAAGGCCATGGAATTTGCCCAGGCCGGGGATAAGACAAAGGCTACCCGACTGCTTCGTTCTGCCGCCACCACCCTGCTTCAGCATGGCCAGAAGGATCTTGCGGATCAGGCCATGGAGGAAGCCAAACGGATTGAAGGGGGCTCTCGTATGACTTCCCGGGGAACCAAGAAACTGGAATACGGCACCCGCAAGCTGACCCAGCTTCTGGGCCAGGTTCCTCCCATGCCGTAATGCGCAGGTTATTCCCAGATAATAATTTTTTTAATAGGATTTTTGCCCCTGCGATAGAATAATCAGGAAAACATATGATTTCAAGGAGGACTTGTTATGAAATGCACCATTTGTGGCGCTGATAACCTTGAAGGTGCGGCATACTGTGAGGATTGCGGATCCAAGTTGCCTACGACACCTCCTGCCGTTGCCGAGGTTGAAGAGGAAGAATTTGTCGAGGACGAAACTATCCCCGAACCTGAAGATGCTGAGGGAGAGGAATTGATGTGCCCGGCATGCGGTGCTGACAATCCTCCCGGCTCAAAGTTCTGTGACGACTGCGGAGCCAGCCTGGAAGCTGCTCTCAGTGCCGGGGTTATTGATTCGGCTCCGGTGGAAGGTGCCGGGGGGTTTGCCCGGCTGGTGGTCCAGGATTATGATGTGGAGTTCATTCTGGACAAGGATGTTATCACCATCGGCCGTCAGAGTCCTGCAGACGGTATTTTCCCCGACATAGACCTGACTGATGTGGATGACGAGGCATATATTTCCCGCCGGCATGCCCGGATACTCCGCAAGGATGACGGTTTCATATTTGAGGATATGGGGTCTTCCAACGGCAGTTTTATTAATAATGTACGCATTGCCCAGGGAGTTCAGCAGTTTTTAAATGACGGTGATGTGGTTCGTCTTGGGAAGACCGTGATGACTTTGGAAAAGCCCGAGGGTTGAGAATAAGTTTTTTGCTCTTCGCTTTTTTAATTTTCTGCCGGTGTTTCATTTTGTCTGTCCGGCTGGAGTGGGGATCTGTCCGGTGATACCAACTGAAATATCGTGTCCATGAGAAGGGTTGTTCGGCATAAATGACATATTTCACTGTTTTTTTGTTGACAGCCTATATGAAATGTGATAATATAATCCTACTTTTTTTCCGTATGTTTAACACTAACTGTGAGAGTGGAGCTTATTGGACAGGTTGGCTCAGTTAATTATTAAAAGCGAGGTGTAAACTTTTAAACCCCGCTTTTTTTCCATTTATGGGAGGAGGACCCTTGTTATGACATACAACCCCGGTGACACTGCCCAGGTTAAGACTCTCAGTTTCCAGAAGATTCCCAATGTGGTGGAGATGCCCAATCTCATCGAAGTTCAGCTTAATTCTTATAAGTGGTTCATCAATGAAGGCATGAGGGAGATATTCAATGAGGTTTCTCCCATCGAAGACTTTACCGGGAACCTGGTTCTTGAGTTTTTGGATTATTCCCTGGACAAACCGACTTATAATGTTGACGAATGCAGAGATCGGGACATGACCTATGCCCGTCCCCTGAAGGTGAAGGTACGGCTTATTATCAAGGAAGCCGGTGAGATCAAGGAGGTCAAGGAACAGGAGATATATATGGGGGACTTCCCATATATGACCGACAAGGGCACATTCATTATAAATGGTGCCGAAAGGGTTATTGTAAGCCAGCTGATTCGATCCGCCGGAGTTTATTTTGAATCATCGGTGGATCCCACGGGAAAAATGCTGTTCTCGGGCCAGCTTATCCCCAACCGGGGAGCATGGCTGGAGTTTGAAACCGACGGCAACGGAATCATGTGGTGCCGTATTGACAAGACCCGCAAGATTCCCGTCAGCGTTTTGATCCGCGCCCTGGGATATGAAACGGATCAGGATATAGTGGAGCTTCTGGGCGATGAGCATATGCTGGAGCCTACCCTGAAGAAGGACAGCGTGAAGAGTCAGGACGAAGCTCTGGTAGAGATATACCGCAAGCTCCGTCCGGGGGATCCTCCCTCGGTGGACAGCGCCCGGACTCTTCTGACCAACCTGTTTTTCGATTCAAAACGTTATGATTTGGCCAGAGTGGGCCGTTACAAGCTCAACAAAAAGCTGGGTCAGGTCATCGAATGCGTCCATTGCGGGGGTCTGAACAGGGCAAAACATCTCAACTGCTCCGAGTGCAGTCAGCCCCTGAATTTTGTCACCACCCTCCAGCCCCAGGATATTGTCAGTGTAGTTCGTTACATAATGCATCTTATGATGGGCATGAAGGAAACCAGGGAAGATCCACCCTTGATTTTCAGTGTTCCTGTAACCACTGATGATATTGATCACCTGGGGAATCGCCGTGTCCGGGCAGTGGGAGAGCTTCTCCAGAACCAGTTCCGGGTTGGGCTTCTCCGTCTTGAGCGGGTAGTCAAGGAAAGGATGACGGTGCAGGACATCGAAACGGTAACTCCCCAGGCCCTCATCAACATTCGTCCCGTGGTGGCGGCAATCAAGGAATTTTTTGGTTCATCCCAGCTTTCCCAGTTCATGGATCAGACCAACTCCCTGGCGGAGTTGACCCACAAGCGGAGGCTGTCGGCCATGGGGCCCGGCGGTCTTTCCCGGGAGCGGGCCGGCTTTGAGGTGCGGGACGTTCACGACTCCCACTATGGCCGGGTATGTCCCATTGAAACCCCGGAAGGCCCCAATATCGGCCTTGTGGTGTATCTTGCCACTTATGCCACGGTAAATGATTTCGGTTTCATAATGACCCCCTATCGCAAGGTCAGGGACGGCGTTGTCACCAGCGAGATTGAATTTCTCACCGCCGACGAGGAAGCCCGCTATACCATTGCCCAGGCTAATACCACTCTGGATGAATTGAATAATATCATTAACTCCAGGGTTGTGGCCAGGGCCTCCTATGAAACCAGGGTTGTCCGCCGGGAGAATGTTGATTTTATGGATGTATGCCCCAAGCAGGTAGTGTCGGTGGCAACGGCCATGATTCCCTTCCTGGAGCATGACGACGCCAACCGCGCCTTGATGGGTGCCAACATGCAACGTCAGGCAGTTCCTCTTATCAGGCCCGAGGCTCCCCTGGTGGGAACCGGTGTTGAATACCGGTCTGCCAAGGATTCCGGGGCCCTGGTGGTTTCCAGGTACAGTGGCGAGGTGGTCAGTGTCACCGCCAATGACATCCGGCTGAAGCTCCTGGACAAGAAGGACATGGAAACCCTGAAACTGGCGGAAGGCTCTCAGATGATCTGCCCCATATGCGATCACCGTTGGGAAAAGAAAAAGGTTGACAAGAAATCACAATATATCGAATGTCCTGAATGCGGATGTTTTCGGGACAAATTAGGAGTATTCCACCAGATCCGTCTTCACAAGTTCAAGCGATCAAACGCAGGGACATGCATCAACCAGCGGCCCATCGTCCGTCTGGGGGATTATGTGAAGGCCGGTGATGTGATAGCCGACGGAGGATCCAGTGTCCAGGGCAATATGGCTGTGGGACGGAACATCCGAGTGGCTTTTATGCCCTGGGAAGGTTACAACTTCGAGGATGCCATTCTCATCAGTGAAGACCTGGTGATGAATGATGTCTATACCTCAATCCATATCGAAGAATATGAATGCGAAGCCCGGGACACCAAACTGGGGCCTGAGGAGATTACCAGGGACATTCCCAATGTCGGGGAAGATGCCCTGAAGGATCTCGACGAGAGAGGCATTGTCCGTATCGGTGCTGATGTGCGGGCCGAGGACATTCTTGTGGGCAAGGTGACCCCCAAGGGTGAAACTGAACTGACCGCAGAAGAAAGACTCCTGCGTGCCATATTCGGAGAAAAGGCCCGGGATGTCCGGGATACTTCCCTGAAGGTCCCCCATGGCGAAAAAGGTAAAGTTATTGATACCAAGGTATTCAGCCGGGATCAGGGAGATGAGCTTTCTGCCGGGGTAAACCAGCTGGTGCGGGTATATGTTGCCCAGAAGAGAAAGGTTCTTCAGGGGGACAAGATGGCGGGCCGTCATGGTAACAAGGGGGTCATTGCCAAGGTTCTTCCCGTGGAGGATATGCCTTATCTTCCTGACGGGACCCCGGTGCAGATTGTTCTCAATCCTCTGGGAGTTCCTTCCCGTATGAATATCGGTCAGATCCTGGAAACCCATCTCGGTTATGCGGGACGGGAGCTGGGCCTCCGGTTTGAGTGCCCTGTTTTCGACTCGGCCACCGAGGAAGAAATCATGGAGTTTATGAAGATTGCTCATCTCAAGAGGGATCTGAATGCCCAGGGGATCAGTGTGGACCGCAAGGATGTGGCGACTCTCATAGGCTACGATACCCTGGAGGAACGCCTGTCCCGATACTTCATGGAGAATCACATTTACATCTCCCGGCTGTCAGTGGAGGAGCTTGCCAAGGGCAAATCCATCCGGACACAGATTCGAAAGATATGTGAGGACAACAATGTCCCCTACAGAAAAGAAGAAATCGACGAGGTGATCAAGGATCGTCCCTTGAAGGAACGTTGCCGGGGAGTGTTGGAAAGGCACGAAATCAGTTATGACAACAAGCTCCTGGACAGCTTCACCGATTATGTGGTCAAGTATAAGGAGATTGTGGAAACCGGCAAGACGATCCTGTTTGACGGTCGTAATGGAGAAACCATTGACTGTCCTGTAATGGTGGGCCAGATATATATGCTGAAGCTGGCGCACCTGGTGGACGACAAAATCCATGCTCGTTCAACAGGCCCATATTCACTGATAACCCAGCAACCCCTTGGTGGCAAGGCTCAATTCGGCGGCCAGCGTTTCGGCGAGATGGAAGTCTGGGCCTTGGAGGCTTATGGTGCTGCCCATACCCTGCAGGAGCTTCTCACGGTGAAATCCGATGATGTGGTGGGCCGGGTCAAGACTTACGAAGCCATAGTGAAGGGGGACAATGTCATGGAGCCGGGAGTCCCCGAGTCTTTCAAGGTCCTCATCAAGGAGATGCAGTCGCTGTGTCTTGATGTCAAGATTCTCTCGGGCCTCAACGAGGGCCGTCCCAAGGAAGTTGACATGCGGGGCATGGAGATAGATGATGTGAGGACCACTGCCCGGGAGCTGGGTCTGGAATTGGGCGAGGAAGCTCTCAAGATGACATCGGGTAAGTAGGACCGGGCAGGAGCCCTTTGATATAAAGCAACCGATAACGGTAGCTCCAGAAGGAGGTTATAACCTTGATTGATGTCAATAATTTCGAGGCCATGAAAATCGGTCTGGCTTCAGCGGAACAGATCAAGGAATGGTCATACGGCGAGGTGAAAAAGCCGGAAACCATTAACTATAGAACACTGAAACCGGAAAGGGACGGGCTTTTCTGTGAAAAGATATTCGGCCCTGTCAAGGACTGGGAATGTCACTGCGGAAAATACAAGAGGGTCCGGTTCAAGGGAGTAATCTGCGACAAGTGCGGTGTGGAGGTGACCCGGTCAAAGGTTCGCCGGGAGAGGATGGGTCATATCGAGCTGGCCTCACCGGTGACCCATATTTGGTATTTCAAGGGAGTGCCTTCCCGCATTGGTCTGCTCCTGGAAATGTCCCCGAGAGTTCTGGAAAAGATCATATACTTTGCAAACTTTGTTGTGATTGATCCCCGGGATACTCCCCTGGAGCATAAACAGCTTCTCACCGAGATGGAATACCGGGAAGCCAGGGAAAAATATGGCGGTGATTTTGTTGCCATGATGGGGGCTGAGGCCATCCGTGAACTGCTTCGTCAGATTGACCTGGCTGAAGTATATGAACAACTGCGGGATGATGTTAAGAACCTGTCGGGCCAGAAGCGGTCAAAGGCAGTAAAAAGGCTGGAAGTGGTGGATGCCTTCCGCAAGTCGGGAAACAAGCCCGAATGGATGATTCTGGAGCAGATTCCTGTCATACCGCCGGAGCTTCGTCCTATGGTTCAGTTAGACGGCGGACGTTTTGCCACGTCGGATCTCAATGACCTTTACCGGCGGGTTATTAACCGCAATAACCGACTTAAAAGACTGCTGGAGTTAGGAGCGCCGGATATTATCGTCAAGAACGAAAAACGGATGCTTCAGGAAGCAGTGGACGCTCTCATCGACAACGGAAGACGGGGAAGACCTGTCACCGGCCCCAACAACAGGCCTCTGAAGTCCCTCTCAGATATGCTCAAGGGAAAACAGGGGCGATTCCGTCAGAATCTGCTGGGGAAACGGGTTGACTATTCCGGCCGTTCTGTTATTGTGGTGGGCCCTCAGCTGAAACTGCATCAGTGCGGGCTGCCCAAGGAAATGGCCCTGGAGCTGTTCAAACCCTTTGTAATGAAAAAACTGGTGGAACGGGGACTGGTTCACAACATCAAGTCCGCCAAGAAAATGGTGGAGCGGATGCGTCCCGATGTATGGGATGTTCTGGAAGAGGTTATCGAAGATCATCCCGTGTTGCTCAATAGAGCGCCCACTCTGCATAGATTGGGTATCC